>JACSRE010000101.1 GCA_014879945.1 Myxococcus sp.
TCCAGCTACCGGCTCCGAGAAGCCGCTGGTGACGCTGCGAGACCGGCAGTTCTTCGGAGAGCTCGCGCTGCTCGACTCGGTCCCGCGCACGGCCAGCAGCGTGGTGCGCAAGCCCTCGGTGCTGCTGGGCATCTTCCAGTCGGACCTCGAGCAGCTCGTCGAGCGCAACAGCCGCCTGGGCGCCCGCGTCATCTGGAACCTCGCGCGGCTCACCGGCGCCCGGCTCCGAGACGTCTCGGACTCGGTGCGCGCGAGCTCGCGGGCCGCCGCGAAGGCCGAGGCGCCGAAGTGAGCGCGGCCGCCTCGTTTCCCCGCGGCACGCTGATTCCTCCGCGGCCTCAGCCGACGCTCGCCGAGAAGGTGGTGCGGGCCATCGTCTTCGCCCTCGCGCTCGGCGGCGTGCTCGCGGTGGGCTGGGTGCTGCGGTTCCTGGTGGTGCCGCTCGTGGTGGGGCTGCTCTTCACCTACGTGACGGGGCCGCTGGCCGACCGGCTCGAGAACCGCGGGCTGTCGCGGTCGTCGTCGGTGAGCATCTGCTTCGGCGTGCTGCTCCTGGGGTTGCTGGTGGTCGCCGCGGGGGTCTGGCCGTCGGTGGAGTCGTGGCTCGAGCAGGCGCCTCAAGAGGGAGAGCGCAGCGCCTTCGAGGTGCAGCTGGAGCAGCGCCTCGACGGCTGGCAGGCCACCTTGAGCGCGAAGTACAAGCAGGTCGACTGGCGCGCCGCGTTCGAGAAGGTGCGGCACTTCCTCCAGGGGCAGCGCAAGGCCCTCGTCGAAGGGCTGCCGGCGATGGCGCTCAACCTCGCCTCGCACGCGGGCTCGGTGGTGCTGGCGCTCATCATCGCCTTCTTCGTGATGCTCGACGGCTCGGCGATGAAGCGGGCCGTGGTGGCCTTCGTGCCCAACCGGCACTTCGAGAACGCGCTGGTGATGATCGACCGCGTCGATCGGCAGATCTCGTCGTACCTCATCGGCACGGCGGTCGAGAACCTGCTGGTGACGGTGCTGGTGGCGATTCCGCTCTACGTGCTGGGCATGCCGAACGCGTTCCTCTTCGCGGTCATCTTCGGCCTCGCGAACGTCATCCCCTTCGCGGGGCCCTTCATCGGCGCGTCGGTGGGGCTCTTCTTCTCGCTGCTCGACCCCAACGCTCCGTCGCTGGGCGCGCTGGTGGCGGTCTACGTGGTGGTGCACCTCATCGACGCGATGGTGATCAGCCCGGTGGTGATGGGCAAGAGCCTCGACATGCACCCGATGACGGTCATCGTGGGCATCAGCGTCGGCGGCACCCTGGGCGGCGTGGTGGGCATGCTCGTCATCATTCCCCTCATCGCCGTCGCCAAGGCCATCGCCTCGACGGTCGCGCAGGGCGTCAGGAACGCCGCCACCGACTGACGCGCGGGTGCAGAAGCTCTAGAGTGGTAGCCATGGCGCTCCCCGTCGACGCAGTGCTGCGTCACTCCGGAGAGCTCCAGCGAGCTCGCACCTTGGCTGACCTCATCCGGGTGACCGGCGAGGCTGTTCGCCAGGTGACCCGCTACCGCACGTCTTGGGTGGCCTGGTTCGACCCCGATGACACCGACAGCGTCCGCGTCCTGGCGGGCACGGGTGTGTTCGAAGGCGTCGCCTGGGAGACGGCGTTGGTGGTTCCCCGGAGGGGAGACCGAATGCTCGAGGAGATTGCCCTGGGACGAAAGCCCGTGGTGGTCACCGACGCGCGCACCGACCCCCGCACCAACAAGGAGCAGGTGGCCAGGTTCGGAAACCACACCATCATCAACGTACCGGTGATTCTGGCGGGCGAGGTCAGCGGCGCGCTCGGGGTGGGCTCGTTCGGCGACGAGGGGGTGGTGCCGCCGACGCAAGACGAGCTCGAGGCGCTGGTGCTCTTCGCGAGCCAGCTCGGGCCGGCGTTCGACCGGGTTCAGGCGCTGGAGGCGCAGTCTCGGGCGGAGCGTGACCGTCGTGCCCTCGAGCTGCGCCTCGAGCGCCTCCAACGCGTGGAGCTGATGGGCGTGCTGGTGGCCGGCGTCGCGCACGACCTCAACAACCTCATCGCCATCGCGCAGCTGAGCCTCGACGTCATCGACGCCACCCAGCTCAAGGCGGGCGCCGAAGCGCTTGATGACGCGACGAACGCACTGACGCGCATGGGCGAGATTTCGGCGCAGTTGCTCCAGCTCGGCCGCTCCGCGCGGGGGGCGCGCGCGAAGGTCGACCTCAACGAGCTGGTCGCCCGGACGCTCGAGCTCGTGCGGCCGTCGCTCCCACGCGGCGTCGGCCTGGTGAGGCACGTCGAGAGCAAGGCCTTCGTCGACGCTGACGCCGTGCAGCTGCAGCAGGCCTTGACGAACCTGGTCGTGAACGCGCGCGACGCGGTGGGGGCGCAGGGCCTCATCACCGTCACCGTCGATGAGGTGACGCTCGATGCCAGGGCGGCCGCGACGCTGCTGGGCGCGAGAGAGGGGGTGTTCGCCGTGGTGCGCGTGCGCGACGACGGCCCCGGCATCACGCGCGAGCTGCAGCGCAGGGTGTTCGACCCGCTCTTCACGACGAAAGAGACGGGCTCGGGGCTGGGCCTCGCGGTGGTGACGAGGGCGGCGGCTCAGCACGAGGGCTTCGTTGCGCTCGACAGTGAGCCCGGTGCCGGCGCGTGTTTCAGCTTCTACCTTCCCCTGGGCCGCCGTCAGTAACCGATGGCGCTCGAGCTGCGCGGGGCGAAGGCGAAGGCGCCGAGGTCGGCTTGCATGCCGCGCGCGCACGGGCGGCCGGTGACGTCTTTGCTGCCGGGCGCGAAGGCCGCGGGGTCGGCCTTGCCGATGGCGGGCGAAGACGCCGACAGCAGGTACGGCTCGACGCCCTCGAGCGCGAAGCCGGCGGCGCCGTAGAGGCAGTCGGTGCCCAGGCCCTTGCTCCACTCGGGCAGCAGGGAGCGGGTGATGGTGAGGGCGCCGGGGTGTTTGGGCCAGTTGAAGATGCAGCTGGGCCCCCTGGCGCGCTCCGAGATGATGGAGTTCGAGACGCTCACCGTGGGCGCGCGCGTGGTGGTGCCGCTGACGTGGAGCGCCGCGCCGTTGGCCGCGTCACCCACCACCTTGTTGTCGGCGATGGTGCAGGCGAACACCGTCACCTTCGCGCCCTCTTTGGCGCGCAGGCCGCCGCCCTCGACCGCGGCGTTCTGAATGAGGGTGGAGTGCTCGAGCCTCAGCTCGCCGTCTTCATCCACCAGAATGCCGCCACCCTGTCGGCCGGTGTTCGCCTCGAAGCGGCAGCGCGAGACGAGCGCCGAGCCGCCGCCGACGTAGAGCCCGCCGCCGCCGTACGCCGGCGCCTTGTTGAAGCGCACCACGCAGTCGCTCAGCTCCAAGCTGCCCGAGAGGAGCGCGATGCCGCCGCCGCCCTCGCCGCCGTCACCGCCGACGATGGTGCAGCCCGAGATGCGCACCAGCCCGTCGGTGCGAATGCGGAGGCAGGGCCCGGCGTGCTTGGCGTCGAGCACCACCTGGCCGCGCGCCAGCAGCGTCACCGGTTTGGTGAGCTCGAGCACGCCCGTGTACCGCCCGCCGGGAATCGAGATGGTGTCGTTCGGCTTTGCGTCGTGCAGCGCCAGCGCGAGGTCCATGCGGCGCTCAATAGCCGATGTTCACGCCCTGGTAGAGCTTGCCGAAGTCTTCGAGCTTCATCTTGAAGATGCCGTCGTCCTTGCCATCGGAGCCGTGCTCGCTGCGGCCCCAGGGGTTGCGGAGCTGGATGTACTTCTGGCCGGCCTCTTCGGACGCGCCCAGCACCGTGTACATGTGCCACGCGTAGACGCCGGTGCCGTTGTAGTCGACGCCCGAGTCCTTGCCGTGGGTCGGCGCCGCCATCGGCTTGCTGCTCGCCGCGCCCCGCTTCACGTTCTCGTACACCGCGTTGAGGTTCGAGCTCGACGAGCTCCACGAGGCGCTCTTGCCGGTGAGCGCCGACATCACCGCGCTGGCGTGGCCGCCGTTGCCGATGGCCTCGTAGCCGCCCTTCCACTGCGCGTAGGCCTTCTCGAGCAGG
>JACSRE010000164.1 GCA_014879945.1 Myxococcus sp.
CCGCCGCAGCCACCACCACCGCCGCCGCCGCCCTTCGCGTTGGTGCCGCTCCCTCCGGCGCCGCCCGCGCTCGCGAGGTAACCCGCCACGCTGAAGGTGCCCGCGATGCCGCCGGTGCCCAGGGCTCCAGCCGTGCCCCCCGGCCCCATCTGCCCGTTCGAGCTGTTGGGCGCCGGGCCGCGGCCAATCTGCCCGCTGACGCCCGGGCCGCCAGCGCCGCCGCTCACCGCCATGCTGCCCGCCGCGCCGGCCCCGCTGCTGGCGCCGAAGACGGGCGTGCCGCCGTTGGCGCCGGGCCCGCCGCACGCGCTGCTGCCGCCAGTGCCCGCCGAAGGCGAGGTGCAGCTGCCCCAGATGAGGCACGAGGAGGGGTTGCCGAAGACGAAGCCGCCGCAGCCGCTGCGCCCGTCTCCGCCAGGGTTGCCGGGAATGCCCGCGTCGCCGACCTGCCCGTCCTGGCCCGGCGCGCCGTTGCCCGCGCGCAGCTCGAGCGACTGCAGCTGCACGTTCATCGAGTCCTTGATGAAGGCGCCGTAGGCGTTGGGGTTGCCGAGCCCGCCCTCGAAGCGAATCGACTGCACCAGCACGTCGTTGGCGAAGTCGAGCTCGAGCGCCTTCGCGCCGCCCTGCACCACGACCTGGTTCCCCGTCGCGCGCTGCCAGGTGGTGGGGTGGTAGGCGCCGGCCACGTTGAGCCCCGAGACGCCGGTGAGCGTCAACGAGCCCGAGTAGGTGCCGGTGGCCACGTAGATGTCGCGCTTGCCAGAGGTGACGACGGCGGTGACCGCCGCGGCGAGGGTGCGCTTGGGCGCCGCGCGGGTGCCCGCCGCGGTGTCGACGCCCGAGGGCGAGACGAAGATGCCGTTCGTCACCTCGCCGTCGATGCCGTCGCAGTTGGCGTCGACGAAGCTCAGGTCGGGCAGGTCGGTCGCCGACACGAAGGTGCAGGCGTACTCGCACCCGTCGGACGGGTCGTTGTTCAAGTCGTAGAACCCGGCCGCGCACTGGAACTGGCAAATGCCACCGACGCAGCTCGAGACGCTGCCGGGCCGCATGCACGAGGTGCCGCAGCCGCCGCAGTTCATGGCGTCGGTCGCCGTCGCCACCTCGCAGCCGTTGGGGTCGAGCCCGTCGCAGTTCGCGTAGCCTGAGTTGCAGGTCTGCACGCGGCAGGTGCGCATGGCGCAGGTGGGCGTCGCGTTGGGCAGCGCGCACACCACGCCGCAGCCGCCGCAGTTGTTGACGTCGTTGTCGATGGGGAAGCCGTTGTCGACGGTGCCGTCGCAGTCGTCGTCGATGTTGTTGCAGAGCTCCGAGATGGGCGCGCCGGGGGTGCACATGATGATGCCGCCGTCGGTGCAGGTGTTGACGGTGCGCCGGCACGCGCCCACGCCACAGGTGACGAGCGAGGCGCCCTCGTCGACCTGCCCGTCGCAGTTGTCGTCGCGGCCGTTGCAGGCCTCGGGCTGCGGCTCGGGCGCGCTGCACGAGATGCCGTTGCTCACCAGGTCGCAGGTCTTCACCCCGCGGCAGGTGCCGGCGTCGTTCGACACCTCGCAGGGCTGCATCAGGTCTCCCCGCGCCAGGCAGGCGCAGCTGGCCACCATCGGCGAGCACTGCTGCACCTTCGACTGGCCATCGGAGCCGCGGCCGTTGACGCACACGTAGCCCGAGGGGCACGACTGGTCGAACGCGCAGTCACGGCCGCACACGCGCTCGCCGTTCACCACGATGCACTTGTCGGCCGGGTACGGGCAGTCGCTGTCGATGAGGCAGGCCTGGCAGAGCTTGCGCTGGTCGGGCTGGCAGCTGAAGCGCCCGGGCGTCAGCTGGGTGCAGACCTCGTCGGCGTTGCAGGTCGACGAACACTTGCGCACGCACACCGGCGCCACCACGCCGTCACACAGGCCCGTCTCGCAGCCGTCGTCGGTCGAGCACGCTTCGCCCTCACGCTTGAGGGCCTCGTTGACGGGCTTTCGGGGGCCGCAGGTGCAGGCGGCGGTGGTGAGCACGAGCAGCAACACGAGCTGAAAAGAAGTGCGGGGCATCAGGGCCTTCATGGCGGAATTCACAGCGAGAGGGAATGTCCCCTCGGGTGAACACGGCACCCTGCCGGGTTGCGCAGATGGGCTACACCGTGCCCGCATGGCGACGCCCTCGCTGGCCCAGGTGCAGCTCGACGCAGACCAGTCCCGCCTGGTGGGGAGGCCGGGGCTGCTGGAGCGCAAGTGGCGACGCATGGCCCGCTCACCGTTCGCGTTCCTGCGCGGCGCCTCACCGCTGTGGGCCGAGGCGGTGCGGCGAGAGGCACGGCGGCTCCAGGGGCTGCCTGGGCGGGCGTGGCTGGTGGGCGACCTGCACCTCGAGAACGTGGGCCTCTTCCGCGCGGCGCGGGGCGTCACCTTTCACGTCAACGACTTCGACGAGACGTTCGAGGGCCCGTGCGCCTTCGACGTGGTGCGGCTGCTCACCTCGACGCTGCTGGCGCGCGATGAGCTGAAGGTGTCGGGCGTGCAGGTGCTGGCGCTGGCCCACGCCATGCTCGACGGCTACGTCGCCGGCGCTCGGGGGCGCGCGGTCGGTGTGCCGGCCTTCGTGCAGCAGCTGGTGGCGCAGGTGAACGCGCTCCCGCCCGAGGCGGTGCTCAAGAAGAAGCTCGACGACACCGGCGCGCTGGTGCGCACCCCAGAGAAGACGCCGCCCGCGCCGGCACAGGTGGTGAAGCTGGTGCCGGCGGCGCTCGCGCTGTGGCGGGCGGGGTTGCCGGTGAAGCGCAGGCCGCCGCCGGCCGCGCTCGAGGTGCTCGACGTCACCCGGCGCCTCGCGGGCACCGGCTCGCTGGGCGTCGAGCGCCTGCTGGTGCTGACGCGCGGCGAGGGCGCGCCGTGGCTGCTCGAGGTGAAAGAGGTGCGCGGCGCGGCGATGGTGAAGTCGCAGCCCTCGGCCGAGACCCTGGTGGCGGTGATGGAGCGCGCCCTGCCCCGCCCGCCTGCGTGCTTCGGCGCGTCGCGGCTGGGCCGGCGGCCCGTCATCGTCACCCGCCTTGGACCGAAGGAAGACAAGCTGGGCGTCGACGAGCTGCCACCCGAGGCCCTCGAGCCGTACCTGCGCTTCGTCGGGTCTCTGGTGGGTGAGGTCCACCGGAGGACCGGCGCGCCGCAGCCCTGGCGCCGCGAGCACCGCGCCCGGGCCCTCGACGCCGCGCAGCACCTCGCCGGGCTTCACCAGACGGCCTTCCTCCAGTTCTGCGACGTCGTGTTCGACCGCTTCGGCGCCCGCTGACGCCGACACAGGCCACGGCGCAGAGGAGGCGACTCCTCTCGTCGGGGGGGCCTCGGCCTCTTCGCGGAGGAGGACGCGCTTCGGTGGGCGGCGGTACTCGCGGCGCTGAGCCTCGTGCTCGCGCTCGGGAAGGGCCTCGGGCGCCGGCCCCCGCCCGAGTACGCTCACAGCCATGTGGATGCCCGACGCTCCGTCAGCGCGCTTCATCGACGCGGTCGCGCCGAAGGGCGTCGCGTGAGCCAGACCCTGTTCGAGCGCGTCCGGGCGCTGCACGCCGCCGGGCAGAGCGCCGAGGCCATCGAGGCCACCCTGCGCGCCGAGGGCCACTCGGCGGAAGACATCACCGTCCTCCTCGGGAGCGTCGGCGCCGGGCCCCAGCCCAGGCCCGACCCCACGAAGGACACCGCGCCCCTCACCACGCTCAAGCGCATCGCCAACAGCAAGTGGCTCAAGGGGCTGGCGGTGCTCGTCTTCGTCGGAGCCCTGACCCTCGCGGCGGCCGTGGCGGTCGCGCTCCTGCGCGCCTTTCAGGCCTTGCGATGAGGTGCGGCGTGGACGCCTGGCGGGCGACCGCGCCGCGCTGACAGACAGCGGCCGGAGCGGACGTGTAGGGTCGCTGCGCGTGCCGACGCCCACCTTCACCCAGGTCTACCAGTCGCACGCGCCGATGGTGTGGCGCAGCCTCAGGCGCCTGGGCGTGCCCGACGCAGAGGTCGCCGACGCCG
>JACSRE010000045.1 GCA_014879945.1 Myxococcus sp.
GGGTGGGGCGGGGCGGGCGACTGGCGGGGCGTTGCATCACTTGACGTAGGTGAGCGCGCCGCCGACCTCGAGCTGATCGACGATGGCCATGATCACCGCGTCGACCGGCCGGTCCTTGGTGCGCTCGGTCTGCCGGGCCGAGGAGCCCGACGCGTACAGCACCACCTCGCCCACGCCTGCGCCGACGGCGTCGACCGCGACCACGAGGGTCGACGTCGGCTTGCCTTCGGTGTCGAGCCCCCGCACCACGAGGAACGTCGACCCGTCGAGCGTGGGCTCTTTGCGGGTGGACACCACGGTGCCCACCACCTTGCCGAGCAGCATGGAGCGCGCCTTTCGTTACTTCTGGCCCGACTCGGCCCTGGCCTGCTCGGTGCGGCCGAGCGGGAGGACGAGGTCGATGTTGACGTGCGGGCGGGGGATGACGTGGGTCGAGACGAGCTCGCCGACGCGCTCCGCGCCACGGGCGCCGGCCTCGATGGCCGCCTTCACCGCCGCGACGTCGCCACGAACTACCATCGTGACGTACCCACCACCGATCTTCTCGTAGCCCACGAGCTCGACCTTGGCGGCCTTCACCGCGGCGTCCGCGGCCTCCACCATTCCGACGAAGCCCTTGGTCTCGATCATTCCCAGTGCGTCAGCCATGTGCGTTCGACTCCTTCAAGAAAACCAGTGCGGCGGTGAGATGCAGAAGAGACAGCTTACTTGTCCTTGAACGACGGCGTTTCTTTGCCGGCGATGGACTGAATGGCGGCGATGGCGGCCTGCGCGGCCGAGTCGACCTCCGACTCGCTGCCCGCCAGGTAGAGGCGACCGAACGCGCCGAAGGTCATCACGTCGATCAGCCGCACGTTGGCAGCCTTCTCGGCCTCGTTGGCGGCGAAGGCGGCGTACGCAGCCGGCTCACACTCGAGGATGAAGAGCGACTGGCCGGGCTCGATCATCGACCCGAAGCGGATCTTGTCGAGGATCATCGCGTGCATCGGCTCGATGGCGCGGATGATGGTGTTCGAGACGATGCGCGGCTTGAGGCGATCGGTCTCGGCGACGCCCATGTGCTTGAGCACGGCCTCTCCGGCGCTGCGCACCTCGCCCTTGTCGTCGGAGTGCAGCTCGAGCATGCCGTAGGCGCGCTCGACGACGAGGGTGGCGGGCTGCACGCTGGTCGACTTCAACGCCACGTCCATCAGGCGGTGAATCGCCATGCCGGGCGCGATCTCCATGAAGAGCGAGGCCACGTATGGCGTGGGGAAGTAGCCGCGGCAGGTGGTGCAGATGTGAGCAGCCAGCTGCGGCTGAAGCGAATCCAGGAAGACGTAGGCACGAAGCGAGGTCGACAATGCCCCTCCGAGCGAGCGACGAGAAAACGACGAGGGTTTGTAGGAGAGGCCCCCGGCGATGACAAGCGCGCAGTTGGGCGATCGCGCGACCGCTCGCGGCAGGTTGCCGCGTGGAGATCGTCGTGCGAAAGGCCGCGGCCGATGCGTCTGCCTCCGCGCCTCTTCCTCGCCGCTGCGCTGCTGCTGGGCCTGTCGGTGGTGTGGGTGCGGCCGGGGCCGACGCTCCTCATCGGGGGCGACGCGGGGTGCTACGCGCGGGTGGGCCGCGAGCTGGCCGAGCGCGAGCTCTCGCAGTGGCTCGAGCTGACCCTCGCCCACGAGCCCTTCCTGGAGCACCCCCCGCTGGCCCTGTGGCTCAACGGCCTGACCGTGCGCTGGTTCGGGCCCTCGCCTGCGGCCCTGGTGGGCTTGACCCGCGTCTACGCCACCCTGACGCTGCTGGTGCTCGCCGCCGCCGCCAGTCGGCTGGTCTCACGCCGGGGCGTGGCCGGCCTCGAGGGCGCGACGCTGGGGGGCTTCACGGTGCTGGGCGCGCTGACGCTGCCGGGCTTCTTGTATGAGTCGCAGGTCGCGATGCTCGAGGCGCCGCTGGCCCTGGCGCTCGCGGTGGGCCTGTGGGCGATCGCCGGGCTGCTCTCGGGCGCGACGCCGACGCCCGAGCGGTCGGTGCTCGGCGCGGCCGCCCTCTTCGCGGCGGCGCTGGTGGCGGGCTTCTGGGTGAAAGGGCCGCCGGTGTTGGTGCTCGTCGGGGTGCTCGTCGTCGCGGTGGCGCTGCGCTGGGTGCGCCCGTCGGTCGCGCTGGCCGCCGCCGCCGCCGGGCTGTCGTTGATCGTGCTGAGCGCGCTGGCCTTCGACGGGCTGCGCGAGAGCCGCGGGCTGGGCCCGTTCTTCTCGACGTACCTGTCGAAGCAGGTGCTGGCGTCGGTGACGGAGGGCCGGCACCACCCCGATCGCAACCCCTTCTTCTACGTCGGCCCGACGTTGAGCTGGTACGGCCCGGCGGTGGGCGCGCTGGTGCTCGCGGGCGTCGCGCTGCGGTTTCGGTCGAGGCTCGAGCGCCTGTCGGTCGAGGCCGTGGTGCTCGGCGCGTCGCTCTGGCTGGGCGTGGTGGTGGGCTTCAGCCTCCCGGTGCAGAAGTACCAGTGGTACGTGCACCCCGGGCTGGTGGGCGCCTCGCTGCTGGTGGGGGCGGTGCTGGCGCTGCTCCCCGCGAAGCTCGAGCGCTTCATCGCCGCGGGCTGCGTGCTGCTGGCCCTGGCCTGGCCGCTGGTCCGGCTGGTGCCCTGGGAGGCGCGGCTGTCCGAGACGCAGCGGCAGATCGCGGCGCTGCAGTCGGCGGTCGGGCCGGCCCGCGGTGACTCGATCGCCGACTGCTCCACGATGGACCCCTGGGTGTCAGGTCACCTGTTCGGGTTTCTGTGGGACGCGACGCGCGATGAGTGCGCGACGCCCGCCGGCTGGCGCTTCGACGGGCGCACCCTGAGCCGCCCGTAGCGCGCACCAACGACGAAGGGCGCCGACTCGGGTGGAGTCGACGCCCCAGGGCGCCACGCGGAAGACCTCGTTACTGGCTGAAGCCCTCGAGCATGTAGTGCGCCTCGATGCGCTTGAGCGCGAGGATCATCGCGGCGCAGCGCGTGTCGACCGTCTTGCCGATGCAGTAGGGGCGGCTGTCGTGCATGTCGGTGCGGCGCGGGTTGTTGCGCGCGATGTCGCGAATGATGCGGTAGTTCTTCTTGAGCGCGAGCTCGAGGCGGCTGTCGACCTCCTTCTCGCTCCAGGCCTCCATGCGCTTGTTCTGAATCCACTCGTAGTAGCTGACCGTGACGCCGCCGGCGTTGCAGATGATGTCGGGGATGAGGTCGATCTTCCGCTTCTCGAGCACGCGGTCGGCCTCGGGCGTCGTGGGGCCGTTGGCGCCCTCGGCCACCAGCTTCACGTTCATCTTCTCGGCGATCTCTGCGGTGATCTCGCCGCCGAGCGCGGCCGGCATCGCGATGTCGGCCTTCACCTGCCAGAAGTCGGCCTTGCTGATCACCTGCGCGCCGGGGAAGCCCAGCACCGAGCGCTTGAGGTTCTTCGGGTTCTCGTTGACGTACTTCATCAACTCGACCGCATCGATGCCCTCGGGGTTGTAGATGGTGCCGTCGGCGTCGTTGACCGCCAGCAGCCTGGCGCCCAGGCCCTGAAGAATGACCGCGCCCCAGCTGCCCACGTTGCCGAAGCCCTGCACGATGAAGGTCTTGCCCTTCACCGTCTCGCCGCGGTCGGCGTAGTAGTCCTCGATGGTGTAGACGACGCCCTGGCCGGTGGCCTTGGTGCGGCCCTCGGAGCCGCCGATGCGCACGTCTTTGCCGGTGATCACCCCGCGCTGGTTGTGGCGCTCGCGCTCGCCGTCCGAGAACTGCCGCAGGAACAGCGCCATGATCTCGGAGTTGGTGCCGATGTCGGGCGCCGGAATGTCGATGTTCGGGCCGACCAGCTGCTTGAGCTTGTACATGAAGCGCAGCGAGATGGTGTGGAGCTCTTCCTTCCCGAGCTGGCGCGGGTCGAGCTGAATGCCGCCCTTGCCGCCGCCGAACGGCACGTCGGCGATCGCCGTCTTCCACGTCATCTCGGCGGCCAGCGCCTTGAACAGGTCGAGCGAGACCTCGCGGTGGTAGCGAATGCCGCCCTTGTAGGGCCCGCGCGCCTGGTTGTGCTGCACGCGGTAGGCCTTGAAGCGCTGCGTGTCGCCGGGCACCAGCTGGTACACGGTGCCGTCGTCGAGCCGCAGGTGGCCCGCGCGGATGTTCACGTCGCTGCCGAGCAGGGCCTTGCCGTTCAAGATGATCTTGCCGTCGGCGAGGCGCTCGAGGCCGTGCGGGTCGCGCACCTTGGTGACCTGCAGATCGGCGAAGCTGCGCGCCGCGTCGGCGGCGACCGGCACCAGGCGGTCCTTCAGCTTGGTGGTGACGTAGAAGATGTGCTCGTAGTCGGGCTCTTCGAGCTCGAGGCGAACGCGATGGTCCAGGCCCATCACGTCGGCCGCGCGATCGAAGATCTCCATCGCCTCGGTGTAGACGGTCTTGCGCTGCTGCCCAGGGTTCGGCACCCGCATGAAGTTCGCTTCGGACATGGTCTGTTCGCTCCAGTGAATGGCTCCGGCGCCTTCGAGGGCGTCGGAAAAGCGCGGGCACCGTATGGGCGTGAATCAGGGCTCGGTAGCCAAAACCGACGCCACGCCGCGTCAACGGAGCGCCGTGAAGCATGAGCAGAACTGCTGGCTGGAAGCGCGGCGCACCCGACGAAAAAACGAAGCCCCGGACCTCTGCGAGAGAAGCCCGGGGCCGTTCTTCGTGGAGCCGACGCCCGGGTTTGAACCGGGGACCTACTGATTACGAATCAGTTGCTCTACCGCTGAGCTACGCCGGCGCGCCGCGCTCAAGTACCACAACGATTTTCGACGTCAACGGCCCGCGGCGCCTGACGGTGCAGTTCACCGCGCCCGGTTGCGCACCACGGCGGTGCGGGTGGTGTCCTGGCCCGTCGAGAAGGTGACCGCGACGTCGAGATCGCCGTCGGCGTCGACGTCACCGGTCGCCACGCTCAAGCGGGTGCCGGCCCCGGCGCTCTGCTTGAACTCCGAGAACGCCCACTGCCCCCGGTTGCGGCGCACCACCACGTCGTCGCCGGCGGTGAAGAACACGTCGGGCACGCCATCGAGATCGAAGTCGCGCACCTCGACCGCCTGCGCGCGGGGGGCCGCGAAGGTGGCCTTCTCGGCGAACGCGCCGCCCAGGTTCTCGTAGAGCTTCACGTCGCTGCCCAGCACCGCGGCGAGGTCGGCGTCGCCGTCGCCGTCGAGATCGCCCACTGCCACCGAAGCGGGCAGGGCGCTCAGCGACAGGCCCGCGTCACGCTCGAAGCCCGGGCCGGGGAAGATCGTCACCGTCTCGCCCAGGCCGTCGATCACCAGCACGTCGCCCAGCCCGTCGCGCGTGAAGTCTCCCACCGCTACCAGGCCGGCGTCGGGCGCGTCGAAGCGGCGCACGCCCGCGGTCTCGAGCGTGAAGAACGCGTCACAGCCCCAGGCCACGGCGAGCTCGCGCTGCCCGCCCGCCTTCACCACGCCCAACAGCCGCGCGCCCGCGCAGCCGCCGTCGAGCTCACGGAGCGCGAAGGTGGTGCCGCCCTGCGCGACGTAGGTGTCGAAGGCGCCGGTGTCGTTGACGGTGGCGACGTCGAGGTTGCCGTCGCCGCTGAAGTCTCCGGCCAGGCAGGCCAGGGGCGTGCGCTGGAACGAGAGCTTGCGGCTGGTGGCGCCCGAGAAGCCCTGCACGGTGTTCCACCCGAAGAGCTCGACGCGGTTGCGGCTGGGCACGGCCATCACCAGATCGGGCACGCCCACCGGCGGCAGATCGGCGATCACCGCTGGGCCCCCGTTGGTCGTCGTCAGCTCGGGGGCCGCCTCGAAGGCCTGGGTGATGCAGTTGGTGGTGTCGACCCGGCAGTCGTCGCCGCAGTGGCTGCTGCCGTAGGTGGTGCACGCCGGCACGCCCAGCACGCCGTCGCAGACCTCGTTGGGGTCGATGACGCCGTTGCCGCACCGCTTCGTGCAGAGCGTGCGGGCGAACCGGCAGTCCTCGGCGCAGGTGAGCTGGCCCGCCTCGAAGCCGAGGGTGAGGCAGGTCTGGTCGGCGAGGTTCGAGCCGTCGCACTCCTCGCCGTCGTCGATGGTGCCGTCGCCGCAGCGCGGCGCCGGGGGAGGCGGATCGACGCGGCGGGTGAGGCCATCGCGGCACGACGCCAGTAAGGCCAGGAGCAGGAGGGATCGAAGGGCCACGGCGGCGACCCTACTCGGCGCGCGCGCGACCCGAGAAGCTGCTGCCGCGTTCGGCCGCCGATTCAGGCAGAATGTGGCCATGTCGTCGCCCCGCTGCCCTTCCTGTGAACGGCCCGTGAAGCTGCCGCCCGAGAACAAGACGTTCCCGTTCTGCTCCGAGCGCTGCCGCACCATCGATCTCGGGCGCTGGCTCGGCGAGGAGTTTCGGGTGCCGACGCGCCAGGTCGAAGAAGACGAAGACGGCCAGGGCCTGCCGCCGGGGGCGGGGTCGACGCCCCAGGACGCATGAGCCTGCTCTTCACCGGTGGGGTCGCGCTCGCGTACACCCTGGGCGTCGTCGGCCTCCACCGGTGGGGCGTCTACCGGCGCCGCGCCAGGGCCGGCCACTTCACCGCGCTCGAGTGGCTCGACTGGGACACGCTGCTTTCGGGCGTCTGGCCCGCCGGGGCGCCGGGGGCGCGCACGGGCGTCTCGCCGCGTGAGGGCGGCCCGCCGCCGAGGTGCCTCGCGGCGCCACCAGCGCCCGGCCGCGAAGCCGCGCACGGCTTGTTGGTCAGGCTCGTCCACGGTGACTCCATCGCCTCGGCCGACTTCACCGGCGCGGGCTTCAGCGGGGGCGAGTCGCGCTGGCTGACGACGCTCTCGGAGCGCGTCACCGCGCCTGACGTGCTGCTGGCCCGAATGGGCGCGCGGGCGCCCGAGTCTGCGGCCGAGGCCTACCTCTACGAGTGGCTGTCGCTGAAGTACGCCGTCTCGCCGCTGTCGGTGGAGTGGGAGGTGTACGCCACCAAGCGCAGGCTGTCGGCCGCCCTGCGGCGCTTCGGTGAGGTGCCCGCGCTCTACTTCGTGAGGGCCCGCGCCTCGTCGTTGCTGGGCTTCACCCAGTCGGTGCTCGATGACCTCGGCCGGGCCGTCTTCTTTTCGCGCGAGGCCCCGTTCTACGTCGACGCGGTGCTGGCGATGCCCTTCGTCGCCGAGCTGAGGCCGCCGCTGGCGCGCGCCTGCCGCGAGGCCCGCGAGCGAATGCGCGGTGAGGGCGAAGAACGTTTGGACGCCGACGCCGATTCAGAGTGAAATCGACTCGATGCCGGAGTCGCTGCTCGCCTGGTTCAATCGCTTCACCGACGACCCCAGGAAGCTGGAGGCGCGTCTGGCCGGGCGCCCGGTGCTCCTGTACGAGCCGCCCGAGACGCCGCCCGACGCCACCGGCGACGACGACGACGACTACCAGTTCCGCACCCAGTCGGGCATCGCCGTGCCGTCCATCGGCGGCGGTGAGCCGCTGGCGGTGATCGTCGAGAAGACGAAGGACAACGCCTTTCAACGCCGGGTGACGGTGGGGCGCACCTCGAACAACGACGTGGTGCTCGACGACAACTCGGTCTCGCGCTTCCACGCCTGGCTCGAGGCCGACGAGCGGGGCTGGGTGATCATCGACGCGGGCTCGCGCAACGGCACTTGGGTCGGCGGCAAGAAGCTGACGGCCAAGACGCCGGCGCCGCTCACCAGCGGGGTGAAGGTGCGCGTCGGCGTGATCGAGCTGACCTTCTACTCGTCAGACGGCTTCATGAAGATGCTCAAGCAGCGCGCGCTGTAGCCGCCTGCTACTCGAAGGCCAGGGCCCGCTCGAAGTCGGCGCGGTTCGAGGCCGCCTCGAGCGCCGTCTCGCGGGTGATCTGGTTCGCCTTCATCAGCGCGGCCAGGTGCATGTCGAAGCTCTGGGTGCCCAGCAGGTCCTGGTTGCGCTCGAGGAAGTCGGTGATCTCGTGGGTGCGCTTGGGGTCCTTGATGAACTCGGTCACCGAGAGCGTCGACACCATGATCTCGGCCGCCACCGCCCGGCCCTTGCCCGAGGCGTGCGGCAGCAGGCGCTGCGAGATGGTGCCGCGCAGGTTCTCGGCGAGGCGGTTGCGCACGCCGGTCTGCCCCTCGGGCGGGAAGACGCCGATGATGCGGCCGATGGTGCGGTAGCAGTCCTGCGTGTGCACGGTCGAGAGCACCAGGTGGCCCGTCTCGGCGGCCTTGAGCGCGATCTCGATGGTCTCGCTGTCGCGCATCTCGCCGACGAGGATGACGTCGGGGTCCTGGCGGAGCGCGGCGCGCAGCGCGGCGGCGAAGCTCGGCGTGTCGGGCCCGATCTCGCGCTGGGTCACCCGGCTGAAGCTGTCCTGGTGCACGAACTCGATCGGGTCCTCGATGGTGACGATGTGTTTGCGGTAGTGCTGGTTGATGTAGTTGACCATCGCCGCGAGCGTCGACGACTTGCCCGAGCCGGTGATGCCGGTGACGAGAATCAGGCCGCGCTCCTCCTGCGACAGCTTCTCGAGCACCTTGGGCAGCCCCAGCTTGGCGAAGTCGGGCACCGTCAGCGGAATCGAGCGCATCACCGCGCCCAGGTGCCCCTTGTTGCGGAAGATGTTGGCGCGGAAGCGGCCCACGCCCTCGAGCGCGTAGCTGGTGTCGAAGTCCTGCAGCTCGTCGATGGCGCCCTTGTAGCGGCTGTGCGTGAGCAGGTGCTTGACGATGCGGGTGGTGTCTTCGGGCTGCAGCGCCGGCACCTTGACGGGCAGCAACTGGCCGTTGACGCGCAACGCGGGCGCCGAGCCCACCTTGAAGTGCACGTCGCTCGAGCCGTTCTTCACGGCGGCGGTGAGGAACTGGTTGAAGGTCGCGAGTTCCATCTCGGGGGTCTCCTTCAGCGAATGGCTACTTGCAGTGCCTGCGTCCGGGCCAGCATGCCGCTGGTGCGCCTGAGTCGGTCGGACAACGTCCGGCAGAACGAGCGGAAGATCTTCACCGCCAGCTTGTCGTCGGTGGCCAGCAGGGCCTCGAACCGGTCGCGCGGCAGCTTGAGCAGCCGGCAGGGCGAGACGGTGGTGACGCGCGCGCTGGTGAGCAGATCGTCGATGAGCGACATCTCTCCGAAGAGGTCGCCGTCCTTGAGGCGCCCGATCTCTTCGGCCTTCGAGTGGTGGCCATCGGCGTCGGCGTCGCGGCTGACCACCACCTCGCCTTTGGCGATGACGTAGAGCGCGTCGCCCAGCGCGTTCTGCTCGATGACGATCGTCTCGGCGGGCAGGTCGACGTACTGAATGATCGACCCCAGGCGGGTCGTCTCGTCGAAGGTCAGCTTCTGGAAGAGGTGGAGCTTCTGCAAGAGCTCCACGCCTTCAAACTCGCCAAACCCGGTCAGCTCGAGCTCCATGGTCCCTCCCTCGTCGGCGTCTTGGGGATGCGGAGCGTCGCACTTGGCGGGCGAACCGGGTACACTTTCTGGACCCAGGCCGGCCGGAGTCATCGAGGCCACGACGTGTCGCACCGCTACCAAACCACGCTGCTGCTGCTCCTCCTCCTCCCTGTCTGCTGGCTGCTCGCCGCGTGCGGGAGGCCGCAGCCCCAGCAGCGCTGTGAGGCCTGCCCTGACGGGTTGGTGTGCGACTCGGCGAGCGGCCAGTGCGTCGCGCCCGCCAGCGCCGATGGAGGCTGCACCTCGAAGGCCGCCTGCGCCGCCCCGACGCCCCTGTGCGCGCCCGATGGCCGCTGCGTCGCCTGTCTCTCGAACGCCGACTGCCCGCAGGGCTCGTGTGACATGCGGGCCGGGCTGTGCGTCGCGGCGGCGGCCGAGAGCTGCGGCGCGCTCTCGAGCTTCATCGACGTCTCGAGCGCTGCGCTGCGGCTGCGGGGCAGCACGGCGAGCGCGGCCAACGACGCGCACTTGAGCTGCGCCATCCCCGGCTCGCCTGGGCCCGACGTGCTCTTCGGCCTGCGGGTGCCCCAGCGCCGGCGGGTGACGGCCACCGTGCGCCCGCTCGACCCCGTCTCGGGGTTTCAGCCGGTGATCGGCCTGCGCACCGAGTGCTCGGTGGCCTCGACCGAGGCGGCCTGCGGCTTCACCATGCTGGGGGGCGACCGCGCCACCCTGGTGGCCGAGCTGAACCCCGGCTCGTTCTTCGTGTGGGTGGACAGCGAGACGCAGACCGGCGGCGAGTTCGAGCTCGAGCTCGGCTTCGACGACGCTCCCAACCTCGACAGCTGCAGCGCGCCCTCTCTGCTCCGCGGCGGGAGCGCCATCGACGTCTCGGGTGAGACCCTCGGGCTGATCGACGACGTGGCCGCGAGCTGCGGCGGCGCCGGCGCGCCCGACGCCGTCTACCGCTTGACGGTCGATGTGCCGCGCCGGGCCCGGCTCGAGGCCGTGGGCCTGTCTGGCTTCAAGCCGACGCTCTCGGTCCGGCGGGCCTGCGCCGACGCGCAGAGCGAGATCGCCTGCGCCCCCGCGTTGACCTCGAGCACCAGCGTCATCGAGCTCCCCTCGCTCGAGCCGGGGGACTACGCGGTCCTGGTCGACGGGCCCGCCTCAGGGGCGCCGGCCGGCCGCTACCGGCTCCGCATCACGCTCTCGGAGCCGGTGCCGCCCCCCAGCAACGACACCTGCAGCACCGCGCTCGAGCTGATGCCCAGCGGCGGGGCCAGCACCGTCAGCCTCCAGGGAGACACCACCCTCGCCAAGAACGACGCGGTGGGGTGCGACGGCACGGGGCCCGACCTCGTCTACACGCTGCAGCTGCCGGCCGCGGCCCGCGTGCGCGCGCAGGTGACGCCGCTGGCCGGCTCCCGCCTGCAGCCCGCGCTGTACCTGCGGCGCGAGAACCAGTGCGAGTCCGAGGTGGTGCGGGAGCAGCTGTTCTGCACCGCGGCCGGGCAGGGGGGCTTCCCAGCGCTCCTCGAGGTGCCGCGGCTCGAGGCGGGCCGCTGGTTCCTCTTCGTCGACGGCAAGGCGCGCACCGCGGGCGCGTTCGATCTCACCCTCGAGCTGAGCCCCCCGCCGGCCCCGCCCCAGAACGACGCGTGCTCCACCGCCACGGTGCTGCCGCTGGCGAGCGGGCCCGTCTTCCTCCCCAACGAGACGACCGTCGGCGCCTCGCCCCACGCCAGCACCTGCGGAGACACCCCGGGCGCCGCCGACGTCGCCTACAGCTTCACCCTCACCAGCCGCCAGTCGGTCTCGTTCGACGCCCGGGCCTTGCCCGGCTCGCGGCTGCTCCCGGTGTTGACGCTCAAGCCCGCCGGCGTCTGCGCGGTGTCGGCGCTCCTCCCGCTGGGCACCTGCGCCTTCTCTGATCTGCAGGTGCCCGATCGCGCGGTGGCGGTGGTGCCGGCGCTCAACCCCGGCACCTACACGCTGTGGCTCTCTGGCGACCTCGCCACCCAGGGCCCGTTCTCGTTGAGGGTGTCGCCGGGCCCGCCGCTCAACCCCCCGCCCAACGACGGCTGCGGGTCGTCGGGCTCGCTCATCGCCCTCAACGTCGGCGCGACCGCCAGCGGCGACACCCGCGCGGCGGGCAACTCCACCGAGGGGCGGTGCGGCTTCCCGCTGGGCGCCAACGGCGAGCTCGGCGGCGACGTGCTCTACACCTTCCAGGTCGCGGCGCTGACGCCGAGCCTCAGCATCACCGTGCAGCCCGACCCGGTGAGCGGGAGCCTGATGCGGCCGGTGATCTACGTGCGGGGCGGGGCGGCGGCGAACAACCAGTGCACCTACGCGGGGGCCAACCTCGGCTGTCAGGCGGCGCCCGACTTCGGGGCCCCGGTGACGCTCACCCTCACCAACGTGCCGCCGGGCGTGTACTCGCTGTGGGTCGACGGCGCGGGCCTGTCGGCGGGCGCCTTCTCGCTGTCGATTCGGTAGGGGCTACTTCAGCCTGAAGACGCCGACGTCGGCGCGCTCGAACCCGCAGGCCTTGAAGAACGCGTCGACCTCGCTGGTGAGGCCGGCGAAGGTCTGCACCTCGAGCCGCTTCACGCTCAGCACCTTCGCGCGCTCCACCGCCCGCTTGAGCAGCTCGCGCCCGACGCCCCGCCGCGCCCACGCGCGCGCCACGCCCAGCTCGTCGATGGTGGCGGCGCGGCCCCCCACCTTGAGGAGCGGCCGGTGCGAGAGGCTCACCACGCCCACCACCTTGTCGAGGGCGTCGGCGGCCACCAGCACCTCCATCTCGGGGTGGCTGATGGTCCACGCGAAGGTCTGCGCGTCGGCCTGGGCGCCTGCTTCGTTCAGCAGCGCGACGACACCCTGGGCGTCACCGCGCCGCGCGGGGCGCACCTTGAAGCCGGGCGCTTTGGAGTCGGGAGCCACAGGTGGGGCCCAGTTTAGACACGCTTTGAAGGGTTGTGCAGAAACCGGCCGTCAGAGGTCGACCAGGAACACCTGCACCGCCTGGTCGAGCAGCTCCCGCGAGAGCGAGGGGGCCACGCCGCGGTACCGGGCCGCGTCCTTGACCAGCTGCACCAGATCGCGCGGGTGGCACGAGCGCAGCTCGAGGCTGCGGGCCTTGTAGACGTGCTCGAAGAGGTAGGTGATGGCCTGCTCGACGAAGGGCACGCCCGAGGCCTCGCAGACGCGCTTGAAGATCGCGCGGTACTGCAGCTCGTCGGGGTTGCCGACCTCGATCTTGTACTTGATGCGCCGCAGGAAGGCCTCGTCGACCAGCTCCTTCGGGTCGAGGTTGGTCGAGAAGACGACCAGCTGATCGAAGGGGATCTCGAACTTCTTGCCGGTGTGCAGGGTGAGGAAGTCGACGCGCTTCTCGAGCGGCACGATCCACCGGTTCAGCAGGTCGGTCGGGTGCACCTTCTGCCGGCCGAAGTCGTCGATCAGCAGCATGCCGCCGTTGGCCTTCACCTGGAACGGCGCTTCGTAGAACCGCGCGGTCTCGGAGTAGATGAGATCGAGCGTCTCGAGCGTCAGCTCGCCGCCGACGATCACCGAGGGCCGGCGGCAGACCTGCCACCGGTGATCCATCTCGAAGGCCTGGCGCCGCCCGTCCTTGTCGCGCCCCAGCTCGAGCGAGACCGGGTGGTGCACCAGGCGATCGAACACCTTCACGATCTGCCCATCGATCTCGAGGCACGCGGGGATGAAGGCCTCGCCGCCGAACATCGCGCTGATGGCCTCGGCCAGCGACGTCTTTCCGTTGCCGGGCGGCCCGTAGAGGAAGAGGGAGCGCCCCGAGTTCACCGCCGGGCCCAGCTTGTCGACGATGCCCGGCGGCACCACCAGGTGCGCCAGGGCCAGCTCGAGCTGCTTGCGCGTCACCACCGGCAGCTCACGGGTCTGCTGCTGAATGAGCGCGTTGTACTGCTCGATGGGCACGGGGGCCGGCCCGATGTAGGTGGTGCGCTCGAGCGCATCACGCGCGTACTCACGGCCCTTGTCGGTCAGCACGAAGTCCACCGACACCCGGCCGAAGCCCTTGCCGCCGCGCAGATCGACCAGCTTCTCCTGCGCCAGGAAGTCGATGACGTGCTCCACCACCCCCGTCCAGGGCAGGCGCAGCTCCTCGGCCACCTCGGCGCCCGTGACGGTGCCCTGGTAGTAGAGGAACCGCAGCGCGATGTCCGACAGCAGGCCGATCTTGAGGCCGGTGTCCTCGAGCGACTTCGGCTCGGGCGGGGCGAGGTCGAGCAGCCGCGGGTTCTCGAGGTTGAACGGGTTGGGCCGGCGCTCCTTGTGGGCGCTCTCGAGCTGGTACTCGCCGGTGGGCGCGGCCTGACGGTCGACGGGCGCGTCGGCGGTGACGAGAGGCTCTGCGGGCTGGCGCTGGCGTCGAACGGTCATGGGCGCGGCCGACTGTAGCAGCGCCGCCGCGGCCGTCAGACGTAGGTGAGCCAGTGCTGGTACTTCGGCTCGTGCCCGCGCACGACGCGGAAGTAGAGCTCCTGCACCGACTGGGTGATGGGGCCGGGCTTGCCTTCGCCGACCTGCCGGTTGTCGACCTCTCGCACCGGGGTGATCTCGGCCGCGGTGCCGGTGAAGAACACCTCGCCCGCGATGTAGAGCGCGTCGCGGGTGAACGACACCTCTTGCACCTCGCGCCCCATGTCCTTGAGCAGCTCGAGCACGGTGTCGCGGGTGATGCCCCGCAGAATCGGAGACGACAGCGACGGCGTTCGCACCACGCCCTTGCGCCCCACGCAGAAGATGTTCTCGCCCGAGGCCTCGGCCACGAAGCCCGAGATGTCGAGCAGAATGGCCTCGTCGTACCCGGCCATCACCGCCTCGCGCTTGGCGAGGATCGAGTTGACGTACTGGCCCGAGATCTTGCCGCGCACCATGTTCACGTTGACGTGCATGCGGGTGAAGCTCGAGACCTTCGCGCGAATGCCCTCTTTGAGGCCCTTGTCGCCCAGGTAGCTGCCCCACTCCCAGGCGCAGATCGCGACCCGGGTCGGGTTGGTCGCGCCCAGGCCCATGGCGCCGTCGCCCATGAAGGCGATGGGGCGCAGGTACGCGCCGTTGGGGAACTTGTCGGCCTGCTGCGACAGCACGTCGAGGCACGCCTGCACCAGCTCGTCCTCGGAGTAGGGCAGCTTGAGCATGATGATGTGCGCCGAGTCCATGAAGCGGCGAATGTGCTCGCGCAGGCGGAACACGGCGACGCGCCCGTCCTTCGTCTTGTAGGCGCGAATGCCCTCGAACACGCCCAGGCCGTAGTGGAGCGCGTGCGTCATCACGTGCACCTGCGCGGCGTCCCACGGCACCAGCTTGCCGTCCATCCACACCCGATCGGCCTTCAGCACTGCGCTCGACGTCGACGTTGTCGCCATGCCCGCTCTCTGCCACGAAAGCGTTGGCTCGTCAGGCTCCGTCAGCGCTCCGAGAGCGCGGCGAGCCGGTACTGCGCCGCCTGCGCGATGGCCTCGTTCGAGGTGGGCAGGTCGGGGAAGTGGCCCAGCAGCGCGTGCGGGGGCCCTTTGCGGAGGTTGATGGCGTTGCGGTAGCTCCGGCGCGCCGCCTCGGCGTCTCCTCTGCGCTCGTGCACCTGCGCCAGCAGGTAGTGGCCCAGCGCGAGGGTCGGCTCGAGGAAGAGGGCGCGGGTGAACTCCTGGCGCGCGATCTCTGGCTCCAGGCCCTGGAGCGCCGCGATGCCGAGGTACAGGCGCGCCTCGACCGACAAGGGCTCGCGCTGGAGCGCCGCCTGGTAGGCCTCGCGGGCCTCGGCGATGTTGCCCATCAGCGCGTGCACGTTGCCCAGGGTGATGCGCGCCGCGAGATCGTCGGGCGCGTCTTCGGCCAGCGCGTGTGACAGGCGCAGCGCCCGGGGGAAGTCACCGCGCTCGATGTCGGCGACGATCTGCTCGAGCCGCTCCACGGGGGTGCCGGTGCCGGGCGGCCTGGGCTTGCTGAGCGCCGGCGACGGCATCGACGCGGTGGAGCGCGGAAGCTGGAGCCCCACCACCAGCGGGAGGGCCTTCGGGGTCGCGCGCTCCGGCGGTCGAGCCACCGCAGGGGGCGCCGGCAGGCTGGCCGCCGTCGTGGCCTGCGCGGGCGGAGGAGCGGGCGCCGGCTCGCCCGCGCCGCGCACCACCGTCGTCAACACCTGGGTCACCCCGCCGCGCACCGGGCGCCGGTAGATGAAGACGCCGCCCACCTCGACCATCTCGAACCGGGTCGGCAGGCGGAACAGGCTCTCGGAGTAGCCCAGGAAGAGCCAGCCCCCCGGCCGCAGCGAGTCGTAGAACCGGTCCATCACCGCGAGGATGGTGGGCTGGTCGAAGTAGATGATCACGTTGCGGCAGAAGATCAGGTCCATCGACTGCGGCCGCACCTGCGGCCAGATGGGCGCCGCGAGGTTGTGGCCGTCGAAGCGCACCATCTCGCGCAGCTGGGGCGTCACCTCGTAGAAGCCGTCGACGAGGTTGAAGAAGCGCGCCAGCCGCGGCTCGCTCACGCCCAGCAGCCGGCGAATCGCGAACCGGCCCCGCGCGGCGTTCTGGACGGCCACGGGGTTCAGATCGGTCGCCCAGCAGTCGAGCTCGTTGGGCAGGGCGCCGCGGTCGAGGCCCACCATCGCGATGCTGTAGGGCTCTTCGCCCGTCGCGCAGCCGGCCGACCAGGCCCTCACCGGCCGGGCCTCGCGCCGCGCGTGCTTGAGCAGCTCGGGGAAGATCTCGTTCTCGAACGCCGCGAACTGGCGCGAGTCGCGGAAGAACTCGGTCTTGCCGACGGTCACCAGCGGCAGGAGCGCGCGCAGCTCGTGCTCTCCGGCCAGCTGCCTGAGGCGGCGCACGTACTCGGCGGCGTCGTCGAGGCCGGTCGCGGGCATGCGCGCCTGGAGCGCCAGCCGGAGCCCCGCGTAGCCGTCGGGCGTCACCTTGAGGCCGGCGCGCTCGAGGAGCAGCGCCGCCAGCTGCTCGAGCGCGAGGCGCTCGATGGTGAGGGCCTCGCCCGTCATCGGGAGGGCACCCACTCGAGCAGCTGCGCCGCGATGGCGGGCAGCGGGAGCACCAGCTGGGCCGCGCCGAGCGCGACGGCCTCTTTCGGCATGCCCCAGACGACGCTGGTCGCTTCGTCCTGGGCCAGGGTTCGGCCGCCGCGCGCGCGAATCTCTTTGAGGCCCCGGGCGCCGTCGCGGCCCATGCCGGTCAGCACCACGCCGACGGCGCGCGGGCCGAAGGCGATCGCCGCGCTCTTGAGGAGCACGTCACACGAGGGCAGGAAGCCCCCGACCGCCGGGCCCTGCTCCAGCCGGGCGGTGCCCGACGTCGTCACCGCGAGGTGGACGTCGGAGGGCGCGACGTAGACGCGGCCCGGCTCGAGCCTGGCGCCGTCGATGGCCTCGGCCACCTGGTGGCCGGTCTCGGCCGCCAGCCACCGCGCGAGATCGTCGGTGAAGCCGGCGGTGATGTGCTGGCAGATGCAGATCGGCGCGCCGAAGGTGCGAGGCAGCCCCGACAGCACCACCGCCAGCGCCTTGGGCCCGCCCAGCGAGGCCGCGATGGCGACGACGGGCACCTCGGGGCGAATCGCCGGCAGCCGGCTCGCGGTGCGCTTCTTGCGGCCGCGCGGGTGCTTCACCACCGCCACCGTCGCCAGCAGGGCCACCGTCTTCTCGAGCGACGCCGCGGCGCGCTCGTCGAGCGCCGACGGCAGCGGCAGCACCTCGAGCGCGCCCGCCGACAAGAGGGCCATCGCGGCCTGCCGAGGCGCGCCCGGGGCGGCCAACAGCAGCATGGGCACCGGATCCTCCGACATCACCAGCTCGACCGCGCGGGTCAGCTCCGACGACGGGCCGTCGACGCGAACCAGCACCACGTCGGGCTCGTGATCGCGCACCGCCGCGAGCATGCCGGCGGCGGTGACCGAGCTGCCGACGCGCACCAGCTTGCGGCCGAACAGCCCCTCGAGCCGCGCGCCCAGCACCGGTGAGGGCTCGACCAGGAGCACCGCCAGCTTCGTCGTCACCGTCAGGCCCTCCCGATCACGTCAGCCGGTCGATGGCCAGCGCCAGGCTCTCGACGCCCAGCTCTCCCTTGACGAGGTAGGCGTCGGCCCCCGCGTCGAGGCCGCGGCGCTTGTCTTCGGGAGACGCCAGCGACGAGAGGATCACCACCGGCAGGTGCTGGGTGCGCGCGTCGTTCTTGAGGCGCCGGGTGAGGGCGAAGCCGTCGAGCCGCGGCATCTGCACGTCGGTCAACACCAGATCGTAGGCCTGCGAGCGCTGCAGCCGCTCCCACGCGTCTTCGCCGTCCTGCGCCTCTTCGACCTCGTGGCCCAGCGCGCGCACCAGCGCCGACTCGGTGGCGCGGGCGATGGGCGAGTCGTCGACCAGCAGCACCTTGAGCCGGCGCTCCGACTGGGCCTCGACCGGCCGCGAGAGCTTGCGGATCTCGGCCATGATGTCGGGCACGTGCAGCAGCACCGCGATGCGGCCGTCTTCAAGCGCCGCCGAGCCCGCGATGAAGGGGGCGCCCTTCACGAACTCACCGCCGATGGGCTTGACCGCGACCTCGCGCTCGTCGACGAAGCCGTCGACCACCAGGGCCGCGCGCTCTTCGCCGAAGCGCACCACCACGCAGGGCGGCTTCTCGAAGCGCGAGCCGCCGTTGAGGCCGAGCAGGGGGCCCAGGGCGGTGAAGGCGATGGGCTTGCCGCGGTGCATGACGGCCAGCGAGCCGAAGACCTCGAGGCGGTCGCCCGGCGAGAAGCGCGCCACCGCTTCGACGTCGGCCGCCGGCATGCCGTAGACGTCGTCGCCCAGGCGAATCAGCAGCACCCGCATCAGGGCCAGCGACTGCGGCAGGCGAAGGGCGACGGTGGTGCTGCGGCCGATGCGGCTGGTCACCGACACGCTGCCGCCGAGCGCCTCGACCTTGCGCTTGACGACGTCCATGCCCACGCCGCGGCCCGAGACCTCGGTGACCTGCTCCTTGGTCGAGAAGCCCGACTTGAAGATGAGCTCGGTCGCCTCGCGCTCGCTGAGCGCCCCCGCCTGCGCGGCCGTCAAGACCCCCTTGCGCACGGCGGCGTCACGCAGCGCCGTGGGGTCGATGCCGCGGCCGTCGTCTTCCACCTCGACGGCCAGCATGTCGCCGTCGGCGCGGGCCTTGAGCGACACGCGCCCCGTCTCGTCCTTCCCGTAGGTCTCGCGGAGCTCGGGCGACTCGATGCCGTGATCGACCGCGTTGCGGATGAGGTGAATCAGCGCGTCGCGCACGTCGGCCACCATCGACCGGTCGACGCCGGCGCTGGTGTTCTCGATCAACAGCTCGATGCGCTTGCCCTGCGAGTTGGCCAGCTCGCGCACCGCGCGGGGGAAGGCGTCGAACACCGTCGACAGCGGCACCAGGCGCGCCTCGGCCACGTGGTCGGCCAGCTGGGTGAGGCTGGTGTTGAGGGTGTTGAGGCCGTCGGAGTGGTGACGCACGAAGCGGAACGCGTCGTCGCGCAACAGCGACAGGTCGCTCTCGAGCACGTCGAGGCGCTGCCGCTGCTCGGGCTCGAGGGGGCCCTGGTGCGTCACCCGCATCAGGCTCTCGCCCAGGCGTGAGAAGCGCTCGAAGAGGCCCTGGAGCTCGTGCGCGCGCAGCTCCGAGCGGGCGCTCTCGACGAGCAGGTCGCCGGCCAGCAACCCCACCGAGTCGAGCAGCTCGACGTTGACCCGAATCGATCGGTCGGCGGCCGTCTTCTTCTCGACGATCGTCTCGTCGACATAGTGAG
>JACSRE010000421.1 GCA_014879945.1 Myxococcus sp.
GTACACCAACCGCGGCCTGCAGTTCCTCGACCTGATCCAGGAAGGCAACATCGGCCTGATGAAGGCCGTCGACAAGTTCGAGTACAAGCGCGGCTACAAGTTCTCGACCTACGCCACCTGGTGGATTCGTCAGGCGATCACCCGCGCCATCGCCGATCAGGCCCGCACCATTCGTATTCCGGTGCACATGATCGAGACGATCAACAAGCTGATCCGCACCAGCCGCTACCTGGTGCAGGAGATCGGCCGCGAGCCGACGCCCGAAGAGATCGCCGAGAAGATGGAGCTGCCGCTCGACAAGGTCCGCAAGGTCCTCAAGATCGCCAAGGAGCCCATCTCGCTCGAGACGCCGATCGGCGAAGAGGAAGACAGCCACCTCGGCGACTTCATCGAAGACAAGGCGCTGGTGAAGCCCGACGACGCCGTCATCAACATGAACCTCGCGGAGCAGACCCGCAAGGTGCTCGCCACCCTGACGCCGCGCGAAGAGAAGGTGCTCCGCATGCGCTTCGGCATCGGCGAGAAGAGCGATCACACCCTCGAAGAGGTCGGCCAGGACTTCGAGGTGACGCGCGAGCGCATTCGGCAGATCGAGGCCAAGGCGCTGCGCAAGCTGCGGCACCCCTCGCGCAGCAAGCGCCTGCGCAGCTTCGTCGAAGGCCAGTAACGCCTCGACGGGCCCACAGCAGCACCCCACGCGCGGCTCGCCATCACCCGATGGCCGGCCGCGCGATCGTTTTGGCTCCGTGCGCCGGCTCGCCGCGGGCATAGTCGCGCCATGACGGCGGGGCGGGCCTCGTGGATGTACGTGATGGTGCCGGTGCGCGCGGCGAAGGCGCTCGGCCTCGACTGCGCGCGCCCCCTGGCGGAGTGTGGAATCGAGCTCGAGGTCGCCGACCCCCGGGCCGCCTGGTACCCCTACGCGGCCGCGCAGGCCCTCTGGACGAAGCTGGCCGAGGCCGCCGGCGACGCCACCTTCGGGCTCACGGCCGCGGCGCTCCAGAACGACGACCCCACCTCGTGGGGCGTGCTCGAGTACGTGGCGCGCAACAGCCACGACTTCAGAGACGCGCTCGGCCGCATCGCCCGCTACGGGCAGCTGATGCACGATCACGCCACCGTCGAGCTGCGCGAAGACCCGGCCGGGGCGTTCTTCACCTACCGGATCCCCGAGCTGGCCGGCCCCAACCGCTACGCCGCGCAGTGGGCCGCGGCCGCGTGGGTGCTGCGCGGGCGAAAGCTCGTGGGCGCCGCGTTCGACCCGCTCGAGGTGACCTTCCGCCACGCGGCGCCGAGCGACGTTGAGCTCGGGGCCTACCAGCAGGTGTTTCGGTGCCCATTGCGCTTCGGCCGCCCCGAGACCGGCGTGCTGGTGTCACACGCCGATCTGGCCCGCCCCATCGTCGGCGCTGACGTGGCCCTGCTCGCGGTGGTGGACGCGCACGCGAAGGAGCTGGTGGAGCGCCTGCCCGGAAAGACGCTCGACAGCCAGGTGCGCAGCTACCTGACGCGGGCCCTCTCGACGGGCGGCGACTCGAGCCTGGCGGCGATCGGCCGCGCGCTGGCCCTGTCCACCCGCACGCTCCAGCGGCGCCTGCAGGACGACGGCCTCAGCCACCGCGACATGGTCGACGAGATTCGCTGCGAGCTGGCCCGCCGCATGGTCACCAACACCTCCTTGTCCAACAACGAGATGGCGTTTCTGCTGGGGTTCGCCGAGGCGCCCGCCTTCTTGCGCGCCTTCAAGCGCTGGGTGGGCCAGTCGCCGGGCGAGCTGCGCGGCAAGAGAGGCGCCACGTGAGCCGCTCCATTCCGCAGTACCTGCCCGGCAAGCCGCTGCGCTTCATCGACGAGCTGCAGGGCGACCCCATCGGCATGTTCATGAACATGCTCGAGGCGCACGGCGACATCTGCGAGGTGAAGGTCGGCCACCTGCGCGGCGTGTTCGTCTTCGACCCCACCGCCGTCGAGCGCGTGCTCGTCACCAACTACAAGAACTACAAGACCAAAGAGAGCCGCAGCTACGGCCCGCTCCAGCGGTTCCTCGGCGAGGGCCTGGTGACGTCAGAGGGCGAGCTGCACCTCAGGCAGCGCCGCATGCTCCAGCCGGCGTTTCACCGAGAGCGCATCGCGGGCTTCTTCGGCGCCATGCACCGGCACGCCGAGCAGCTCGTCGACCAGTGGCGGGGGCCCTCGCACGCAGGGGCCTTCATCGACGTCTCGGCCCGGGTCTGCGAGATGACGCTCGCGATCATCGGCGAGACCATGTTCGACGCCGATCTGCGCCCCGAAGGCGCGCGCATCGCCCAGGCCGTTCGCGCCGTGGCCTCACGCTTCCACTGGACGAGCACCACCCTCCTTCCCCTCGCGGAGCTCTGGCCGACCGAGAAGAACCTCGAGGCGCGCGCCGCCAAGCGGTACCTCGACGAACAGGTGCACGCGCTGATCGCCCGCAGGAGGTCCCGCCCGCCAGGAGACGACCTGCTCGGGCTCCTGTTGCAGGCCAGTGAGGCCGACCAGGTGAGCGACGCCGTGATGGGCGACGAGGTGCTCAGCATGGTGGTCGCCGGGCACGAGACGACCGCGGTCGCGCTCGGGTGGATTCTGTGGCTCCTGGCGACCCACCCGCTGGTGCTCGAAGCGGTCGAGGCCGAGCTCGAGCAGGTGCTCGGCGACCGCCCCATCACGCTCGAAGACACCCGCGCCCTGCCCGTGCTGACCCGCACCATCAACGAGGTCTTGAGGCTGTACCCGGCGGTCTGGGCCCTCGCGCGCGAGGCCGCCGAGCCCGACGAGCTCTGTGGGTACCCGATCGCCGCCGGCACCCGTGTCTTCTTCAGCCCCTTCGCGGTGCACCGCCACCCGCGCCACTGGGAGAACCCCGAGGGCTTCGACCCCGACCGGTTCCTCCCCGAGCGCGCGGCGGGGCGCGCGAAGTTCGCCTACTTCCCCTTCTCGGGCGGCCAGCGGAAGTGCATCGGCGATCAGTTCACCATGCTCGAGCTGATCACCGTGCTGGCCACCGTCTTGCGGGCCTATCGGTTCGAGCTCCAGGAGGGGTACCAGGCCGTCCCTGCCCCCAACGTGACGCTCCCCATGCGTGAGGGGCTGCCGATGCGCCTGTTGCCTCGTAAGCACTCGTAATCTCAGCCTCGCCGCGCGCCTGGAGCACCGCCGCGGGAAACGAGAATGGCGCGTCAGGTCACTCCTTTGGCGCGACGGGACAACACCGGGCGGCGGCTGAAACCAGACAACGGGGTATGGAACTCAGCGCCCCGCTCCTCTCGATCTCCGCGCCCCCTTCGAGCGCCCCCGTGCTGCGCCGTGGCCGCGCGACGCAGTGGTTGGTGGGGTGCTGGCTGACGCTGCTGGGCTCCGGGCTGGCGACGACGCAGGGGCTGCCGCTGGGGCTCCACGTCGCGATCGCCACCTGCGCGCTGGTGATGCTGATGGTGGTCGCGCACGACGCGATTCACTCGGCCGCCCACGCCTCGCAGCGCCTCAACGCGCTGGTGGGGTGGCTGGCGTCGGTGGCCTGCGGCGTGCCCTTCTCGATGCTGATGAACAACCACCTGCGCCACCACCGGCACGTGGACACCGACGCCGACCCGGAGCGCTTCTGCCTCGGCCCCGCCTGGCAGCTGCCGCTGCGCTGGCCGGCGATGCTGGCCTTCTACTACCTCGACACCTGGCCCCGGCTGCGCTCGCCTGCTCGACGCCAGGCCGCGCTCTTCCTCGGCTCGCTGATCGTCCTCGTCAGCGCCCTCCCCCACCTGCTGTGGCTGTGGGTGCTGCCGCTCTTGTGCGCCGCGACGCTGTTCGCCTGCTTCACGGTGTGGTTGCCGCATGGCCCGCTGGCCGCGACGGTGATGCGCCAGTGGCCGGCGCTCACCGGGTACCACGACGACCACCACGCCCGCCCCGCGTTCCCCGCCC
>JACSRE010000072.1 GCA_014879945.1 Myxococcus sp.
GAAGCGCCACTGCCGTTCGGGCGCTACCAGCTGATCCGCCGAATCGGAGCGGGCGGAATGGGTGAAGTGCACGCGCCCGCCCGGTGCGCGTCAGGCCCGAGAGGGGAACCAGCGACGGCGGCTCGTCGTCGACTCAGGGGAGCTTGTGGTTGTTCCGGTACAGCTGCGCGCCCAGCAGTCCGTGAGGCGCTGCCCGCCGCCAGGTCGTTCGGAGAAGTGGAAGGGTCGATGAGGCGCGCGACGGCCACCGACGACCGAGCGGCGGGCAGCCGTGAGGCGTTGCCCGCCGCCAGCTCGTTCGGAGAAGTGGAAGGGTCGATGAGGCGCGCGACGCCACCGACGACCGAGCGGCGTGCAGCCCTAAAGCGTTGCCCGCCGCCAGCTCGTTCGGAGAAGTGGAGCGGTGCCTACCGCCGCGCTGCGCCTGCGGTCGATGACACGCACGCCGCCACCGACCTCGCGCGCAGCCCCTTGTTCCCGTGCCGACCGTCGCGCTGCTGCTGGGGGCGGCAGGCAAGAGGGGCGCCCTCGGGCCCAGCGCGGCAGGTGCCGGTCACGTTCTTCGACTCGACTGAGAAGCTGCAGGCGGCGCCCTCTGCCTGTCCCTGGCACGCAGCGAGCGACTCCGCGGGCGGCGGGCCGTGGTGGCGGCCGCCGGGCTTGCCCTCGGGGCGACAGGCGAGGGGCGCGCCCTCTCTCCCGGAGCGGCAGGTGCCAGCCATGTTCTTCGACTCGACTGAGAAGCTGCAGGCGGCGCCCTCCGCCTGGCCCTGGCACGCAGCGAGCGACTCCGCGGGCGGCGGGCCGTGGTGGTGGCCACCGGGTTTGCCCTCAGGGCGACAGGCGAGGGGCGCGCCCTCTCTCCCGGAGCGGCAGGTGCCAGCCACGTTCTTCGACTCGACCGAGAAGCTGCAGGCGGCGCCCTCTGCCTGGCCCTGGCACGCAGCGAACGACTCCGCGGGCGGCGGGCCGTGGTGGTGGCCACCGGGCTTGCCCTCAGGGCGACAGGCGAGCGCCTGCGCGGCGGGCCCGGCGCGGCAGGCGCCAGTCATGTTCCTCCCGTCGTGGGTGAAGCCGCACGCGGCGCCCTCGACGAGGCCGGTGCAGGCCGCCAGCGCCTCGGGCGGCGGCCCACGTCGAGGGCCGCCTGGCTGCGAGAGGGCGACGCCGGCGACGAGGAGAAGACTGGCAGAGAAGAGGAACGTCGTGTTGCGCATGGTGGCTCCTGGTTTGGAGCGGCCGGCCGCCGCTCTCATCCTCCATGACCGGCGACGCGTGAAGAGCGTGAGGCCGGTTCTTCAGGAGCGCTACCGGGGGCCCCACGGACCGCCCGGCGGCGGGCCATCACGCCGACGGTCGCCGCGACGCTGCTTGAGCGTCTCGAACTTCGCGCGCTGCGCCTCGCTCAGCGTGCTCGCGAGCTCCGCGTCCATGGCGTCGCGCAACGCGCGCACCTTCGGCGCGCTCTCTTCGAAGAGCGCCTCGAACTGCGGCCGGTAGCGCTCGAAGACGGTGTGGGCCTGTTCGCGTTGAGCCTCCGACAGGTCGAGCTCTTCCAGCGGGGGTGGCAGGCGTCGCTCGTGAGGGGGGGCGCGGCCCACCCGGCCGTGTCGCGCGAACGAGGCGAAGGCGCCCGCGCCCGCCGCCGCGCCCACCACGAAGGTGAGGAGCAACACCAGCGCCGCCGTCAACCGGCCGCGGGGAAGGTCAGTAGCCATCGGTGGACTCCAGGAGCGCCGTGAGGTCGCCCGCGTGCGAGTACTGCACCAGCGCCAGCGCCGGGTCGGTGGACCCGGAGACCGGCGCGTCGAGGAGCAGCGGCACCCAGGCGAGCAGCGCCACGGCCCCAAGGCCAACCACCGCCAGGCGCATCTTCCCCAGCGAGAGCCACCAGGCCTCGGGCTGCGGCACCGAGGCCTCGACGGTGCGCTGGAGCAGCGCCTCCCATCGCTGGGGCTGCCGGGCCGGGTCGAGGGCAGAGAAGTCGATGCGGTCGTCATCCATGGGTCGGTCCTTCCAGCTCGTTGAGCTTCGCGCGCAGCGTGCGCCGCGCCACTGACAACACCTGGCGTGAGTTGACCTCGGACAGCCCGAGGCTCTCGGCGATCTCCGCGTGCGTCCACGACTCGAGGTCGTGCAGCAGCACCACCTCACGCTGCTGCGGGGTGAGCGTCTCGAGCGCGGCCAGCAGCGTCTGTCGCACCGCCACCCGCGCGGCGTCACTGTCCTGCGCCTCATCGGGCAGCACCGCGTCGACGTGGCGTTGACGCACCTTCGCGGCGGCGAGCCGGTTGAGGCCGCGGTTGCGCACGTTGGTCATCAACCAGCCGGAAAAGCGCGCGGGGTCCCGGCAGTCCTCGAGTCGTTGCATCGCCATCGCCACCGCCTCTTGCGCTACGTCTTCAGCCTCGGCCGGCACCCGCACCACTGACAGCGCCACCAGGTAGGCGGGCCGCAGGTAGCGCCGCACCAGGGCCTCGACCGCCTTCCGGTCGCCCCGCTGGGCGCGCAGCACCACCTCGCTGTTCTCGGGCTCGGGCATCGGCTGCACCAGTCAGACAGCTGACCCTGCTGGAACGTGAGGGCAGAAGAAAGAACGCCAGACAGGCCACCGGGGGGCCTCAGGACCACCGTCGCCCAGAGCGACGCCGCCGGCTCGTCCCGGCTCCTCGAGGTCCCTGGTGTCGACACCCGGGAGCGCCCAGCGCCCGCGGGCTTGAGAATCGTCGCCAGCTCGTCGAGGGGCGTCACTCGCGCTCGAGCGCCGGGAGCGCTCGCACTTGGTGCCGGTCGAGCTGATGGCCAGCGCAGCCAGGGCCTCGCCCCATCGTGCGCTCGCCGCTCGTCGCAGCGATGCGTAGGCGCGTCGGCCGGGTGCGAGCGGCCTCAGCGTCGCAGTCGCGCCCGCCCGGTGCGCACGCGCGTCGGGCCCGTCAACGGAACCAGCGACGGCGGCTCGTCGTCGACCGAGGGGAGCGGGTGGTTGTTCCGGTACAGCTGCGCGCCCAGCAGCCCGCCCAGAATGCCGAGCGAGAGGGTGATGGGTGGGTAACAGAGCGTCTTGCACGCGCCGCCCATCACCGAGAGCGTGCGAATCATCCACACCACGGCCACCGAGCCGAGCACCCCGAAGAAGTGCGGTCGAAAGTAGAGGACGAGCCGGAGCAACACGCCCTCAGGAGCCCGGTTCGGCGTGTCGGGGTTCGCGCGCATGGCACCGCTACGCCTCCGCTCCTCGAGTCGTTACGTCCTTCACGGCCAACCGGCCGGAACCCCAGGGCTCACCGCTCACCTCGCAGCGACGCGCACAGCGGGCCGAGCGCGCGCGCGAGCGCAGGGCCGGGGTGGAGCAGGTCCTTGTTCTCGAGCGCCACCCAGCGCGTCTTCTTCGTCAGCGCCTTCACCGCGGCGCGGCCGGCGTCGGAGTCAGAGGCGTCCACCAGCACCTCGGGCGGCGCCGCGACCAGCTGCTCCTGCGACCAGACCGGGTAGGCCGTCGGCGTTCGGGTGACGACGTTGTGCACGCCGCAGTCGCGCAGCAGCTCGTCGGCGAAGCTGCCTGGGCCCGCCACCACCAGCGGCGAGAAGCCGTAGACGAAGAGCACCCGCGGCGCCGGACCCGCAGAGACCGCGGCGCGCTCCTTCGCGCGGGCGGCCTCGAGCGCGGCGATGAGCAGGGTGGCCTGCTGCTCCCGCTTCAGCACCGCGCCCAGCACCCGCATGGCGTCGGCGGCGTCGGCCACGGTGGTGAGGGGCAGCGCCAGCACCGGCACGCCGAGCGAGGCCAGCTTCTCGATGGGCTTCTGGTTGCCGGGCGCCTTCTGCACCACCACCAGGTGCGGCTTGAGCGTCAGCACCGTCTCGATGGAGGGGTCGACGAACCCGCCCACCCGCGTGAGGGCCTTCACCTCGGGCGCCTCGTCGAAGCGGCTGACGCCGACCAGCAGCTCCCCGGCCCCCAGCGCCAGCACCGTCTCGGTGAGCGACGGCGCGATGGTGATGACCCGCGTCACCTCAGGCGGAGGCTTCGGGCCCAGCCACTGCGCCGGGCTGGCGGCGACGACGAGCGCGACGAAGAACACCCCACCGCCTTCGCACACTCGCGCCCCAGACGGGAAGCCGGGCGCGCGCGCGACAGGGGGCCGCCGCCTTTTCGGCGTACAGTCGCCGGGTGCCAACCCCCTGGTGGTTCTCTCACGCGGCGGCCCTCGAGCTGCCCGGCGAGGTGGGCGCGCTCTCGCTGGGCGCGCTGTGGAACCTGAACGAGGGGCTGCGCTTCGTGCGCGACAACGTGGCGCCAGCCGCGCTCGCCCAGGACGCGCTGGCCTCGGCCGACGCCACCGCGCGCTGGAGCGCCTTCGTCTCGCGCGAAGGCCAGGTGCTCCGGGCGCTCACCGCGGCGACGGCCTTCGAGGTGGCCGCGATTCGGGGGGGAGGCCGCCCGGCCGCCCGCTTTCGCGCGCACTGGGAGGCGCTCGGCTTCGTCGCCCACCTCACCCGCGACGGCACCCCGGCCGACGACTACCTCGACGCGCTGTTTGGAACCTCGCGGCTGTCGTTCCTCTCGTCCGACTCGCCCCTCGCCAACGTCAACCTCGCCTCGCGCGCGTCACGGGTGGCCGACTTCCTCGCGGTGGCGGCGCCGCGCGTGGACGACGTGGTGTTCGACCTCGGCTCGGGCAGCGGCAAGCTGGCGCTGACGGTGGCGGCCAGCGCCGTCACCACGGTGCAGGGCGTCGAGCTGCTCGAGAGCGCGGTGGCCGAGGCCAGCCTCTCGGCCGTGGCCCTGGGCCTGTCGAACGTGGCCTTCGCGCGCGCCGACGTGCGCGACGTCGACCTCTCGCGCGGCTCGGTCTTCTACCAGTACTTCCCGTTCCGCGGCGCGGTGGCCTCGGCGGTGGCCGGCACCCTGGGCGCGCTCGCGCGCCAGAAGGACATCACCGTGTACGCGTCGGGCCCGGTGCGCGACTACGGCGAGTACTTCGCCCGTGAGGTTGACGCCGGCGCCCTCTGCCTCGAGCAGCGCCGCGGCGAGTTCGACGAGGTGATGGTGCTCAAGAGCGAGCGCCGGTGAGGGCCTACGACGCCTCGGGCTCGGCGCGGCCCCAGGCCTCGAGCTTGCGGTACAGCGTCTTGCGCTCGATGCCGAGGGTGCGCGCCGCCTGCGCCTTGTTGCCCTTGAGCGCCTCGAGCACCTTGAGCGTGTAGCGCTTCTCGAGCTCCTCCAGCGTGATGAACTCGCTGGGGTCCTCCACCTCGAGCACCACGCGGGTGGGGCGGTGGTTGAGCACCTTCTCGGGCAGGTCGTCGACGCCCAGCTCGTCGTAGCGCGTCAGCGCCACCGCGCGCTCCATGCAGTTGGACAGCTCGCGCACGTTGCCGGGCCAGTCGTAGGCCAGCAGCTTCTCGGCGGCGCCGGCCGACAGCCCCTTGACGGCCTTGCCGGCGCGCGCGCTGGCCTGCGCGAGGAAGCGCTGGGCCATCGGCAGCACGTCGGCGGTGCGCTCCCGCAGCGGCGGCAGGTGCAGGCTGACGACGTTGAGGCGGAAGTAGAGGTCTTCGCGGAACCCGCCCGACTCGATGCGCGCCTCGAGGTCTCGGTGCGTCGACGCGATGATGCGCACGTCGATGGGGTGTTCTCCGCGCGCGCCGAGCGGCCGCACCACGCGCTCCTGCAGCACCCGCAGCAGCTTCGGCTGCAGCCCCAGGGGCATGTCGCCAATCTCGTCGAGCAGCAGGGTGCCGCCGTTGGCCTCGGTGAAGAGCCCCACCCGCGCCTCACGGGCGTCGGTGAAGGCCCCGCGCGCGTGGCCGAACAGCTCGCTCTCGAGCAGCGCCTCGGGCATCGCGGCGCAGTTGACGGCGACGAAGGGCCCCCGCCGGCCGCTGCGCTCGTGAATGGCGCGGGCCATCACCTCTTTCCCGGTGCCCGACTCGCCGGTGATGAGGATGGACGTCTGCGTGGTGGCCACGCGCGTCACCACGTCGAGGACCTTCTGCATCGCGGTGCTGGCGGCGATGACGCCCTGGAGCTGCGCCTTGCCGCCCGCGCTCACCTCGAGCCGCAGCCGCTGCACCTCGCGGCGCAGGGCGCGGTGCCGCACCGCGCGCTCGAGCGCGATGGCGATGGCGTCGAGCTTGGCGGGCTTCGAGAGGAAGTCCCAGGCGCCGGCGCGAATGGCGGCGACGGCCGCCTCGAAGCTGCCGAAGCCCGTCAGCACGATGACGGGGGTGTCGGGGTGGCTGGTGGCCACGCGCGCGGCGAACTCGAGCCCGCCCAGCCCCGGCATGTTGATGTCGGTCAGCACCACGTCGACGTCTTCCGAGCTCAACTGCGTCAGCGCCGCCTCGGCCCGCTGCGCCGTCACCACCTGGTAGCCGCGCTGCGAGAGGCCCAGCTCGAGCGTCGCGGTGAAGCTCACGTCGTCGTCCACCACCAGTACGCGCGCGCTCATGCCGACGCCTCGGGGAGATGCAGGGTGAAGGTGCTGCCGTGGCCCCTCGCGGTGTCGAGGGTGAGGAAGCCGCCGTGCTCGTCGATGATGCTCGAGACGATGGGGAGCCCCAGGCCGGTGCCTTCGCCGGCCGGCCGGGTGCTGAAGAAGGGCTCGAAGATGGACTGCTCGAGCTCGGGCGAGATGCCGACGCCGTCGTCCTGCACCGAGAGGGTGACCCACCCTCGTGGCTCCGGGTGGCCGGGTTTCGGCCGGGTGGCGCGGCCCGTCGAGAGCCACACGTGCCCGCCGGCGCCGCACGCGTTGAAGGCGTTGACGACGAGGTTGGTGACGGCCTGCTGGAGCAGCACCGGGTCTCCGGTGGCGGGCGTGGGCGTCAGCCCCGAGACGTCGAGCGACACCGGCCGCTTGTCGGCGAGGGGCCGCAGCAGCTCGGCGACGGCGCGGGCCACCGCGTCCAGCTTCAGTGGCTCGGGCTCGAGCTTGCGCGGCCGGGCGAAGACCAGGAGCTGGCGCACCAGCCGGGCCACCTGCTCGCTCTGGCCGATGATGACGCGCGCCGAGGCCTGCGCGCCCTCGCCAGCCTGCGCGTCTTCGGCGATGAGGCTGGCGCGGGCCTCGATGACGTTGAGGGGCGTGCCCAGCTCGTGCGCCAGCCCCGAGGCCAGGCGCCCCACCGTGGCGAGGCGGTCGGCGTGGCGCAGGTGCTCGAGCGCCGCCTCGCGCGCGGCCATGGCGCTCGCCGTCGCGTCGCGCGCCCTCGCCAGGGCCGCGCACATGGCGTTCATCTCGGTGGCCAGCAGCTCGAACTCGTCGCCCGTGGCGAGGGTCAGGTCGGGCTGGAGGTCGCCGGCGCCGACGGCGCGGGCCTTGTTCACCAGCGCGCGCGTCGGCCGGGCCACCAGCCACCAGCCCAGCACGAAGGCGAACCCCGCCATGCTGGCCACCGTCACCACGGCCAACCACACCACCGCCACCGCGCGGCGCCGCTTCCAGGTGCGCTCGAAGTCGGGCGACTCCGACACCTCGATGGCGCCGGCCAGCCGGTCGTCGAGGCGCACCGGCACCACCGTCACCCGGCGCTCGTCGGCCACCAGCGTCTTCGACTCCTGCACCTCGCCGAGCGCGTCGCACGGCAAGAGCGGCGGCGCGTCGGTCGCCGGCGTGGCGCAGACCCAGCGCACCCGCAGCGCGTTGGGGTGGTGCCGGCCGGTCGCCTCGACGATGCGCCTGGCGGCCTCGAGGCCGTCGCGCGGCGTCACCACCTCGACGGCGTCGGCCACCGTGGTGGCCACCAGCAGGTGGGTGCGGTCCATGTCGGCCTCGAAGTCCTCCACCTCTTCACCGAGGCGTCGCCACTCCGCCATCGAGATGGCGAAGATGACGACGAGCAGGAACGCGGCGGTGAGGCGGGTGACGAGCTTCATGGCGGAGCCGCCGCTGGCGTACACCGAAGGGCCCGCGCGCGGCCATGCCGTCTCGGGCGCGGCGCGCTCACGGGGCGCGAAGGAAGAGCTGGGGGCACAGCCCGCCCGCCACCACCACCGCCAGCAGCGCCAGGTACACCCACGCGCCCCGGCGTGACGGCGGCGTCACCGCGGGGCGCCGCGCGGGCCCGGCGAAGAGGCCCAGGTACACGCGGTAGAAGACGACGGCGTTGAGCGCGACCGAGCCGAGGAAGGCGAAGGTGGCCGCCACGCTCGTCTCGACCAACGCGTGGAAGAGCAGGTCTTCGGCGAAGAAGGCCACGCCGCCCGGCAGGCCGACGAAGAGCCAGCCCATGCCGACGAAGGCGCGGTGGAGCATCGGCTCCGCCGCGGCCAGGCCGTGGGCTGGCGCCAGCGTCGTCGCCCCGTACTTGCGCTCGAGCTCGTGGGCGACGGAGTGCAGCACCACTGCGCCGGCGGCCAGGGACAGCCACAGCAGCCGCGCGGCCTGCCACCCTGCCTCGTGGGCCACCGCGCCGGCCAGCAGCAGCGCCGACTGCGAGAGCGTCAACGCCGTCAGCGCGCGGCGGGGGGAGGCGCGCACCAGGCCCAGGCCCGTCTGTGCCAGCGCGGTGACGACGAAGCCCGCCAGCACCCAGCGCTGCCCGGGGAGGTGGTCGTGGTGCTCCGTCACCCAGCGGTGCAGAAACGCGACGCCCGGCTGGGCGACCAGCACCACCTGCAGCTCCGAGGGGCGCAGGCGGTGCTCGAGCGCGGTGAACCAGAGGTGAAACGGCAGCACCCCGCCGGCCACCATCACCGCCACCGGGGGGAGCGGCCCGGCGTCGATGCCCAGCGCCCACGTCACGCCAGGCAGCAGGCCCGCCACGCCGACGAGCGCCGCGCTCAGCAGGTGCCGGCTCCTCGCCACGCGCGCCAGCAGCCACCCGAAGAAGGCCACCCACGCCACCAGGAACAAGGGCGTCGGCGCGAGCCAGAGCCCCGCCGCGGCGCCAAGGCCCAGCACCACCGAGGCCCGCGGTGACAGGCCCGCCACGGGCGCGGCCGCGTCGAGCATCACGGGGACCATTCGGCCTCCGCCTCGTTCGACGCGCGCGGCGCCGGCGGGGCCTCGCGGGGTGGGGTGAGCGGCCCCTCGAGGAGCGACAGCCACGAGAACACCGCCAGCACCGGCCGCCCGACCAGGCGCTCACCCATGCCGTCGAGCCAGAACTGCCGCTGCGCCGCCAGGTACAGCCACTCTCTCGCCCGCGTCGGCAGCCAGCGGCTCCAGTCGACGCCGCGGCGGCGCAGCACGTCGGCCGACACCATGGGGTTCTCCTGGAAGTCCTGGATGAGCGAGGAGGAGCGCAGGAACTGCCAGGTGCGCAGGCCCGCGTGCGCCCACAGGTGCACCATCGCCAGGGTGTGCCAGCCGAGGGCCAGCTCGACGAACAGCACGCCCAGCTGCGCCATGGTGGCGTAGGCCAGCGCCGTCTTCGCGTCGGGGCGGGTCGAGCCCACCACGCCGGCGTAGAGCGCCGTGCTGGCGCCGATGAGGCCCATCGCCAGCCGCACGCCCTCGTGCGGGAGCCACAGCGGCGCCGTGCGCAGCAGCAGGTAGGGCCCCAGGTGCACCGAGAGCGCGCCGTAGAAGATGGCCGACGACGACGCCGGGCCCTCCATGGCGCGGTGCAGCCACGACGACATCGGCAGCTGCGCGGCCTTCGCCAGGGAGCCGAACAGCAGCGCCGCCGCCACCAGGCCCGAGGTGGGGATGGCGGCGTCGTCGACGAGGTGCGCGAAGTCCGAGGAGGGGAAGGCGTGGTGCATCCACACCGCGGCGCCCAGGACGCCGAGGTCGCACAGGCGGTAGAAGACGAGGGCCCGCAGCGAGTTCTTCGCGCTGCGCAGGTTGCGGCGGAAGTAGGCGATGAGCATCACCGAGGTGACGCCGACGACCTCCCAGCCGAGCAGGAAGACGTCGATGTTGCCGGCCAGCGTCACCGTCACCAGGCCGAAGGCGAACAGCGAGACGAGGAACCAGAAGCGCTGCGCACCGGGCTCGCGGTGAAAGGACGGCACCGAGAAGCGCACGATGGCCGGGTACACCAGCGCGATGAGGCCCAGGAAGGCCACCGCCTTGCCGTCGACGGTCAGCACCAGCTGCCACGCGGCCCCGTGCGCGGCCGCCAGCGTGGGGCCCGCGAGGTGGGCGTCTCCTGCCGCGCGCCAGGCCGCCGCGAGGCCCGCCGCGAGCGTCACCACGGCCAGCGAGTGGAGGACGGCGCCCTTCTCGACCACCGACTCTGGCAGCGCCAGGCCCAGCGCCTGGGCCGCGCCGAGGGACAGGGCGCCCGCGGCCGCCCACGCCACCGTCGTCCACGCCAGCACCGTCACCCAGTCGAGCGCCGTCACGCCGCGACCCCGAGCCGGTCGAAGGCCACGTCGAGGATGCGCGGGAGCTTGCCCGGGGGCGGGGTGGCGCTGGCCTCGGGCAGCGCGTCGCGCCACGGGCGGAAGACGTCGTCGTCACCTCGCAGCAGAATGGCGCGGGTGACGGGGTCGATGCGGCCCAGGCGCATCCACCCGTTGTCCACGAGGCGGGTGAGGCGGGCGTTGCCCGAGATGAGGTCGCGCACCGCCGCCTCGGACGCCTCGAGCAGCACCAGCATGCGCATGGGCTCGTGCAGCTCGACCATCTGGCGGGCCAGGCCGAGGCGGAGGTCTGACTTCGAGCCGGTGATGACGCCGAGCAGCGAGGTGACGTTGAGGGGCAGCTTGCTGCCGGCCCCGAAGCCGTCGGGGTCTACGCGCGAGAAGTAGTAGTCCATGCCGATGTTGACGGCGACGGGCACCGAGCCCAGGACGGCGCCCGGGAGCTGTCGGCCGTCGTCGTCGCGCGTCGGGTCGTACGAGACGAGGAAGCAGCGGCGGTCGAGGAAGACGTCGGCCGTCAGCTCCCGCCGCCCGACGATGCAGGCGGCGACGCGGTTGTGCCCGTACTCAGGGCGGGGCTGGGCGAGGTCGTGCCCGCGGTCGAGCACGTGCTGCGCCAGCGCGTCGTCGTCTGAGGTGGCGGGCGCCTGCGCGAAGCGGGCGCAGCGCTCGAGCACGTCGAGCCGGCAGGCCTCGGCGAACGTCGCCTCGAGCCCGGCGAGCCTGGGCGCGAAGGCGTCGTCGAGCTGCTCGCGGTCGAGCACCTCGCAGACGTCGAGGCTGGTGTCGTGGAAGCAGGGCACGAAGCGCGTCTCGTCGGGAATGACGAGGCCGCGGTACGCCAGCCGCGCCCGCACCCGCGCGTCATTGGCCATCTGCGCGAAGGCCCGCGCGTTGGGCGCGCCGGGGTTGCCGCTGCACGCGCCGCAGCCGTACGCCTGACGGAACGGGTTGTTGGTGCTGGTGCTGCCGTGGCCGATGACGGCGAAGACGGGCGCGAAGCCGCGGTCGAAGCCGGCCGCGCGCAGAATCGACTCGACGAGGCGAGACTGCTCGTCGACCGAGTACCCGCCCTCTTCGTCGAGCACCATGCGCGTCCTCGGGCGGGGGAAGGCCCATCGCTGCAGGCGCTCGCGCCACCTCGTCACCGCCGACGGCCACAGCAGCTTGAAGACGAGCGGGAGGAAGCTGAAGAGGCCCAGCGACAGCGACAGCGCGACGCCGCGGAGCAGCGAGCGGGAGTGGTAGAAGACGCCCAGCTCGGCGGCCGCGCCCGTCTGCCCCGCGCGCACCAGGCGGTCGAGCTTTCGCCCCTCGCCGTCTGCCGGCACCTCCCGAATGGTGCGCGAGGGCTCGACGACGGGCGGGCACTGGCGGGTGGCGCGGCGCTGCCCGACGCCGTGAAAGCGCATGTCGACGCCGTAGAAGCCCACCGAGCCGACGGTCTCGACGTCCTGCGCCTCGAGGGCGCGACGGAACGACTCCTCGCGGTCGTCCATGCAGAGCAGCGCCTGCACCTCGCGACGCCGCTCGGCGGTCGGCGCGGCGGGCTTGAGGTGCCCCTCGAGGTGGGCGAGCAGGTCGACCGCGAAGCTGCGCTCGTAGGCGTCGTGAAGGCGGCGCAGGCGGCCGAGGTGTCGGGTGCCGGGCGCGGTGTCGTCGGGGGCGCAGGTCGCCGTCGTCGCGTCGAGGGCGTGCGACACCACCAGCAGCACGGCCAGCCAGTCCTTCAGCGACGCAGGCGGCGAGGCGACGGGCGCGAGGGCGGGCTCGGCCTCGAGCCGGGCCACCATGCCCGACCACCCCTTCAGCGAGAACAGCACCTCTCGGCACCAGTCCACGCGCTGCGCCTCGGGCACCGCTTCGAGCTCTGCCGCGATGACGTCGTCGACGGCGCGGCCGAGGTGGCGCACCACCCGCGCGCGCACCGCGTCACCTCCGGCGACGAGCCACGCGGGCGCGCGCGTCACGCTCTCGACGAAGGCCAGCCACACGCTGCGGTCACGCCACGGGTTGTCCCAGGCGGCCATGCCCTGGTCGAGCCACGCGCTGACGACGGGCACCACCACGTCTTGCAGCTGGCGGTCGAACTCGGGGTCGAGCGCGCCTGGCCGCAGCACGCGCACCGCCGGCTCGTCGTCACCCGCCGTCGGGTCGCCGAGAAAGGCGTCGACGGTCACGCCCGGCAGGCGCTCGCGCAGCACCGCCTCGAGCGAGGCGCGGTGCAGCCGGCCGCGCGCCAGCTCCTCCCGGTAGAAGGCCTCGGTCTCGTAGGGCCGCGCGCGGTACCAGGCCGCCGCCTGCTTGAGCGCCTCATGGAAGGGCAGGTGCTCGAGGTTGAGGAGGATGTTGTTGTGCACGAAGGCCCACAGCGGGTTCTGAATCGGCATCGACGGGCGCAGGGCCTCGACGAGCGCGTCGGCGGAAGAGCGGGTCACGGGTGTGGCTCCTTCACGCCGCGCGGGGAATCAGCTCTCGCCAGAGCGCGTCGAGGGGCTCCTTCACCACCGTGCCGCCGGCGTTCTGGTAGCCGACCCGCCACGCGCGAATGGCCTCGATGGCGGCGTGGTCGAGCGCGCCCAGCCGCTCGAAGCGCAGGTGCACCTCGCGCCCGGCCGGAATCGCGCGCAGCCTCGACACCAGCTGCGGCACCGCCAGGAAGTGCAGGCTGCCCGTCACCGTGGCCTTGATGGTGCCGGCCTCGTCCTTGACGTCCACGCCCACCACGGTGGTGCGGCGCAGCATCATCACCAGCGCCAGCCCGAAGCCCAGGCCGATGCCCCACAGCAGGTTGATGAAGACGACGCCCAGCAACGTCACGCCGTAGACGAGCACCTCGTTGAAGGCGACCAGCTTGCGAATCTCTTTCACCTTCACGAGGTTGACGCCGACGTGCACCAGCAGCGCGGCGAGGGCGGCCAGCGGCACCTTCGCGAGAAAGCCCGAGAAGAGCACCACGAACAGCAACATCCACACGCCGTGCAGAATGGCTGACGCCTTCGAGGCGGCGCCCGCGGCGATGTTCGCGGAGCTGCGCACGATGACGCCGGTGATGGGCAGGCCGCCGAGGCCACCCGAGGTGAGGTTGGCCAGCCCCTGCGCGAACAGCTCCCGGTTCAGGTTGGCGCGCGGGCCGGCGTGCAGTTGGTCGGTCGCCACCGCGCACAGCAACGACTCGGCGCTGGCCACCACGAAGAGCGCGAGGGCGGCGAGGGCGATGTCGGTGACGGTCGCGCTGCCGATGGTGGGCGCCGCGAGCGAGGTGAAGAGGCCTCCGTCGACGGTGACGTGCGGCACCTGCCCGGGCACGAAGAGCGACACCACCGTGCCGGTGGTGATGGCCACCAGCGAGCCAGGCAGAAAGGGCACCCGCTTCGCGACGAAGCGGTTCCACGCCAGCAGGGTGACGAGGGTGACGACGCCGATGAGGAGCGCCGAGCCGTTGAGCGCGCGCACGGCCTCAGGCAGCGCCTCGAGGTTGGCGAGGGCGCCACCTCGGGGCGACGCGCCGAGGAAGACGTGCACCTGCCCCAGCGCGATGAGCACGCCGATGCCGGCCAGCATGGCTTGCAGCACCGCGGGCGAGATGGCGAGGGCGCCCTGCGCGATGCCGCCGGCGCCGGCCAACATCTGCAGCCCTCCCGCCACCATGCCGATGACGCAGGTGGTGGCGAAGCCGAAGCGCTGCACGAAGCCGAACACCATGACGGTGAGGCCCGCCGCCGGCCCGCTCACCTGCATCGGCGCGCCGCCGAAGAGGCCCACGATGACGCCTCCGCAGATGGCCGCCACCAGGCCCGCGCGCACTGGAGCGCCCGAGGCCGACGCGATGCCAATCGACAGGGGGAGCGCGACGAGGAACACCACCAGTGAGGCGGGCAGGTCCTTCTTGAGCGATGCGGCGTTCATGCGGCCAGGCACTCCACGCCGCGTGCCAGCCTCGGGCGGTCAGGCGAGCGCCCGGCGAGGGTCGTCTTGCCTCGAGCGTGTCGAAACGACACAGCGACGTCAGCGCTCCCAGACGCTCCACGAGAAGCCGGCGGTCAGCCCGAGCAGCCACTGCAGGTTCACCGACTGGGTCGGCACCAGCGTGCCCGACAGCGCGAGCGCGACGAGCCCCTTGTCGCCCGGGCCGACCCGCAGCCGCGCGCCCGCCTCGAGGCCCAGCCCCAGGTGGTTGTCGTTGGCGCCGTTGAAGCCCTTCGTCCACGGCGGCTGGAACTGCAGCAGCCGCGCGCGCGCGCCCACGAAGAAGAAGCGGTCGCCGGGCCGCCACGCCGCGCCCACCGAGTACGACTGGAGGAAGCCCGAGGGCTCCCACCACGCGTCGACGTCGAAGCGGGGCTTGCCCTCGACGAAGAAGGTGCCGGTGGCGCCGAGGCCGAGGAGGATGGGCAGGCCGACCTGCGCGCCGAGGTGGAGCCGAAAGCCCGGGCCCGCCGCGGGCGGTGGCGGCGCGGGTTGATCAGCCACCGCCGGCTGGGCCAGCACCAACGTCAGCAGCAGCGCGCTCATGGCGTCACCGCCGCTTCGAAGAACTTCAGGGTGCGCTCGACGGCCACGTTCCTGACGTCGTCGGTCTCGGCGAAGCTCTCGTGGCGCGCGTCTTCGAGGCGTGAGCGCTGGCAGCGCGGCGCGGCGGCGCAGTACCGGTCCTGGCCGCCCGGCTTCACCACCGTGTCCTGCCCGGCCTGCAGAACCAGCGTGGGCGTCGACGAGAAGCGGCCGAGCTGCTCGGCGTTCGACGAGGCCGTCAGCGACTCACACAGCCAGCGCCACGTCAGCCCGCCCACGCGCAGCTCGGGCGAGTCGGTGAAGAGCTGCCGCTTCCACTCGAAGCGCGCCAGGCTCTTCGTCACGGTGCTCTTCGAGAAGTCGGCCTCTTCCTTGAAGTCGCCGGAGCCGAGGGCCCAGGCGGTGCCGTCGCTGGCGCCGCAGGCCGCCGCGCCGAGGGTGCTGGCGATGGGCGCGGGGAAGGCGCCGGTGTTGATCTCGAGCATCGGCGAGCTGGTGACGACGGCCGCGAAGTCGTCGGGGTACGCGTCGACGGCGAGCAGCGCCACCGCGCCGCCCATGGAGTGCGCCACCAGGAAGACCTTCGCGTTGGTGTCGGGCTTCACCACCGTGGTGACGAAGGTGTGCAGGTCGGTGACGTAGTCGTCGAAGCTCTCGACGTAGCCCTTCTGCGGGTTGGGCAGCAGGCGCCCCGAGGCGCCCTGGCCGCGGTGGTCCATCGCGTAGGTGGAGTACCCGGCGCGGTTGAGGTCGTCGATGAGCTCGGCGTACTTGCGCACCGGCTCGGTGCGGCCGGTGATGAGCACCACCGCGGCCTTCGGGCTGGCGACGCGGTGGATGAGGTAGCCGAGGTCGACGTCGCCCACGCCCTTGAACGAGCCCGCCTGGCCGGCGTCGTGGCTCTGGCGCAGCGGGCCCCTCCACCGGTCGGCGAGCGTGGCCTCGGCGCTGAAGACCTTCGGGCCGGGCAGGGCGTCGAAGTCGAGGGGCGTCGCGCGCGCGGCGGTGCTGGGCGGGCGGCAGGCGAAGAAGGCGAGGGCAGAGCACGCGAGGAGTCGTCGCACCCGCCGGGGCTTTCCACGCCCCGGGGTGGAACTCCAGCGCCCGGGCGGCTCAGGCGTTGGTGAGGTGCTGCCAGGCCTCGGTGCGGTCGAAGTAGACGTGGGCCGTCTCGCCCAGGCCGCTCTCACGGAGGATGCGCTTGGACTGGAGCTCGCCCACGGCCGTCTTGCGCACCACCCGCGCGGCGCCGACCAGCCCGTGCTGCACGGCCCAGCGGTTCATCTCGGTGATCTGGTCAGTCAGGTGCGGCGGAATGACGTCGAGGCTGGTCTGGTCGACGAGGCAGCGCCAGGTGGAGTTGAGCTTGCCCACCGCGAGCTTCAGTTGATCAGCGTAGGCCGCGAGGGCCTCGGGCGTCAGGCGCCGAGGGTACTTCACCTCGATGACGCGCTCGCGCTCGTGCACCTGGACTTCGAATGCGCCTTCAGACGACGACATGCCAGCTCCCGGCCCCCACGCCCTGCGTTTAACCACAGTCTCTCGCGGCGAGGGCAGTCGCTGCGTCACATGGGGGTGACATGCGCAGGGTGTCAGAAGCGCCCCTTCTGCGTGACCCACCCGGTCGGCAGCGACCAGCGACGTCAGGGCAAGACGAAGCCGGCCGCGGGCGCCTGCGACCGTTCACACAAGCTCGAGCAGCGCGTCACGCAGGGCTCGGAAGCTCGGCGACGTGGAGCCTCGCGCTGGAGCGCGTAGGCAGGCCCGCATCAAGCGCTGCCTTCTCAAGTTGCCGCTTCAACGTACGGCAGTCGTCGTCGTCGCGATCGATCACGACCAGCACGCGCCAGTCGTCAGGCAACCAGTGCCGATAGCCGCGCATTCGGTCCGGTAGCTTGTTCAGCAGGTCGTTCTTGCTGAGGAACGGGTAGACCTCGAAGCTCAGTGTGGGAACGAGCCGCGGCAGCACGATCCGAAGCAGGGCCTCCATCGACGGCTCCTCGACGAGGACTTCAACGTCGGTGACCTTCAAGCACCGTTCCCCTGGGGTGCGCCTGAGCGGACCAACGGGTCACCAACGCCGAAGCGGCCCTCCATCCACAGTTGGCCCAGGCTCGCACCCTCCTCGAGGAACTGAGGAACTCGCGGGAGGTCCGAGACGCGAACTGCCTGGGTGTAGCCCTGGGCATCGCGGTAGAGCACCCGAACCTCTTCGGGCCGCAGCGGGTTGAGGAAGAACGGCGAATGGGTGGTGACGAGCAGTTGCGAACGCTCCGAAGCGGCCCGGCACTCTTCGGCGAGTTCTGGAAGCAGCCGGGGGTGCAGAAAATTTCGGGCTCTTCGCCCCAATGAACTGCGGCGGGTGCGGGTCCTGCAGGACCACCAGATAGGCCAACATCTTGAGGGTTCCGTCAGACGCGAAACGGGCGAGCACCGGGTCGGCGAACGGGGCGTCTTTGAGCCGGAGTAGGAGGCGCCCGTCAGGCATCGGCTCAGAGAGCACTCGCTCCAGCCGGGGGATGCGCCGTCGCAGGGTCTCGAAGATGGCGTTGAGGCGCGCCGGATGCTGCTCGGAGAGGTATTGAACGACGTTGGCGAGGTTGTCCCCCGTCTTGCTGAGGCGCTCCTGTGCGCCCGCTTCGGGTTGGCTCCGTGCGTCGTCCACCGAGAGGTATGACACGTACCAGTTGGTGACGAACCGACGGAGCGCAGCCACTCGTGGGTTCTTCGCCAGGCGGCCGAGGGTGCTCACCGCGAGCATCTCGGGCTCGTCGAGCCGCTCCCTGACCTTGGTATCGGAGCGCTCGGGCTGCTCGCCCGAGATGACGTAGCCGCGCCCGTTCGAGAAGCTGAGGATCTTGAAGGGCGCGCCACCTCCGGCCGCGACCCGACGCCACTTCAGCCACTCTTCGGCGACCACCGGCCCGCTCGGGCCCTCTCCGATCTCGAGGTGGTAGGTCGCGGGCTGGGACTCGGGAGTCTCGCGGTACTGCAGCTCGAAGGCGATGTTCCACTTCGCGCCCCGGGTGCGGAGCTCGCGGAACCGGCCGCGCGAGTCCCACGCTTTTCGCAGCCCGACGGTGAAGCACTCCGAGAGAAAGTTGAAGACGTCGAAGATCGTCGACTTGCCGCTGCCGTTTGCCCCGAGCAGCACCGTGAGGGGGGTGATCTCCTGGAGCTCGATGTTTCGCAGGGCCCGGTAGTTCTCAACCCGGAGGTACTCGATGCGCGGCGGCTGGTAGGGAGCAGACCTCGGCGTCCGCGTCTGTTTCCGCTTGTTCACGCCGGTCACGGTAGTCGCGTCGTCGCTATTAGCCAGCGAAACGCCACCGCGGCGTTTGCTCGCGCGGTCTACCCGGACCGCGTTGGTGCGCTTGCTGGCGCCCTCGAGTGGAGTCTTTCCGACGCGGGGGTTCCCCTCTCGTTCGCTGACCCAGGGCCGACCTGCTCGCTGTCGAAGCGGCCGCGTCCGAGCGCAGGCTTCGCGGGGCTGGTGGGCTTCTCGCTGGTGGCCCTCGCAAGCCCAGCGTCGAGCTGCCCGAGCGCGAACGCTCCCGATGGAGCCGCGACTGCGTGGGCTGGCACCTGTCGTGGGCCTGCTACCCCGCACGTCGTGGTCTTCGTCGGCGAGCAACTGCTGCGCGTCGCGGGCACGATGGAGTGCGACGACCCCGGCTTCGTGGACCCGCTGCAGGTGCCTGCGCCCGTGGTGGACGCGCTTGCCGACCGCGGTCGCGCGGCGGAACGGGGAGCGACGCATGGACCGCTCGGTGTCGTCGTGGGGGCTGGCACGGACGGTGCCTGGTGCGCGCGCCATGCACACCACCCTCTTCAGCCGGCCGAAGTTCAACGCGTTTGCACTGCTGGCCCTCGCCGCCCTGACGCTTCTGCCCGGGTGCGCCGGTCAGGGGTACATCGGCGATCGCTGCGCGGCGCTGGGCCCGACCGACAACGTCCTGCAGCTCCCGACCGGGCGCCCAGTCGACTGAACGAGCGGGGGGTCACGCGCATCACGGGCCCGTCTGGGGTCGGTACCCATTCCTTCATGCGGGCGTTCTCCTGTTGCGCGCGGGATGAGGTCTACGGGGACGCTGGCTGCTGGAGCGAGGCGCAGCTGAGCGTTCCGCGACAGAGGCCGCGCTCAAGCGGCCGGGCGAGCGACGCGCTCCACGCGCGGCGCCATGGGGAGCCCCCAGCGGGGGCGGACGGGCACTGCTTGAGGCCGGCCCCTGAGTGACTTCGCAGTTCGAGAATTCCAAAGCACAGGGCGTGCGCCCGGAGGGCTGGGCCGGGGTCCTTGGCCCAC
>JACSRE010000428.1 GCA_014879945.1 Myxococcus sp.
GCCGCCTGCCGACGCGGAGCCGCCTGCCGACGCGGAGCCGCCCGCCGACGCGGAGCCGCCTGCCGACGCGGAGCCGCCTGCCGACGTGGAGCCGCCAGCCGACGCGGAGCCGCCTGCCGACGCGGTGCCGCCTGCCGACGCGGAGCCGCCAGCCGACGCGGAGCCGCCCGCCGACGCGGAGCCGCCCGCCGACGCGGAGCCGCCACCGGTGCCCGACATTCCTGGCGGCGCACCGCACGCGGTCGCCAGCGCCAGCCAGACCACCACCTCGAGCGTCGCGGCATTCCTCATGGCGACACACGAGACCTGTTCGTCACCCGGAACGCAAGCCGGCGCTCACGGCGGCAACAGCGGCATCGCCTGGAGCGGTCCAAACGGCGCGGTCGGCGCCTCTCCGCGCGCGAGGGCTTCGAGGTGCCGGGCCCGTGCCTCGAGCTCCTTCGCGTAGAACGGGCTGATGGTGCGGTCGGCGCGGGTCTGAACGAAGTCTGCGTCGGTGGTGTGGCACGCCGCGCAGCCCACGACCTCGAGCTGCTGGCGCAGCAGCGGGTGCAGCGTCAGCACCTGCGCCTCGAGCCCCGCCAGCGACAACGCCTGTCGTGGCACGCCAGAGGCCGCGCGAATGGACTGCGGGCGGAAGCGCTCGGGGAGCGGCAGCCGGCGCGCCTCGGCCAGCGCGGCGTTGCTCGCCATCCACGAGAGGAAGTCGGTGCGCAGCGCGCCGGGGGCGTTGAGCCGCTCCACGTCGAGCTGTTGAAACAGCGGCGGGTTCTCGAGCACGAAGGGCAGGGCGGTCGCCGAGGGGGCCTTGACCCACTGCCGCCACTCCCACGGCGACAACGACTGCTCCACCGTCTCGACCATCAGGAACTGCTCGCGCGTGAGCCGCTCAGCGAACGCCTGGCGGAGCGCGTCCTCGAGCGCCTGGCCCGAGAGCGTCGAGAGCCTGGCCCACCGCCGCGCCGTGCCTTCACACGTCACGCGCCCCGACACGGTGTCGTCGGGCGCGAGCGGCTGGCGGAAGAGGAACAGCATGTGAAACGGCTGGAGCGTCGGGTCGGTGCTGGCGACGGACACGCGAAACTCACCGCAGTGCCCCATCGCCTCGAGCTCCGCGAGGTCGATGCGGTTGTGCAGGCCGGTGACGACGAAGGGCAGGCGCGCCAGGTCCCACGAGGAGGGGTCGGCGCCCTGCGCGCGGGCGACGTCGTCGATGAACTGCGCCGGCAGCGCTCGCTCGCTGTGGGGTGTGGTGGCGAAGCGGTGAAACCACTCCGAGAGGAGCCGCCCGCCGTGGTCGTCGTGCGAGGCCAGCCGCATCAGCTTCGCGAAGCTCACCGCCGACGGGTCGTCGACGACGCCTGCGTCGCTCCAGAACAGGCTCGCCTGGATGCGCACCGTCACTGCCCGGCCTGCGTCTTCGCGGGCGCCCGCGTCGAGCCCCGCCCCAGCGTCTGCCTCGAGCCCCGCGTCGCCCGTGCCGCCAGCGTCGGGTGGCAGTGCGGGGCCCGCGTCATGAGGCCCCGGCGTCGGCCCGCAGGCGAGCCCACACACGCACAGGAGCGCAGCCAGAAGACGCATCAACCGGGTGATGACGCGCGCCGCGAATGCAGGCAAGCCCCCCGTGAAGTGGTGCCCCCTCGCGTGCACACCTCGTCGCCGCCCGTGCTCTTCCCGCCGTGCGGGTGCCGGCGCCGCCGAGGCCAGGGGCTGGTGCCGCAGTTGCAGCCGCGGGACGTACCCCGTACGACCCCGCCGTCTGGAGCCCCATGCGCCGAGCCTTCGCCGTCTCGTTCCTCTTCAGTGTCCTCGCCCACGCCGCCACCAGTCGCGAGGTGACAGGCAGCCCGCTGGGCGGCAACGGCCACAACGTCACCTTCGACGGGCGCCTCTTCATCGTGCGCACGTCGCCGGGGTGGGAGGCGCGGGTGCTCCGCCCGCAGGCCGTTGTGCTCACCGCCGGCCAGCCGCCGACCTTGGCGAACGCCTTCTCGCCGCCGGTGCTGATTCAGGGCCCGACCAACGAAGAGAACGCGCTGGCCATCTGCGAAGCGAGCGCGCAGCCGACGTCGTGTGACGCGAGCGGCGCGCCGTCGGGCACCGGCACGCACCGCTGCTACGAGATCATCGTCATCGACTCCAACGCCTTGACGCCGCCGCCAGGGAACACGCTGCGCCGTCGCCGCCTGAAGGTCGTCGTCTCGAACCCGAACACGGCGCAGGCGCAGGTCGCTAGCTTCACCTGGACGGAGCCCGCGCTCACCCCGCTGACGCCCACGCTGCGCGGCATCGAGCCCACCATCACCCGCGACGGCAAGCTGCTGGTCTGGCAGGGGCACCCCAACAACACGGGGGCCATCGACACGCTGGTGTACTCGGTCAACGCCACGGCCTGCGGTACCTCGGGCTGGTCGACGCCGAAGAGCCTCGCGGCGATGAACACCGACCCAGCGGTGCAGGGCCGGTACCGGCTGGCCGAGCGCCCGCTGCGTGACGCGGCCGGCGCGGCGTACACCTCGACGCAGCTCTTCTACGGCGCCTACCCGTGGATCTTCCCCGACGGCGAGGCCATCAACTTCACCGCCGTCAACATGCCGTGCCGCACTCCCGCACCCAACGAAGACCCGCCTGGCTGTGGGCCCCGCCGCAACGCGCTCTCGGTCATCGGGTACCCGACGAACTGGCAGACCGCGCACATCGACGGCGCGCTCAACCCCGACACCGACAACACCGTGCGGCTCTTCTTCAGCTCGCCCGGCCCGATGAACGCGCGGCCGCTCCCGCTGACGCAGGGGCTCGACGTGTGGCCGTTCTTCGGGAGCAACACCTCGAACTACGGCGAGGTGGTGTTCGACGACGCCCTCGACGGCCGCTACGCGGGCCTCTGGCACCTCAACGAGTTCGTCACGGCGCAGGGCACCTACGACCGCAACCGCGCGGCCGACAGCTCGGGGTACTCGAACACCGGCGCGCTCCGTGGGGGTGCCTCATATCCGCTGCGCAACAACGGCTGGCTGGGCAAGGCGCTCTCGGTCGACGGGCTCTCGGGGCGGCTCGAGGTGCCGCACGCCACCAGCCTCTCTCCGGTCAACGCCATCACCGTCGAGCTGGCGCTCAAGCCGCGCAGCGAGCCCAACTGTGACGGCAACAACAACTACCGCCTGCTGCTCGGCAAGCCGAACCTCAACGGCGCCTTCAGCCTGGTGCTCGAAGAGGACCGGTCGTTTCAGGCGCGGGTGCGCGTCGCGGGCGGGGTGCAGTACGACCTTCGCTCGAACGCCATCGCGCCGCTCGGCCAGTGGACACACGTGGCGTTTCAGTACGACGCGGCCACGGGGACGATGGTGTTCCTCGTCAATGGCGTCGAGACGAACAGGTTGGTGCGCGCGCCGGCGCTGCTGGCTGGCACCACCGACGCGCTCTTCATCGGCGCTCCGGGAATGCGGGCGGCGTGCCCCAATGGTGATGGCGCGTTCGACGGCGAGCTCGATGAGGTCGGCGTGAGCCGTGCGTGGCGGTACGGGCCGGTGCCGGGAGGAATGGGCGCTGGTGGTGGCTCCGCGGGCGGGTCGGCTGGCGTCGGTGGCGGAGCAGCGGGCGGTGCGACGGGGAGCGGTGGCGGCGTGGCCGGTGGTGGCGCGTCGGGCGGTGGCGTGGCCGGTGGTGGCGTGGCCGGTGGCGGCGCGTCCGGTGGCGGCGCGTCCGGCGGTGGCGCGTCCGGCGGTGGTGGAGGTGCGTCGGGAGTCGGCGGCGGCACGTCGGGAGTCGGCGGCGGCACGTCGGGAGTCGGCGGCGGCACGTCGGGAGTCGGCGGCGGCACGT
>JACSRE010000333.1 GCA_014879945.1 Myxococcus sp.
GGGGCTCGCAGCGGAGCGAATGAACCAGCGGAGCGGGGCTCGCAGCGGAGCGAATGAACCAGCGGAGCGCATGAACCAGCCAGCCAAAAAGTTGTGCGACAGACCTGTCGTGCGACCGTTCGGCCCATGACGACGACCAACCGCCGTGACGTTCGCAAAGCCGTTCGCCTGCCGGTGTCGATCGGCGGCAAGCAGGCGGCGCTCAGCGCCGACGTGAGCCCCAGCGGGTTTCAGCTCGAGACGACGACGCTGCTGCCGCAGGGGTTGCCGGTCGAGGGCTACGTGCTCCACGGCAACAAGGAGCTGCGGTGGAAGGGCGTGGTCGCCTGGTCGCGCGCGGGCAACCCGATGATGAGCGTGTGGCACGCGATGGGCGTGCAGTTCACCGAGCTCTCGCCAGGCCTGCGGGCGTTGATCTCGATGCGCTCGCGCTGAGGCGCCTCACGTCAACTTGTTCGGGTCGATTCCATCGGCCTTGAGCCGCTCGACGGGCGCGACGTCGGCGACGGTGCCCCTGGGGTGCTGGTACCAGCCGCTGCCGTCCTCGAGCTCGGGCCTGGCGCGCACCTTCAGCACGGTGAACATGCCGCCCATGTCGATGAGGCCGAACGGCCCCGCGCCGCCCATCATGGGAATGGAGTTGTCCGGCACGGTCATCTGCATCTCGGCCATCTCCGACATGCCGTCCTGGCCCATCGTCATGTAGCCGGGCACCAGCGGCCGCACGCGCGCGTCGATGCGGCGGGCGTCGGCGCCGAGCATCACGGGGAAGCCGTGGCCCATCTGGTTCATCACGTGGTGCGTCATGTGGCAGTGCATCGCCCAGTCGCCGGGCTCCCGCGGCACGAACTCGAACACCCGCACCGTGCCCACCGGCACCAGGAACGTCGTCTCGGGGTGGCGCGCCAGGAGCGGCACCTCACCGCCGTCGGTCCACGTCAGCTCGGCGCTGACCCCGTGCAGGTGAATGGGGTGGTGATCCATCGGCGAGAGGTTGCCGATGCGAATGCGCACGCGCTCGCCGACGCCCATCACCAGCGGCGCGGTGCCGGGGAAGGCCCTCGAGTTGAAGGTGAGCACGTTGAAGTCCGACATCGCGTTGGGGTCGGCGCGGCGCGTGCCGGGCTTGATGTTCCACTCGTGCGACATCAACACGAAGTCGCGATCGACCTTCGGCCCGCGCGGCGTCTTGGGGTGCACGACGATCATGCCGTTCATGCCCATCGCCATCTGCGTCATCTCGTCGGCGTGCGGGTGGTACATGAAGGTGCCCGCGTCGCGGAAGGTGAACTCGTAGAGGAACGTCTCGCCCGGGGCGATCCCTCGCTGGGTGAGGCCGGCGACGCCGTCCATCCCGTTGGGGAGGATGACGCCGTGCCAGTGCACCGAGGTGATCTCGCGCAGGCGGTTGGTGACGTAGAGGCGAACGCGATCGCCCTGCGTCACCTCGATGGTGGGGCCGGGCGTGGAGCCGTTGTAGCCCCACGCGCGAATCGTCAGCCCGGGGGCGATCTCGTGATCGAACTCGCTCACCACCAGGTGGCCGACCTTCACGCCGTCGACGAGCCTCCAGGGCAACGAGGAGCCGTTGGGGGTCACCACCGCGCGCTGGCCGAAGGGCGCGACGACGGGTTGGGTGACGGCGACGGCCTTCGCCACTGCCTCACGCGCCACGCCGAGGGCGCCGGCGGCCATCGACAACTGCATCAGCTCGCGTCGGTTCATCTCAGTGCCCTCCCGAGTCGTTCATGGCGGCGGCGGCGCTCGACGGCGGCGCTGCGCCCATCTTCAGCGGCGTGGAGCGACCGGCCAGGAGCAGGTCGAGCCCGGCGCGGGCTCTCCAGTAGTCGAGCGTCGCGTCGACCTGCGCGAGCGCCGACTCGGTGACGCCGCGCTGCACCTGCAGCACCTGAAACACGCCCAGCGTCATCGCGTTGTACTGCTTCACCGTCTCGTCGAGCTGCTTCTGTCGCGCGGGCACCAGGCGCTCGGCGTAGTGGCGGGCGCGGCGGCTCGCCGACTCCACGCGGTTGAGCGACGCGCGGGTGAGGCTGCGGATCACCACGGCCTTCGCCTCGGCGCGCGCGAGCACCGCGTCGTATTCGCTCTGGGCCGACAGCCGCTGCCCCTGGGCGCGATCGAAGACGGGCAGGCCGACGGCGACGTGGGCGCCGAGCTCCCAGAGGTTGCCGTCGCGCTCACCGTGAAACCCGGCGGTGAGGTGCGGGAGCCAGCCCTGGGTCCGAGCGAGGCCGACCTTGCGGCTGGCGGTCTCGGCGCGGCGCTCGAGCTCGAGCAGCTCGAGGCTGCTGGTGACGGCGCGCGTCTCGGCGTCGTCGAGCCGCGGCTCGGCGGGAGGAATCGCCAGGGAGGCGGCGAGCGTGAAGCGGGTGCGCTTGCCGGCGAGGCCGAGCCGCTGCGTGAGCGCCTCCCGCGCGTCGAGGAGCGCGTTCTCGGCCTCGGCCACCTGCACGCGCGAGAGCTCGACGGCGGCGAGCTCGTTGGCGAGGGCGATGGCCGGCAGGTTGCCCAGGCGGTTGAGGTCGACCGCGGTGGCGTACGAGGCCTGCTGGCTCTCGAGCGCGCGCAGGCGCAGCTCGAGGCGTTGTTGCGCGGCCTGGGCTTCGTAGAACGACACGCGGGCCTGGTAGGCGAGATCGAGGAGGCTCCCGGTCGCGCGCAGCCGCTCGGCCTCGAGGTGCGACTCGGCCACGGCCGCGCGCAGCGGCGCGAGCACCGTCGCGGTGATCGACAGCTCGAGCCCGAGATCGAGCTGGAGCGGCTGCGGGCCACCCGGGTCGCGCACCGAGAGCTCGACCTCGGGGTTCGGGAGCAGCCCGGCGGTGACGTACTGGCCGCGCGCGATGCCGATCTCCGCCAGGGCCGCGCGCGCGTCTCGGTTCATGAGGAGCGCGACCCGCACCGCGTCGTCGGCCGAGAGCGGCCTGGCCAGCAGCGTCTCGACCTCGACGGGGTCTTCGTTCGGCGCGTCGAAGCGGGGCAGGGCGAGGTCCGCGAGCTGCCCGCGCTCCGAGAGAGAGGCCTCGACGGTGCGGACGTCGTGCGCGAGGTGGGTGGCGCAGGCGGAGAGCAGCGGCAGCGCGAGCAGGAGCCGGTTCATCGGGTGCCTCCATCGGCGCTCCGCGAGAGGAAGGTGCGCTTGCAGGTCGCGGAGCAGAAGAACGTGGTGACGCCGTTGACGGTGACGCTCCCGCCGCCGGCGGTCTTCGGGTCGATCATCATTCCGCAGACGGGGTCTTTGACCTTCGCGTCGCGGTGCTCGGCGTGAGGATCGGCCGATGGCTTTGGGGGCGCGGCGCCGTGCCCCGCATGTGGGTCGGCTGGAGGGGGCGCGGGCGCGTGGTGATGGTGGTGCGGCTCCGCGGCGGGCTCGCCGGCGGCCGGGCACGCGACGAAGGGCGCCGACGGCAGCGCACAGCTCGACGCGCCGAGCGGGTCGGCCGGCGCGAGCGTGGTGGCGACGGTGGCGCGAGGCGCCGCCGCAGACGCCGGGTCGAGCGCGGCGCCGGCGGCCGGGCGTTCGTGGGCGCCGGGCCCGGCACAGGCGAGCAGAGGCAGGAGCAGCAGGGTCGGTCGCATGGGCGTCCCCTACATGATTCGGCGCTGCGCTTGGTCTCACGCAGCGAGCCTCTCCAGCGCGGGCTCGAGCGTTGCGGTGCGCCGTCGGGGCGTTGCGGACCGCCGTCGGGACGTTGCGGACTGCCGTCGGGAGGTTGCGGACGGCCGTCGGGGCGTTGCGGACTGCCGTCGGGACGTTGCGGACTGCCGTCGGGGCGTTGCGGACTGCCGTC
>JACSRE010000430.1 GCA_014879945.1 Myxococcus sp.
GCGTCGGCGGCGGCTCCGGTGGCACGGGCGTCGGCGGCGGCTCCGGTGGCACGGGCGTCGGCGGCGGCTTCGTGTTCGACGCCGGAGGCCCCGGCCCGGCGCCCGAGAACTTCGTCGCGACCGTCGAGAGCGGGACGACCGTACGCCTCACGTGGCGCGCGCCGTCGTACCCGCCCGATCGCTACGAGCTCGAACGGAGCGGCTCGCAGGGCGGCCCGTACACCCTCATCGCGCAGCCGCTCAGCGCGGACGTCACCTGGCTCGACACCGGCCTCACTACCGGCACGACGTACTGGTACCGCCTGCGCTCGGTCACCTTCGCGGTCCCCTCGCTCAACACGCCTGCCGTCAGCGCGACCCCCATCGACGTCAACGCGCCGCCCACCGCGCCGACGGGCGTGATGGTGACGAGCCCGACCGAGCAGTCGCTCACCATCTCGTGGACGGACACGTCGCCAAACGAGACCAGCTTCGAGGTGCAGCGCGCGCCCGCCTCGACCGGGCCCTGGTTCACCTTCGCGACCCGCGGCGCGAACGCCACCTCGGTGGTCGACACGGGCCTCGCGCCCGGCACGCCCTTCCACTACCGCGTGCGCGCGGCCAACCCCTTCGGCCCCTCGCCGTACTCGCTGAGCGGAGCGGGCGTCACCAACGTGCCGAACGCGCCGACCGGCTTCACCGCGGTGCAAGAGGTCCTCAACATGAATGGGGTCATCCGCCTCAGCTGGGTGGACAACTCGTCGGCAGAGGGCTCCTTCCAGGTCGAGCGGTCGATCGACCAGCAGAACTGGACGCTCCTGCCGATCCTCCCTGCGAACAGCACCGGCTACATCGACTCCGGCCCCGCGTTCGGAACGAACTACTACCGCGTACGCGCAGTCGCAGGCCTGGCAGCGTCGACGTACGCGACGACCTCGGTCTACGCGGGCCCCATCGTCATCGGGAGCTTCTGCTCACCGCCGACGGCCGTGAGCGCCGCCGTCGCCGGGAGCGCGATTCGCCTCTCGTACACCTACCCCAACAACGTGCCCTGCCAGACGGTCGCCATCGAGCGGTCGACCGCGACGACCGGCCCCTTCAATGAGGTCGCGCGCACGAGCTACCCGCTCATCTTCCCCTTCCCGCCGCTCGCGACCACCTACGACGACACCACGGTGGTGCCCGGCGTCACCTACTACTACCGGCTGCGCACCACCGGCGGCGTGTCAGGCATGATGACGTACAGCGGCTCGGGCTACACCACCGCCGTCTCCGCGCTCGTGCCGGCGATGATCCCCGCGCCGACCAACGTGCAGGTGACGGTGCTCTCTGCTGAAGACGCGTCGTTCACGTTCACCGACCCGGCGCCGGACGAAGACGGCTTCGACCTCGAGCTCGCGACCAACGTCGCCGGCCCCTGGACGCCCATCGGCCGGCTCGCCTCCAACACCACCCAGGGCACGCTCGTCGGGTTGACGCCGAACACGGGCTATTGGCTGCGGGTGCGCACGGTGCGTCAGGGCGCCCTCTCGCCCCCCTCGGCCGCCGCGATGTTCACCACCGCGGCGCGCATGAACCTGTCGGTGACGGCCGACGTGACGGTGATGAAGAGCACGGCCGTCGCCAACAACCAGAACGTGAACCTGAGCGGAGACGTCGTCTCGGCCGGCTGCTTCTTCACGGCCTTCCCGGCGGGTCCGCTCACGTTCTACCAGTTCCACAACTGCGCCGGCTCGCTGCTCCAGTTCAACACCTCGGCGCTCGCCGGCCGCACCGTGGTGGCGGCGTGGCTGGTGATGACGCCGTGCGGGCTGGCGCCCGGGCCGGTGAGCGGGAGCATGCCCACGGTGCTCAACGCCAACTACACCGCGTTCGCGCTGGCTGGCCCGTGGAACCCCTCGACCGTCACCTACAACACCATGCCGCAGTGGTACCTCGCGTCGGCGCCGTCCAGCCCGGCTCCCACCAGCTCGTCGGGCACCGTGTGGAACGTCACCGACATCGTGCGCAACTGGGCGACGGGCACCTGGGCGCAGAACGGCCTCTTCGTGCAGCAGTTCCCCGTCGTCGACCGCGTGCCGGCCGCCGACAGCCAGGGCAACCGCAACTGGGACCAGACGACGAGCTACTGCAGCCTCGAGCAGAACGGCGGCTCGCTCCTCAACGCGCCCCGGCTCGTCATCGACACCCGCTGAGCCGAGCGGCGAGCGCGGCTACGGCCAGAACGTCGCCGCGCGCGCCGTGTCGGACGAGAAGAGCAGCGCCTTCGTGCGCGCGTCGTACAGCCGTGGGTGCGCGCCAGCGTGGCCCGACGAGAGCAGCACGAAGGGCCCCTCCCGCTTCACCGCGACCAGCTCGCCGGCGGTGAAGCCCGCGCCCGTGGCCTTCGAGGCGGGCTCGGCCTCGAACACCAGGTGCCCGGTGGTGTGTGGGAACTCGCCCATGACGGTCCACACGAACGCGCGCTCGCCGAACGGCCCCAGCACCGCCCAGTCACCCTCCCCCACCGCCGGCGCGAGGCCCTTGAGCTTCTCGAGCGTCGCGGCGTCGGGCCCGTCGAGCGCGCCAGCGAGGGTGCGGAGGAGCTCCGTCGAGCGGGGCCCCAGCGTCTCGTTCACCGCGAGCTGGCTCACCCCGCGCCCGTAGTCCCACCCGGTGGTGGTCTGCGCCGTCTCGACCCTCGCCCAGGCGCCGCGCTCGAGTCGCCAGGCGAACGCGAGCGCGACGAGCCCGTCTTCCACCGGCTCGAGCTTGAAGGGCTCGCCGTCGACGGTGGTGGTGCCAGCCTTCACGGCCGCGTCGTCCACCTCGTCGAGCGAGAGCACGAGCACCTCACCGGCGGGGCCGACGCCGAAGTCCTCGAGCGCGAACGCGGGCAGCGGGAGCGCCTGCGCCTGGCCCGTCGCGGGCGTCACGGAGAAGAGCCGGGGCTTCGCCTTCTCGTCGGGCGCCTCGTCGGGGTAGCCGGGCGCGCCGATCTCAGAGCCGCCGATGCTCGCCGTCTGCACCAGCTTCGGGTCGAACCACACCGCGGCCTTCGCGCCGTCTTTGCTCCACGCGACGCGCGCGCCGACGCACGAGCCGGGAAAGCTGGCGACCACCGCGCTCGTCTTCGCCACCGGGTCCACCCGCTTCCAGTCACACCCGTCCTTCACCGGCTCGAAGAGCGAGAGCACGCTCTGGCTGGCGGGCACCGCCTCGAGCGCCGAGCGCTTCGGCACCACCGCGGGGGCCGGGGCAGCCGCGACCGGCGCGGGGGCCGGGTCCTTCTTGCAGGCGAGCAGACCGACGACGGCACCGAAGAGCAGAGCGCGCATGTCGGTGAAGAAACCCGGTCACGCCGGCCGTGTCACCACAGCCTGTCGGGGCTCGGCGTGGTGTGGCCGGGAGTCGGGCGGCGGTCCCGAGGGGCTGCCGGGAGCTGGCCGGTGGTGCCGCCGCGTCAATCACATCCGCGTCAGGCGGTACCAGTGCGGGTTTCTCGAGAGCCACGCGGGGTAGAAGACGAAGTCCATGCGTCGCCCGCCGTCGCAGAAGCGCACGCTGTCGAGCTCGCCCTGCGTCGTCGACGGGTTGCCCCAGTAGATGGTGATGAAGCCCGTCGCGTCGCCGTTCGCCTTGAGGTTGTCGAGCGTGTACTGCTTGAGGGGCGAGTCGCCGTCGACGCCGTAGCCCAACGCGAGCGTGCCGGGGGTGGCGGCGCGCGCGGTGTAGGTGCCACTGGCTTCGAACGAGAGGGTCAGCCCCACCGGCACCTGCTGGTAGTTCGCGGTCCACGAGCCTTGCCACCTGCCGACGATGGAGGCGCGCGCCTGCGCCAGGGTCTGG
>JACSRE010000330.1 GCA_014879945.1 Myxococcus sp.
CGGGCGCGCCGGCGGGCGATAGCGCGCCCCCTCGACCAACTGCCGCAGCTGCGGCGCCAGGCGCTGGGCCCGGTGCGCGCGCGTCCACGCGGTGATGGCGAAGGCGTCACCCCCCAGCACGCCGACCCGCAGCAGGCCTGAGACCCGCGCGCGCCCCAGCTGCCCCTCGTAGGGCGTCAGGCTCGCCGCGTCGAAGGAGCCAGGCGCCTCTTCCGCGGTGCCGAAGACGAGCGGCCCGAGCCCTTCAGCCTCGAGCCAGGCCTGGCTGGCGCGGGTGGCCGCGCCCAGCTCGAGCCCGGAAGGGAGCGGGTGGATCATCACGACCAGCCCCTCGCTCGCGTCGAACAGCCGCGTCGTCTCGCGCGGCGCCGTGGTCGGCCGCAGCGTGGCCGTGCCCGTCAGCTGGACCCCGCTGTGCTGATCGACGAACGGCCACCTGACGGGCTCCCGCCGGTCTCCGCTCAGGAGAGCGCGCGCTTCTCCCATCCACGGGCGCGTGGTGACTCCGTCGAGGAGCGGCGGCGAGAGCGCGGCGACCGCCACGAGGCCCGCGATCAACGCGGCGTTGCGGGCGCGCGAGGTGAACCCGATGAGGGCCATGGCCGCGGTCCAGGCCAGAAAGCCGACCGTCGCCGCGCTGGGCGACGCGAGACCGACCAGCCCTCCGGCGACGGCCGCGACGAGGCCTGCGCGGTGCTTGAGGAAGAGGCCGGCCGCCGCGCCCAGGAGCACCACGAGCTGAAACGTCAGCAGCCCGTTCGAGACGTGGGGGCGGCCTGCGGCGAAGCGATCGACCGCCACCAACGCCGCCAGCGGCACCGTCAAGAGCAGCCCGCGCCAGGCCTCGGCCTCGATCTCTTCACCCAGCCACGCCGGGCGCGCCGGGCTGGCGTCGTACACCTCGAAGCGGGGCGCCGAGGCGCTCGGCTCGGCGGGGAGCGGCAGCGGCGACAGCGCCATCGGCGCGGGGGACTCGTCCGGCGGCAGCTCGAGGCCGGCGGCGCGCTCGGGCGCGTGGGGCTTTGCCGCCGGCTCGCCCGCGTCGGGCGAGCGGGGCGGCGCTGCGGTGGGCCCTCCGGGGCCGGCCATCGAGGCGCCGGCCGGCGAGGTCGGCGCGTCGGGTGGGAGCTCGAGCGAAGGGCGCGGCGGGCCGGCCGGGTTCGCGCCTCGGGGGCCTGGCGCGTCGGGTGGGAGCTCGCGCGAAGGGCGCAGCGGGCCGGCCGGGTTCGCGCCTCGGGGGCCTGGCGCGTCGGGTGGGAGCTCGAGCGAAGGGCGCAGCGGGCCGCCCGGGTTCGCGCCACGGGGGCCCGGCGCGTCGGGTGGGAGCTCGAGCGAAGGGCGCGGCGGGCTGGCGCCGGGCGGCCGCCCCGAAGACGGCCGGGGCGCGGGCGGCGCGCTCGCGCGAGCCGGGCGGTGCTCCGTCGGATCGGGCGGCAGCTCGAGCGGCGCGTCGGTGCGCGCCGGGGCCCGGGTCAGCTCGACCCGGCCCAGCAGCGTCGCGCGGGGGGCTGCGTCGGCCTGCGCCCCGCACTGAGGGCACACGCTCGCCGTCGCCGGGAAGACTCGTGAGCAGCTGGGGCAGACGACAGGGGCGGGCATGCTGCGGGCGCGAGCGTATCGGGCGCGTCGAGAGGGTTACAGCACCCGGCCACGCAGTTCGGCGTGGGGCCGCTGGATCAGCTCGGTGGCGACCAGCAGGTGCGGCTCCACCGACGCGGCCGCTCCGTCGAGCGCGGCCTCGACGTCGTGCTGCACCCCGCGCAGGCTGAACCAGCCCTTGCCGCCGATGCCCCTGGCCAGGTGGAGCGCCGTCAGCTGCACCTCGGCCTGCTTGAGCGCCGCGTCGGCCGCGCGCAAGGTGGCTGACACGGTGTGCAGCTCCACCAGCCCCACCGCGTCGTCGGGGCCCACCACGGCGAACACCCCGTCGAGCGCGCCCACCACGCCCTCGGCGACGTGCGGGAGCATCAGCGAGTCGAGCACCCGCGCGCCGCCCGCCGCGAGGCCGGCCTTGAAGGACTCTTCGACTTCACCGACCGCGCCCGAGAAGACGAGCAGGTACTTGCCGGGTGAGACGGCCTCGGCGATCGCCAGCCGCACGCGCGCCTGCTTGACGACCGCGTCAGCCACCACCGGGCCCCTCGCGAGGGACTCCAGCTCGAAGAGGCCGAGCGCTGGTCCAGGCAGGTCGAGGGGCACAGGGGGCTAGATGATGCGGAAGGAGTCTTTCAGGGTGCAGCGGCGCTCACGCGTGAAGCTGACGGCGGTGGTGAGGCCCTCGCCCGTCGGCGACGCGATGGTGAACGAGGTGTACCCCTCGCCGGTGAGGCCCAGGCCCGCGAACGAGGGCCCGTTCTTCACGAAGATCGAGGTGTTCATCACCTTCGCCATCACCGAGAGGTGATCGATGTTGGTCGAGTGCATGGTGGCGGTGTGCCCGAAGCCGTGCTCGGCCTGGAGCGCCGCGGCGATGCAGTCCTCCACCGTCTTGAGCCGCGAGAAGCCCACCACCGGCATCAAGAGCTCGGCCTGAACGAAGGGGTGCGTGGGGTCCACCTCGGCGAAGAGCAGCCGCGTGCCCGAGGGCGCCCGCACCCCGGCGGCCTCGGCGATCTTCATCGCGTCCTTGCCCACCCAGTCGCGCGCGGCGTGGCCGTCGTGAACGACGAGCTTCTCGAGGCGGTTGATGGCCGACGAGGGCACCTCGAAGCCGCCGTACTTCGCCATGTTCTTCTTCAGCTCGTCGGCGATCGAGGCGACCGCGAAGATCTCCTTCTCGACGATGCAGACGATGTTGTTGTCGAGCGAGGCGCCGTCGACGATGTCCTTCGCGGCGCGCTCCAGATCGGCCGTCTCGTCCACCACCGCGGGCGGGTTGCCGGGGCCGCCGCAGATCGCCCGCTTGCCCGACGCCATCGCCGCCTTCACCACCAGCGGGCCGCCCGTCACCACCACGAGCCGAATGGCCGGGTGCTTCATCAGCCCCTGGGCCGACTCGATGGTGGGGCTGCCAATGGTGACGATGAGGTTCGGCGGGCCGCCCGCCGCGACGATGCCCTCGTTGAGCTTCGCGATGAAGAAGGTGCAGACGCCCCTGGCCGAGGGGTGGCAGTTGAAGACGACGGCGTTGCCGCCCGCCACCATGCCGATGCCGTTGTTGATGATCGTCTCGGTGGGGTTGGTCGACGGGGTGATGGCGCCGATCACCCCGTAGGCCGCGCGCTCGATCAGCATCAGCCCGTGATCGCCGCTGACGGCGATGGGCTTCAAGATCTCCATGCCGGGCGTCTTGTTCGCCACCAGCAGGTTCTTGCTGATCTTGTCCTTCACGTTGCCCAGGCCGGTCTCTTCGACGGCCATGCGCGAGAGCTCCTCGACGTTGCGCCTCGTCACCTCGCGCATCGCCTCGATCACGCGCTCGCGCGTCTCGACGCTGGTGCGCACCCACTGCTCCTGCGCCTTCGTGGCGGCGGCCGCGGCCGAGTCGAGATCGTCGAAGATGCCGGGGCGGCGCGTGATGATGGCCGGGGCCGCGGCCGGCTTGCTGCCCGGAGACGACATCGACGGAACGCGGGCCAGCTCGCCCGACAGCTTGCGCACGACCTGCTCGACGATCGCGTTGAGTTGAGCCTCGTTCATCGCAGCACCTCGAGCTTCTGTGGAGCGCCGTTCGAGTCTTCGCCGTACACCCGCACTTCGGGTCGGCGAGACGCGTCGCGCGGTTCGTAGACGATGAGCACCCGCTCGCAGCCGTCTTCCTTCAGCGCCCGCTGCGCCGTCTCA
>JACSRE010000432.1 GCA_014879945.1 Myxococcus sp.
ATCAACAGCGTCGGGTCGAGCGAGTCATCGGCCAGCACCCGCGCCTGCAGCACCTGGTGGCTGGTGAGGTTGAGCTCGACGTGGCAGCCGTGGCAGCTCGGCATCCACCCCGCGTGGCAGGTGTACTTCCCCGCGCGCACGCTGGCCCTCTCACTGCGACCGCTCCGGCCCCTCGCACGCCGCCTCGGCTCTCGACCCTTCGCCCCGTTTCCTGCTTTTGTGTTCCAATTATCCGTGTGCCCGTGTCCGTGCGTGGTCCCGCCTCTTTGAAGCAGCATTCCTGGGAGGGCTCGCTCTTCGAATGGATCGAACTCGCCCAAGCTGAGTACTTCCCTGCCGCCACGCTGAGCGAGTACCAGCGGTGGCTGAGCGAACAGCTCGCGAAGCCCGGCAACGTCGTGCCGTTTCGTCTGGTCTCTTGTCGGGCGCCGAAAGGCGCGGAGTTCCTTCGCAGCGATGGCACCGTTTTCTACGCGGCCGACAATGAGCCCCTTGCTGGCCTCTGGGGTCTGGTCGCCGCAGCCGGCAGGGCCCCGGAGCCTGACCTCAAGGCGCTCTTGACGCGCGGCGCCATCCCAGGTTCGTGGCCGCCGAACAAGAAGCCGGTGCGCTTCACCTGCCGCTGGGGGCCCGCGCGGCTCGGGCTCAAAGACCGGGGGATGAAGATCGCGCACCTCCTCGACTCGGGGCGGAATGGGATCCCATTCCATCCCGACCAGCTTGGTCGGCGCGCCCTCCTGACGCTGAGCCTTGTGAACTGCTTCCCAATGCCGAACCGGAGCGTCGTCGAGTTCAGCCGCAATCAAGCCGTAGCCGGCGATCTGGCCGAGTTCCCGGAAGTGCAGTCGTTGATCCTGTCGTTCATGGCAGAGCACCTCGGCAGTGCGGAGCAGCTCACGCCTCTGCTGGCTGCCTTCGGACCCGGCTGCCGCGTGAGCCTGGATGCTGATTGGAAGGCAAAGGCTGAGGCCTTCAGGTTCTCCGTGCGGCCCCGCACGCAGGCAGCATCGGGGACATCGGCTGCGGGGACTCCTCCGCCCCCGGCGCGCCCGGCAGGCGCAGCACCCGACGGACCCAGGGCCTTCGGGCCGAAGAGGCTCGTTCACCCCGACCTCTACGCGCTCGTGGCTGCGCTGAAGGGTTGGCTTGCAGCGCATCCCTGCGTTGAGCGCCTCGATGACCGTTCTGCGGGCTCCAACCAGGGGGCCTACGCCCGCTTCAACGTCCAGCACCTCGCCGGGACGGACCTCGTCATTCCCCGGCAAACCCTCGGCGGCGTCTGGACGGCCGCCGACTACACCGGCGTCTTCCGTCTCAACGGGGACACAAGAGTCCGGGCGGTGCGCCGGCTCATCGAGATGGTCGACAGCGGGCTCGAGCTCGACGAGGTCCTCGAGCCGGACGTCACTGCACGGAGGGTGATGAAGAGGGGGCCGACCGGGGAGAACCCGCGCTTCATCACCAATGGAAGCGACGACGCAGACGGCCTGTACTGCTACCCGGCCTGACGTCCCGCCGGAGCGCCGTCCGCCAGCCCGAGGCGCGCGAGCGCATGCGCGAGAACATGAAGCTGGTCTTGATCCGATCTCGTGGACGGTGTTCATGAGTTGATTCACACCGTCTTCGTAGTCGTCGTCTGAGTACTTGGTTGGTCACCTTGAGCTCGGCTCTCGACCCTTCGCCCCGTTTCCTTCTTTGATCTTCTCGTCGACGTGGAGCAGACACACTGGATGAACCACTCCTGTGAGCCGAACGTGGGTGGAGGCCGGCGTCACCCGCGCAGGCAACGGGTGTGCGCTGATCCAGGCGCTCCGAGAGCTCGAGCTCGGCGAGGAGCTCTTCTGCGACTACGCGCTCCCGCTCGAGTTGGCCGAGCCGTGCCGGTGCGGGGCGAAGACGTGCAGAGGGTCGATCGTCGAGCCGGGCGTGACGGTCGGGGTGCGGCGCGCGCGCGGGGCCGCAGGCGCGGCCCGACCGCGACGGCGCTCATGACCCGGGGGCGTGAGTGGGCGTGGCGGGTTTGAACTCATCAAGGACGCCTGTTAGCGTGGAGCCGTGACCGACAAGAAGCTCGAAGAAAAAATCATCGAAGCCGTGCGCGCCAAGCCGCAACCTGTTGCCGAGGTCGTCAAGACGGTTGCGACCAGCCCCTCGAAGACCGATGCCGCACGAACGGTTGTCCGGCATCTGGTGGACGCAGGGAAGCTCCACCTGAATCGCGACTGGAATCTGGCCGTTGCAAACGGCTCGTGACCAACCAGCGTCGTGAAGACCGGCTGCACCCCGAAGAAGGCAACCAGCCGTCCCGCTCGCCATTTGAGCGAGACCGCGACCGGGTCCTCTACTCAGATGCGTTCCGCCGCTTGGCAGACGTCACACAGGTGGTGGCCGCCAACGAGGGCCGGTTCTTCCACAACCGCCTGACGCATTCGCTGAAGGTCGCGCAGTTCGGGCGTCGGCTCACTCAGCGCCTCTTGAGGGATCGTCCGAGCGCCGCGCTGAGTGCTGACGTGGTTGAGACCGCCTGTCTCGCCCACGACCTCGGCCATCCACCGTTCGGTCATATCGCAGAGGACGAACTCGACGAGCAGGTGAAGCACCTCGCCAAGGTCGAGGATGGGTTTGAGGGGAATGCTCAGTCGTTTCGAGTGGTGACCCGGCTCGCGCTTCGCCGAACCGGCGTTCGAGGACTCAACCTTACCCGGGCCACCCTCAACGCCGTCCTCAAGTACCCCTGGTCTCGAACTCCAACAAAGAAGGACGGCACCAAGTGGGGCCACTACAAGGAGGACCAGCCTTCCTTCGAGTTCGCCCGCGGCTTGGGGCCCCGCGGAGACGCTCGGTCAATTGAGGCCGAGATCATGGATTGGTCCGATGACGTCACCTATGCGGTGCACGACATGGAGGACTCCTATCGCGCCGGCATGGTGCCGCTCGACCAGTTGCTTGCCGGGGGCGCAGCCCGCGACTCTTTCGTCGATAGTCTGGAGAAGGAGTCACGGAAACGAGCGGACCGCTTCCTCGACGCCCTTAAACATTTGGACGTTCCGGAACTCCACCGGCCGTTCGATGGGTCCTCGGCGCAGCGAGGAACCCTGAACTGGTTCTCGTCTCAGTTGATCAACAGGTTCATCCTCGCGGCCAAACTCAAAGGGGATACTCTTGAGTTGCCATCGAACGAGCGATTCGAGGTCGACACCCTCAAGCTCGTGATGAAGCACTTCGTCTTCGGCCACCCGGCGTTGGCGGCCCAACAGCACGGTCAGCGGAGAGTGATTCGTGAACTGTTCACCACCTTCTGGTCGGCGGCCACCTCGTCGAAGGACCATGAGCGAAAGATCCTCCCCGTGCAGTTTCGGGAACTGCTCAACGACGCCTCCGACAAGACAGCGCGGGCGAGGTTGGTAGCCGATCTGATCGCAGGGATGACCGAGCGAGACGCAATCAGCATTCACCAGCGGCTGACTGGTACGGCTCTCGGCACAGTCCTCGATTCTATCTGGTCGTGAACCGAGGGCCGTCTCAGCTCGAGTGGCGTCTCGACCGAGAACGGCGCAGCCAGCTCGACGGTGACGGCGCGCGCCACCCGTGAAGGATTGCCGACCTCGAGTTCGACCGAGGTGCTGGCGCCGACGAAGGTGGCGGCGAAGCGAAGCGACGTGGGCGTGACCCGGACCGGGAGCTCGAGCCGTCACCTTGGCGCCCAGCTTCGTCACTCGACCTCGAACGGCAACCTCGACTGCAGAACGCCCTGTTGGGGTTCTTCGAGCGCT
>JACSRE010000375.1 GCA_014879945.1 Myxococcus sp.
TCGACACCAGCGCCCAGGCCCACCTCGGCGTCGCGGCGACCTCGACGTCCTTGAGCTCGTCCACCGTCTGGTGGCCCTCGAGCACCAGGTAGGCGCGGTGTTTGCCCGGCGGCAGCCGCACCATCAGCGGCGTGAGGCCCTTGTCGTCGCCGTCGACGAAGACGCGCGCGCCCGCCGGCGTCGACTCGATGGCCACCGGCACCGGCGAGGGCGTGAGCGCGACGGCGTGCTCCGTCACCTGCTTCTTCTTCACCTCGAGGCTCACCGACGCCGGCTCGAAGCCCGGGCGGCTCACCGTCACCCGGTACGGGCCCGGCGTGAGCGCGGTGTCTTCCCAGGGCGTCACGCCCACCTTCGCGTCGTTGAGCGACACCTGCGCGCCCGAAGGCTCGCTGGTGACGCGCAGGCCCTGCTTCGCGGCCACGGGCGCAGGCACGAGCTTCATCGACACCACCGTCACCTGGCCCGGGCCCACGGCGCTGGTCGTCTTCGCGGGCAGGAAACCCGAGGCGCGCAGCTCCACCAGGTGGCGGCCGGGCGGCGACGCGTACACCCCGCCCTCGGCGGCCACGGGTTGCCCATCGATGAGCACCTGCAGGTCCCCGGGCGTCGACGGGAGCGAGACGCGCACGCCGCTGGGCAGCGGCGTCAGGCTCGCCTGCACCACGCCGGGCGCCGCGACCAGGTCGGTGTAGAGCTCGTAGCCAGCCAGCGTCAGCTTCACCTCGTGGCTGCCGGGCATCACCTTGCTCGACCACGGCGTCTTGCCCACGCCCTTGCCGTCGAGCTGCAGCGCGGCGCCCGCGGGCTGGCTCGTCACCGACAGCACCACCGGCTGCTCCTTCACCACGGGCACGGGCTTGAGCTTCACCTTGAGCTGGTACGGCTCCCGGCCGAGGGCGTTGACGCGCCGCTGCTCGGTGACGTGGCCGGCCAGCGTCAGCTCCACGTCGTGCTCTCCCCGCGGCACCTCGCCCTCCCAGGGGGTGACGCCGACGATGGAGCCGTCGACGCTGATGGAGGCGCCCGGCGGCGTCGTCTCGACGTGCAGGAGCGCGGGCTGGAAGCGCGGGTCGGCCTTGAAGGCGAGGGCCACCGTCACCGGCTCGCCTCGCGACACCGTGAAGGGCTGGTCGAGCGGGAGGAACCGCTCGAGCGTGGCGCGGGCGCGGTGGGGGCCGGGCGGCAGCACGCCGCTCCACGGGGTGGTGCCCACCGGCTTGCCGTCGACCTCGAGCTGCGCGCCCGGCGGCTCGCTCGAGACCTGCGCGAGGCCGGGCAGCGAGCGCAGCTCGAGGCGCTCGACCCGCTCTTCGCCGGCGGCGAGCGACACGGTGCGGGCCTCGCGGGCGAACCCGGCGAGCGCGACCGTCACCTCGTGCCGCCCCGTGGGCAGCGGCGCCGTCACCGGCGTCAGGCCGGCCTCTTTCCCATCGAGGGTGACGAGGGCGCCGGGGGGCGTCGTCTCGACGCGCAGCGACGCCGGCCACTCGAGCACCTGGCGCCCGCGTTGGCCTGCCGTCACGGTGAGCTCCAGGCGCACCGGCTCGCGCGCCGGGGCGCGGGCCACCACCACGTGGGCGCCCGCCGAGAGGCGCGCCACCACCGGCGCCGCGCCCAGCGCCAGGCCGTCCACCTGCACCTCGACGCCGCGCGCGCCGCTCTCGAAGGAGATGAGCCCAGGCGAGTCGTCGCAGGCCGGCGGCGGCGCGAGGGGCTTCGCGTCGGCGTTGGCCTTGAGCAGCTCCGCGGCGCGCCGGGCGTCGCGGCGGCCACCGAGGCCCTCTTCGAGGAAGAAGGCGAGGTAGCGGCAGGCGGGCTTGTCGCCGGCGTCGCAGGCCTGCTTCGCCAACCGCGCGGCGGCGGTGACGTCGGCCTTCACGCCGCAGCCCCACGCGTGCAGCCGCGCGAGCTCTCCACAGGCGGCGGGCACCTTCGCGTCGCAGCCGGCCGAGAGGTAGGCGGCGCTGCGGGCCATGCCGCCGCGGGTGTCTTCGGCCGTGCGCGCGAGCGCGGCCTCCTTCTCTTCGGCGCGGCCCAGCTCGAGGCAGCTGGTGCCCACCTTGAGCGCGCAGGCGCGGCCCTCGAACTGCCGGGCCTGGGTGGCGTCGGCGGGCACGCCGCGGCCGCCGCGGAAGAGCGCCGCCAGCTCGGCGCACGCGGGCCCGTCTTCGGCGCTGCAGGCGCGCTGGAGGAAGGCCGCGGCCTTGATGGGGTTGCTCGCCTGGAGGGCGGCGGCGGCGGCCACGCAGGACTTCGCGGCGCCGGCGACGCACTCGGCTTCGCACTTCTCGGGGGCGCACGGGGCGGCCGAGAGGAACAACAGCAGCAGACTTGTCACTTCGACACCTCGGGGTGCTGGGGCGAGACGGCTACCGCACGCATGGAGCCCCCGGGCCACTGGGTTGGCCGCCGATGTCGCGACAGAGGTAGTCGCTGCTGTCTCCTGAGATGGTCGCGCAGTAGCCCGCGCCGGTGCGCTGGTTCATGGGGTACGTGCCGCCATCGGCGCCAGGCCACGGAATGCCGAGGCAGCTGGGGCCGGTCGAGGTCGGGCAGAGCCCGACGGCGAAGGTGCCCATGCTCGTGCCGCAGGCCCGGGTGAAGTCGGCGACAATCGACGCGGGCGCGTTGGGGATCTCGAAGCACTCCTGCGGCTTGCGACAGCTGATGCCACTGGAGCCCCCGCCCGTCCGCGAGGGCTCCCCGGGCTCTGGGCGACCGCCTGGTTCGCCACCGGGCCCGCCGGCTTCGCTGCCGCCCGGGCCACCGGCGCTCCCGACGCCGAACGAGGCCGCGCCGATGGGCGCTCCCGGGGCGGGGAGCTGCGCGCCCAGCACCCGCCCGTCACCACGCGCTCCCACGTTGGCCGGCAGGGCGCCTGAAGAGTCGACGGCCCCGCCGTAATCGAAGCACGCGCTCACCAGCCCTGCGGCCAGGAGCGGGAACAGCCGCGCGCGTGGCATCAGAAGTAGTACCGGGCCGCGATGGTGCTGGTGAAGACGTTCCACGGCGTGCCCTCGAGCGAGGTCACCAGCAGCGTGGAGCCCGCGGTGTACTTGGCGCCGCCGACGGTGACCGACGCGCTGTCCACCGCGACGCCGAAGCGGAAGCCCGCCTCGATGGAGACCTCGGGCAGGCCGATGAAGCCCAGGAAGATCTCAGCCGCCGCGCGCGCGCCGATGCGAACGCTGCTGCCCGAGAGGGCCGCGGGCGGCGCCGTCACGCCAGCGATGGGCCGGGCGAGCCCCGAGGTGAAGCCGAAGGTCGCCTCGGGCGCGAGCGAGATGAGGATGTGCTCGCCCGACGAGATGGCCATGGGCATGCCCAGGTGCACCACCATGCCGAAGATGGGCGGCGCGGCGAGGCTCTGCGGGTTCTGCCCGGGCGACTCGGTCTGCACGCCCGAGCCGGTCGAGCTCATGCCCAGCCCCACCGCCACCCCGAGGGCCTTCACCGGCCCGAAGGCGACCTGGGTCCAGTACAGGCCTCCGATGGTCGGCACCGAGACGATCTGCTGGAAGCTCGCGCTGCCGCCGAGCGGGAGGATGCCGGGCATGTCCGCGGTGCCGCTGGGCGCGCCGTACCCGACGGGCACCAGGTGCGTGCCGACGAAGCCGAGGCCGAAGCGCCCGCGAACCCGGTCGACCGCCGAGGGGCGTGCGCTGGCGGCAGGCTCCGCGGCGGGCGTCGCGGAGCTGGCCGGCGCAGGCGCGACGGCGGGCTGGGCGACCGCGGGCTGCGCGGGGGGCATCGGCGCCGGGGGCGG
>JACSRE010000409.1 GCA_014879945.1 Myxococcus sp.
CTGATCGCCGCCATGCAGGTCTCGCTCGAAGACGCGGTGCTGGGCGCGACCAAGACCATCACCGTCAACGGCCGGCGCCTCGAGGTTCGCATCCCGGCCGGCGTCGAGACGGGCTCGCGGGTGCGGCTGGCGGGCCAGGGCGAGCCGGGCGACCGGGGCGGCCCCCCGGGAGATCTGTTCGTCGATCTCGAGGTGACCGAGCACGACCTGGTGCGCCGCGAGGGCCGCGATCTCTACCTCGACCTCCCGGTGACGCTGAAAGAGGCGCTCTTCGGCGCCGAGATCAAGGTGCCCGTCTTCGGAGGCTCGGGGGTGGTGACGCTCAAGCCGGGCACGCAATCGGGCTCGAAGCTGCGGCTGCGCGGCAAGGGCGTGCCGGGGCTGCGCGGAGAGCCGGCGGGCGACCTCTACCTGGTGGTGCAGGTGAAGCTGCCCGAGGGTGAAGGCCCCGCGCTCAAGCACGCCGTCGACGCCATCGAGAGCCACTACGTCGGGCCCGTTCGCGCCAAGCTGAAGCTCTGACTTTCCTTTCGACGTTGGGTGTGCGAGGCGCGCGGCCATGGGTCTGTTCGACATCTTCAAGAGCAGTACGCCGGCCGAGAAGGCGCAGAAGCTGAAGAAGAAGGTCACCGAGAAGTACGGTGAAGCCCAGGCGCGCCAGAAGGCCATCGACGAGCTGGTGCAGACCCGCTCGCCCGACGTGCTGCCGGTGCTGATGCAGCGCTTCACCATGGTGGTCGACCCGCAGACGACCGACGCCGACGAGAAGGCGATGGTGTTCGACGCCATCACCGCGCAGGGCGAGCAGGCGGTGCCGAAGGTGGTCGAGTTCCTCAAGAAGAACGACGCGGCGTCGAGCTGGGCCGTGAAGATCCTCGCCGACATCCTCGAGGAGCCGCTTGTCATCGCCATCGCGCTCGACGAGCTCCGCCGCCTGGGCGCCGAGTACACCCGCGACCCCGAGAAGAAAGAGGTGCTCCTGCACTTCCTCGAGGGCAAGCAGCACGAGGGCCTGGCCGAGGCCACCATCGCGCTGCTGAAGGACATGTCGGACGACGTGAAGATGGCGGCCCTGCGCACGCTGGGCTCGCTCAAAGACGCGAAGGGCCGCGAGCCGATCCTCGAGCTGCTCACCCACGACGAGACCGCCCGGCGCGTGCAGACCCGCTGCGTCGAGGTGCTGGCCGAGACGGGGTTTCCGGTCGAGGGCTTTCGCGAGAAGGTCGAGAAGCGCCTCGCCGAGCCGTACTTCCTCGACAAGTCCGGGGTGGTGAAGAAGCGCGGCTGAGTGAGGCGGCGCCGGGCGCGCTCGCGGGGCTCCTGAGCGCCTGGTGGGCCGAAGGCGCGGGCCGGTCGGAAATGCGCGTTCCTGTCTCGGGGGCGCGGCGGTAGGTTCTCGCCACCGTGCTCCGCCCTGCCCTCGCGCTCGTTGCCGCTGCACTGCTCCTGGGGTGTCCTGCGCCGATGATGCGGGAGCCCGACGCCGGCGCGATGGACGCGGGCGCCACCATCAGCCCCACCGAGTCGTGCGACCGGCTGGCCGCGGCCAGGTGCGCCCTCAAGAAGCGCTGCTACGTCGCCTTCCACAAAGAGGCCGACGCCGCCTGCGTGCAGAATGAACAGGCGCGGTGTCTGGCCGAGTACGGGGCGCTCCAGCAGTCGTTCGAGCGCGAGCTGGTGCGGGTGGACCCGGCGCGGGTGAGCGCGTGCGAGCGGCGCATGAAGACGTCGGCCTGCCCGCCCACCTTCCCTCCCGACTACCCAGGCGCGGTGGCGCGGCCCTTCGCCGACTGCACCTTCCGCACGGGCCTGCTGATCGGCGCGGTGCCCGCCGGAGAGACCTGCGTCAACGCGCCGGAGTGCGTCGCCGGCACCGTCTGCATCAAGCCCGACGGGGTGTGCCGGGGCGTGTGCTCGTCCTCTCCGAAGCAGGGCGAGTTCTGCGCCTTCGGCTGCGCGCCCGGGCTGGTCTGCGGCCCCGACGGCAGGTGCGCGCCGGTCAAACCCCTCGACGCCCCCTGCGCCGCGAGCCCCGAGTGCGAGGCCGATCTGATCTGCCACGGGGGCACCTGCCGGCCGCGCCGCAAGCTGGGCGACTCGTGCCAGTTCGACGCGACGCTGCCGTCGACCTGTGAGCCCGGCCTGGCCTGCGACGTGGTGCCCTGGGTCAGGGGCCTCACCGGCACCTGCGTGCGCCCCCAACCCGAGAACGCGCCCTGCAGCTTCCACTGGAGCTGCCAACCGGGCCTGCTCTGCTCCGACGTCGACTGGAGCGCCTTCCCCTCGAGCGCCCCCACTCGAGGCACCTGCCGCGCGCCCGACGACGAAGGCACCGCCTGCCGGGGCTCTCGCTACGCGGTGTACGTCGGCGAGCAGTGCGCGGCGGGCGCGAGCTGCGATCTCTCGATGCAGATCTGCAGGGCCGCGCCGACGCGCGGCCAGCCCTGTACGCCGTCTCGCAACGCCTGCACCGGCGTCGACACCTACTGCAAGCCCTCGGGCAACGGCGACACCGGAACCTGCACGGGCCCAGCGGCGCTCAACGAGCCGTGCGCCTTCCCGCTCGACGCCGACACCACCGTCAGCATCCCCTGCGCGCAGGGCTGGTGCGATCGCACCAACACCTTCTCGTGCCGCCCGCCGACCAAGCCGCTGGGCGCGGTGTGCGCCCAAGACGCCGAGTGCGCCTCGAACCGGTGCGCGGTGCAGCAGGACCAGTCGCTCAAGTGCACCGAAGCCTGCTGAAACAGGGCGGCGCCGCACGGTTTCGAAGGTGCTGTCATCACACTGGTGGGTCGGCGCGTTGAGCCGACATGAGAGGGGCTCCATGAACGTCGTGAGCGAGCTGCAGGCCGTCACCATCTACCGTGAGGGCGCGGTGTGTACGCGGCGCGCCAGGGTCGACGGCGTCTCGGGCGAGCTGCGGGTGGTGGGGCTCCCGATGAGCCTGGTGCCCGGCTCGGTGCGCGCGCGGGTGCTGACGGGGCCGGTGGGCCTTCGGGTGCTCGACGTGCGCCCCGGCTTCGACGTGCAGTTCGGCGACGCGGTGGACGAGTCGGCCGAGACGAAGGCGCGCGACGCGGCGAGGGCCGAGGTGAGCCGCCTGGAGCTGCGCTTCAACCGCGCCGACGCCGAGCTGCGGGAGTTCCAGGCGCTCAAGCCCCTGCCCTTCGAGCCGAAGGAAGGCGAGGCGCCGCGGGCCGCGCCGGTCGAGGCCGCGCTGGCGTTGACCGACTTCGTCGACGGCCGCATGGAGACGCTGCTCAAGGACAAGCGCGCCGTCGAGAAGGCGCTCAAGGACGCGCGCGAGGAGCTCACCCTGCGGGAGCGCCGGCTGCTCGAGGCGTCGAAGGAGAAGCGCTCGCAGAAGGCGAAGGTGACGCGCGCGATCGTGGTGGCGTTCTCGATGGAGGCGCCGGGCCCCGTCGAGCTCGAGGTCGAGTACCAGGTGCCCGGGGTGCGCTGGGTGCCCAACTACACGCTCAAGCTCGAGAAGGGCTTCCAGGGCGGCGCGCTGCGCATGCGCGCGTCGGTGGCCCAGGACACCGGCGAAGACTGGAAGGGGGTGGCGCTGTCGCTCTCCACCGCCACCTTGATGCGGCGCACCGACGTCCCCGAGCTGAAGTCGCTGCGCATCGGGCGCTCGCAGCCTTTGCCGCCGAAGCCGGGCTTCCGCGAGCTGCCGCCGGGCCTCGACGAGCTGTTCAGCGCCTATGACGCGATGGAGCGCGTCGCCGTCGCCGGCGCGCCCACCC
>JACSRE010000413.1 GCA_014879945.1 Myxococcus sp.
GGGCTGCGCGCCAGGGCGCGGCGGGGCGGGCACCACCAGCTCGACCGCGGCCGCCTTCACGCCGTCCATCGTCTCGAGTGACTCTTCGAGGTCGCCCTCCTGGGCCTCGAGCGCCCGCAGCTTCTCGGCCTGGGGCGTCTCGATGAGGCTGGCGGTCTCGACCAGCGCCTGGGTCGTCTTGCGCCCCTTGCGAGGCAGCTTCAGCTCGGTGAGCACCCTCAGCGCCTCGGTGGACTTCGCGTCGTCGAGCTCGATGGCCCAGGTCGGCTTCTTGCCCTTTTCGGGCACCTTCTTCGCGTCGAAGCCGCGCGAGGTGAGCTCGGTGACGATCTCGTTGGCGTCGCGCTCCTCGAGGCCGTGCTGAATCTGGCTGCGGCAGCCGACGAAAAGCAGCCCGATGAGAAGGAGGGGGAGTCGGGGGGACATGGCGTGCCTCACACCTGCGTCTGGAGAACCTGCTTCACGCCGTTGGTGGCCTTCTCGACGACCTTTCCAGCGAGATCGAGCTCCTGGCTGGCGCGGTACACGTGGGCCTGGAGCGAGAGCAGCTCGGCGGGGCTGAACGCCTTCCCCGACTCGGCGAGCTGGAGGATCTGGTCCATGCGTGACTGCGCCGCCTGCACCTGGTCGAGCATCTTGCCGGCCACCTGCTGGGGCTGGTTCGCCGCGCCCACCTTCGTCGTCGAGGTCGCCTCGGCTTTGCATGGCGCGGCGCGCTCGACGGCGGCGGCCCGCGCCTGCTGCTGCGCGGGAATCGGTGCGTTCTCGAGCCGCTGGGGCCCCTGCGCCTGGCCCTTGAACACCTTGCTGAAGGCGTCTTGTGGCTTGTTGACGGAGCCGGCGCCCGAGACGCCCGCCGTGCCGACACCGCTGAGAGGGTTGATGGCCATGGCGTGCCTCAGCGGATGTTGTTGATGGCGGCCTTCGCCGAGTCGTGCCGCACCTTGAGCACGTTCGAGATGGTGTTGTACTCTCGGCTCTCTTGCTGCATCGCCATCTGCATGGCCATGGAGCGGTTCGCCTCGGCGCGCATCTCGTTGACCATGCCCGCGGCGTCGCCCCCGACGGCGGCGTTCGCGAGACCACCACCGAGGCCGCCGCCGCCCGACGCGACGCCGCCGCCGACGTTGATGATGCCCGACGACGCGGCGGCCGCGGAGTGGGGCGCCTGGCTGGCGAAGCCGGTGACCGCCGAGACGGCCGCGCTCACCACGCCGGCGCCCGGCATGTTCTGGAGCACCGCCCCGCTCACCAGGCCGACCGCCTTCGCGCCCTGCTGAAGCGAGGTCTTGAGCACCTCGCCGAAGTCTTGCTTCTGGCTCTGGCGGCCAACGGTCTGGGTGATGGACACCTGGTCGATGCGGCTCATGGTCGTTCCTCCAGCGAGTGTGGAGGGGCCCTGAGCACCAAGCGTGCCTGCGCCAACCGGGCAGAACGGTTGCGCAAACCGGGTCCGCTCCGACAGACCGCTCAGTCCGGGGCGAAGAACTCGAGCAGCTGCTCGCGACGGGCGTGGGCGTCGCTCATGCCCAGCTCGATGAGGTCGCGCGCGTAGGGGCCGTCGAAGAGCAGGTAGCTGCCGAGCTCTGCCTGGCTGAAGAGCTGGCTCCCGGCGAGGCGGTGCAGCAGGCGGGTGGGCAGGGCCTCGGTCGACTCCCGGTTGGCGCGCGACTCGAGGTGGGGCCGGGCGATGTCGGTGAGATCGCGCGACGGGCGCACCACCAGCTCTCGAATGAAGCGGTAGGGCACGCCGCGGGTCGAGGCCATGGCGGCGTTGAGCTGCTCGACGAAGAGCTCGCCCCCGAGCTGCCGGCCCTTCTCGACCAGCGCGTTCACGCGGCGCAGGCGATCGAGATCGTGATCGAGCCGATCGAGCATCAACGCGTTGAGCACCTTGCCGATCACCTGCGGCGTCGAGGGCAGGCTGGTGAGCCTGGGCGGGTCGACCGCGACGCGAGGCTTGTGCCGCAGCGAGAGGATGAGGAGCCGGTCGGCGCCCAGCCGGAGGGCCGGCGAGACCGGGGTGTTCTGGCGAACGAAGCCGTCGCAGTAGTACTCGTCGCCGACCTTCACCGAGCGGAAGAGCAGGGGAATCGCGGCCGAGGCGAGGGCGTGCTCCGGGCCCAGCACCACGTCGGTCGCGACCGTCCACGGGTCGCGGCTCCACTCGGGCAGGCCGGGCTCGCGGCGCTGGAGGAACACCTCGGTGCGGCCGTCACGAATCCGGGTGGCGCTGACCGAGACGGCGTCGAAGAGGCCCCTGGCCAGGTTCGCGGCGATGCGGGGCCAGGCGATGCGTTGGTGCACCATCGCCTCGAGCGGCTCGGGGTGGAGGAAGTCGTAGAGCCGCCAGCCATCGGGCTTCTCGTCGTTGCGGGTGGCCTGCCACATCTTGCGGCCGACGCTCCAGGCCGACTCGCCGGCGACCTTGAAGACCTCTTCGAGCGAGAGGCTGGTCCACAGCGAGGCGAGGCCGCGGCCCTGATCATCGGGCGCGTCCATGGTGGCGGCGAGGTAGCACGCCGTCATCGCGCCGACCGAGGTGCCCGAGAGGATGTCGAAGCGCACGTGGCGGCGCACGTCGGGCGTCAGCTCTTCACGCAGGTAGCGAATGATTCCCGCTTCCCACGCCCCGCGCGCGCCGCCGCCGCTGCAGACCAGGCCGATCTTCGCCCGAGTCATGTCAGCGGCTTCCGATCAGCGAGCGTCGAAAAATTGCGGCAGCCACAGGGCGATCCATCCTTGCACCGGCTTGTTGCACACCACGCGAAAGAGGACCCGATGATCAGCATCACTGCCCAGCCGCCGTCTCCCACGCGCAGTCACCCCCGAGTCGATGCGCGCTTCATGGTCAAGCTCTTCACGCAGGGCAAGGCCGTGTTGGCGAAGGCCGACAACCTGTCGATGGAGGGCCTGCGGGTGCTGGGCGACTTCCTGGCGTCGGGCGACCGCGTGACGCTCTCGATTCCGCTGCCCGACGACCGCGAGGTGGTGACGGCCGCCACTGTACGTCGTCGCGACGAGGAGGCGGTCGCGGTGGAGTTCGACCAGCTCGACTGGGACGACATGTTCGCGCTCGCGCGCTTCGTTCACCCGCGCCTGCCGTAGGCGCTCGCTCAGCCCTTCGCCGCGCGCAGGGTGGCCACCAGGTCCATCAGCTCGGCGCCGCGGAAGGGCTTGTGAATGTACCCGTCGGCGCCGGCCTTCATGGCGACCTCGACGTCGCTCTTCTTGGCCTTGGCCGTGAGCATGTGGAGCGGCACCTTCGCCGTCGCCGCGTCGGCCCGCAGCATGCGGCACACGGTGATGCCGTCGAGCTGGGGCAACACCACGTCGAGCAGGATCAGGTCGAACGACTGGGTCCGCGCGAGCTTGAGCCCCTCGGCGCCCGTCGCCGCGCACTCCACCTCGACGTCGCCATCGCTGAGCATGCTGCGCACCAGCTCGCGGATCACCGGCTCGTCTTCGACCACCAGGATGCGAAACGGCGAACCCATGCGCCCGGGAGCATAGCCTGTTCCGTCACGCTCGACGCGAAGGCCTGGCGCCGTCATTCGTAGGCCAGGGCCTCCACCACGTCGAGCCGGGCCGCGCGCCGGGCAGGGTAGAGCCCCGCGAGCGTGGACGCGACGATCGAGATGAGGAGCATCTGCCCCGCGGTGACCCAGGGGAAGAGGAACGGAAAGCTCCACCCCGTCGCCTGCACGCCCACGACCTTGGTCAGCACCAGGCCTACCAACGCGCCTACACACGTACCCATCAGCCCGCCGACCAACCCGATCAGGCTCGCCTCGGCCGCGATGAGCCGGAGCACCTGCTTTCGGTCGGCGCCGATGGCCCGCAGCAGGCCGATCTCTCGCGTGCGATCGAGCACCGCCGCCAGCAGCGTGTTGATGATGCCCAGCAGCGCCAGCAGCACCGCCACGACCTCCATCGCGTAGGTCACCTTGAAGGCGCTCCCCACCAGGTTCATCGCCTCGTCGCGCAGCTCGGCGTTCGAGAGCACGTAGAGATCGAAGGCCTTGCCGAAGCGCTCGGTCACCTTCTGGCGCACGGCCTCGATCTTCGACGGGTCGTCCACGTACAGGTGGTAGCTGTCGACCTGATCGTCGTTGAACTGCCGGGTGAAGTGCTTGCGCTCGATGATGATCGAGCCCTGGTCCGAGGTGTAGTCGATGATCACCGCGCCCACCTTCCAGGTGTGCACGCCGGTGGGCGTCTTCACCTCGAACGCGTCGCCGACCTTCAGGTTGCGGCGCCGGGCGAAGTTCTCGCTGATGGTGACGAGGTCCTTCTCGCGCTCGGCGGGGGTGGGCAGCGAGCCCGACAACACCGTGGGCTGGCCCCTTCGCTCGTACACCTCGGGGATGAGCGAGATGATGAAGACGCGCAGCCCGAGCACATCGGCCGGGTAGACGCGCACGCGGTCGAGCGCAGACACCGACTCGAAGCGCTCGAGCTCGTCGCCGACCGACGCGGCCATCGGCTGGTTCTGCACGCCCGCGACCTTGGCCGACGAGGTGACGAAGAGGTCGGCGGGAATGGCCTGGCGAATCCACGTCTCGGCGCTGCGCTGGAAGCTGCCGATGAAGGCGCCGAGCGTGATGCTCATCGCCACGCCCACCGAGAGGGCCGAGACGGGCACCGCCGTGCGCACCGGCGCGCGCGCGAAGTTGTCGGCGGCCAGGCGGCCCGGGAAGCCCCAGAGGGCCTGGCTCGGCCCGGCCAGCGGCCCGTTGAGGTGCCGCAGCAACAGCGGCGAGAGCAGCGTCGCGCCCATCAAGATGAAGAAGATGCAGATGTACCCGCCGATGGGCAGGTTCTCGACCGGGGGAGGAATGAGGGTGGCCGGCCACGCCAGGGCCAGCAGGGCGACGCCGGTGTAGATGGGCCAGGAGCGCACCTCGACCGCGCCCGCGCCGACCGCGACGTCACGGCGCAGCGCCTCGACCGGCTGCACGCCCGACGCGATGATGGCCGGGCGGAGGGCCGCGAAGATGCTCCCGAAGATGCCCAGCGCGGCGCCGAACGCGACCTCGGGCAGGCCCAGCTGCACGTCCTGGGCGTTCACCTGCACGTAGATCTGCGAGACGGTGTCGCTCACCCACGAGATCGCCCCGCGCCCCACCAGCAGCCCGAAGGGAATGCCGATGGCGCTGCCGATGGACCCGAGGAGGAAGGCCTCGAGGGCGAAGAGGGTGCGAATGCCGCTGCGGGTGGTGCCCAGGGCGCGCAGGGTGCCGATCTCCCGCCGGCGCTGGAGCACGCTGATCGACACCGTGTTGTAGACGAGGAAGACGCCCACCAGCAGGGCCACGGCGCTCCCGAGGTTGAGCCCGAGCTGAAAGCTCCGCACCATGGTCTCGACGCTCGCGCCGCGGCTGTCAGGCCGATCGATCTCGTAGGCCGGGCCGAACTTCTCTCGCAGCGCGTTGACCACCGGCTCCCAGCCGATCACCGGGTCGATCTTCACGTCGAGGCGATCGAAGACGCGGCCGCGGCCGAAGGCCTCTTGCGCCGACGCGAAGAACATCACCCCCACCGAGCCGCCGAACGCGGTGACGGGCCCGGTCTCTTTCAAGAGGCCGTGCACCACGAAGTCCTTCGCGCCGTCCTGGGTGAGGAGCTGAAAGGTGGAGCCGGCCGTGAGCGCGTGCGCCTTCGCGAAGCGCTCGCCCACCAGCATGCGATCGGTCGAGTTGAGGAACTCGAGATCGTCGTTGAGCTTGCCGACGTCGCGATCGACGCCCTCGTACGAGCGGAAGTACCCGTCATCGAGGAAGTCGATGCCCATCACGTAGAGCGACTCGCCCGGGCTGTCCTTCACCGGCGCGACCACCGTCAGCGTGCCGGCCGCGTGCAGCACGCCCTTCACCTTCCGGGTCTGCTCGAGCAGCTCCTCGGGGAAGCCGGCCACCGTGCCGGCGATCGACACGTCGGCCTTGCCCGCCACCGTGTCGATGGTCGACCGGAACGCCTGGGTCACCGAGCGGTTGATCGACGAGATGCCGACGAGGGTAGCGACCCCGACGGCGACGCCCATGACGGTGAGCGCCGTGCGCAGCGGGCTGTCGAAGAGGTGACGAAACGAGACCAACCGCAGGAGCGCGAGCATCGGAGCGCGGCACCGTAACGCCGTTGCGCCCGCTCGTGCGCCCGAAGTGTCAGCTCACCGCTGGGCCAGCAGGGCCTCGGCCTCTTCGCGCGAGAAGGCCAGGTGGGCCGAGTGGCCGAGCATGCGGGCCACGCGCTCCATCTGAATGGCGGCGATGCTCGACTTGCCCACCACCCGCACCACCCGCCGCACCTTGGCGCGCGAGAGCAGCTCTCCGAGGCGCCGGGTATCGGCCGAGGGAACGTCTTCGAGCGACTCGAGCCCGCGCACGTCGGACACCACGTCGAAGGGAGCGCGCAGGCGCGTGATGGCCGCTCGCATCTGCGCCTCGGCCTCGACCGCCTCTTCCGAGGTGGGACGGCCAGAAATTTCCAACAGGAGAAAGTTACGGCCGACGTCGAGTTCGATACGGACCACAGTGCGGGTTCCCTTGCTTCCGGAGAACCCCCCCACAACTGTCGGCAGGTATAGCGGGCGTCGGCCGCGGTTCCAAGAAGCCAGGCCGCGAATCACCCGATTCCGGGCAGGTCAGGCCGCTGAGCGCACCGCTTCGTCGCCGATGATGAGGCCGTCGGCCAGGCGCACCAGCCGGTCGCCCACCTCGGCGGCCCGTGGGTCATGGGTGACCATCACCACGGTCAAGCCGCGCTCCCGGGTGGCCTCGCGAATGAGGCGCAGCACCTCGGCGCCGGTCTTGGAGTCGAGGTTGCCGGTGGGCTCGTCGGCCAGCAGCACCGAGGGCTCGCCCAGCAGGGCCCGGGCGATGGCCACGCGCTGCATCTCACCACCCGACAGCTCGTCGGGCCGGTGCTGCCAGCGCCCCTTGAGGCCCACCTGCTCCAGGAGCGCCTGCGCTTTGGGCTCTTCGACCGCGCGCGCCCTCCCGGCCAGGAGCGAGGGGAGCAGCACGTTCTCGATCGCCGTCAGCGTGGGCAGCAGGTTGAAGAACTGGAAGATGAAGCCCAGGTGATCGCGGCGGAACCGGCTCAGCTCGTCGTCGGGCAGCTTGCTGATCTCGCGCCCGTCGATGCGGATGACGCCGCTCGAGGGCACGTCGAGCGCGCCCAGCAGGTTCAGCAGCGTCGACTTGCCCGAGCCCGAGCTGCCCATCACCGAGAGGAACTGGCCTTTGGGCACCGTCAACGACACGCCGTTGAGCGCGCGCACCTCGCTGGCCCCGCGCCGGTAGATCTTCTGTGCGTTGACCACCTCGATCATCGGCGCCTCATAGGGGAGCGACCTGCGTCTTCTCGACCCAGCCCTCGAGCGCGTTGGGTAGCCGGATTCGAACGAAGCGGCCAGTGTCTTCCATCACCCGCACCAGGAGCCCCGCGTGCACCTCGAAGGCCACCTTCGCCGACTCGCCGGGGAACTCGCGCGCCGCGGCCGTGGGCGCCGTCACCACGGCCTCGCGCACCGACTGGGCGACCCACACCTGCACGCCGACGACGGCCCCCAGGGCGGTCGAGACGAAGAAGGCTCCAGCGGTGACGAGGCCCAGCACCCAGCGCCGACCTGCAGGCGCCCGCACGAAGGCCAGGAGGAGCCCGAAGGCGAGCCACCAGGCCGCGACGAAGCCCAGGGTGATCGGCCGATCGTCGACGGCGCGCGCCAGGCGCTGGAGGAACGGATCGCTCTCTTGCGCGCCCACCACTTGATCGAGCTGGCGTTGCTGGGCCACCGCGAGCTGCGCGGCGACGTCGTCGTCTGGTGACAGGCGCGACGCGCGGGTGAGGAAGAGCACCGCTGGGCCCAGCTCGTTGGCCGCCAGGTGCGCGGTGCCGAGGTTGAAGAGCACGTCGGGCCCGCCCTGTTCGGCCGCGAGCAGGCGCTGGTACTTCTCGACCGCCACCGGGTACTCCTGCCGGTAGTAGGCGTCGTTGGCCTCGGTGAAGAGGGCCTGCGCTTCTTGCGGCGTGTAGGCCAGCACCAGCGAGAGCGTCAGGGCGATCACGGCCACACCTCCATGGCGTGCGCGGCGTCGTCGAGCGCCCGGCGCCGCGCCGAGGCGTCGCCCATGCCCGGTGCGTACCGGCCGAGGTCGCACGTCTCGAAGACCCCCAGCACGCGCTGGCGCACGGGCTCGGGCACCTTCGCCGCTGCCATGGCCTCGTCGAGCTGCGGCCGGGTCAACCCGGTGACGTTCAACGACAGGCGCGCCTCGAGGAAGCTCCGGAGCGCCTTGTCCACCTCGGCGTAGAAGTCGGTGGTCGACCCCTGGGCCGCCACCTTCTCGGCCTGGGCGAGCCGCTTGCGCGCGGCCTTCGCCTGCTTGTCCTTCCGCGACTGCTCGTCTTCCTGGCCGACGCGGCTGCGCACGAAGGCGATGGCCGCCAGCAGCAGGGCGAGCGCGGGCGGCGCGATGGCGAGCGGGAGGAAGGCCTGGTGCCGCCACGCGGCGGTGCGCGGGGCCGAGAAGGTGGCGCTGTGCCGCAGGGACTTGAGGCCCCCGCCGACCAGCTGGTTGCGGGCCGCCGGCTCGGCCGGGGCCTGGGGGTTGCCGGGCACTGCGAGCGCCTGCTGGCCGGTGCCCGAGGGCCGCACGGTGATCGCCACGGGGTCGGTCGAGGTCTTCTCGACCTGCTGCGACTCGGGGTCGAAGTACTCGAGGGTGAGCCCGGGCAGCTCGAAGCGGCCGGTCTGTTGGGGCACCAGCACGTACTCGACGGTGCGCTGGCCTCCGACCTGGTTGCGGCTGACCGACGTCTTCTCGGCCTGCTGCGGGTCGAACACCCGGAACGACGCGGGCGCCTGCAGCGGCGGAATCACCACGTTCCTGAGGCTGCCGCGGCCCTCGAGGATCACCTTGAGCTGCACCGGCTCGCCGAGCGCGATGTCGGTCTGGTTCACCGTCGACGACAAGCGCCACTTGCCGACGTTCGCGGCGCCGGCGGGCAGCGGCTTGACCTTGATCGACAGCGGGTTGCTCTTGCGGTGCAGCTTGCGCTGGTTGAACGGGTACACGCCCGAGGAGATGTCCACCTCGGCGGGCTCGATCGCGATGGTGCCCGGCTTGAGCGGGAAGAGCGCCTTCGAGCGCAGCAGGTACGCGCGGTAGTGCACGCCGCCCAGGGTCTTGTCTTCGGCCTGCAGGTTGGTCGGGGTCGCGATGTCTTGAGAGAGCAGACCCTCGAGCTTGGGCATCTGCACCGCGTCGACGCCCATCAGATCCATGCGCGAGTAGATGAAGAGCGACAGGGTCACCTGCTCTCCGACGAAGACCTCGGGCCGGTCGAGGCTGGCGCGAAGGAAGAGGTCGGAGTCGCTGCGGGGAATGGCGGGGTCGTCGGCGAAGGGGTCGCCCAGGGAGGGGAAGTCGTCGTCGTCCCCGAAGGGGAAGCCGGGGGGCAGGCCGAACGGGTTCTGCGCTCGTCGGGGCTGCGCGCGCGGCTCGGGCGCGAGGCGACCGGCCACCACCTCGATCTTCACCGGCTCGCTCTTGTAGGTGCGCGACGCGGTCTGCAGGCCGGCCGGAGGAATGGTGAGGGTGCCGACCCGGTTCGCGCGCATCACCAGGGTGAACTTCCGCACCTGCTTGATCTGCCCCATGCCGCCCGAGCCCACCGAGTAGCTCATCTGGGTGGACTCGCTGCGAGAGAGCACCTCGAACTCGGGCGGCGCGGGGAACTGAACGACGGCGCCTTCGGGCGCGTTGCTCACCACGATCTCGCAGCGAAAGGTGTCTTCGGTGCCGACCTTGGTGCGGTCGACCGTCATGTAGAACTCGAGCTCGGCGCCCAGCGCCGGGCCGGCCGCGAGCAACGCCAGCGCGGTGATGAGAGCGCTACCAGTCCTTGCCATTGGGGTCGTTCTTCTGCGTCTTCTGGCGGAAGCGCCAGAGCTGCAGATTCTTCTCGTTGCGCTTGAGGGGTTCCAACAGTTTCTCGGCCTCGGCCGGGGTCATGCCTCCATCGGGCAGGCCCATCAGCTCGACGGGCAGCCCGGCGTCGCCGCCGCGATCGGCCCCGCCATCGGCGCCGGCGTCGGCGGGCTGGTTGGGGTCGCCGTCGTCGCCGCCGTCGCCCTGGCCCCCGTCGCTCCCGGCGTCGCCCTTCTTGTCTTGATCGCCCTGGCCCCCGTCGCCCGAGCCGCCGTCGCCCTGGCCGCCGTCTTTCGGAGGGCCCGCGTCAGCCCCGCCGTCCGACGGGGAGCCGCCGTCGCCTTCGCCGCCGTCGCGCCCGCCGGCGTCGGGACGGCCCGCGTCGCTGCCACCGTCCGAGACGCCGCCGTCCATGCCGGCGTCGGGCTTGCCGCCGTCGGCCTTGCCGCCATCAGGCGCGCCGCCGTCCTGGCCACTCTTGCTCTTGGGGGGCAGGTCACGGAGCAGCACCTCGAGGTTGTGACGCGCCAGCTCGTCGGTCGGGTCCTTCTTGAGCGCGCGGCGCAGCTCCTTGACGGCCTCTTCCTTCTGGCCGGCGAGGGCCGCCATGGTGCCGAGGTTGTAGTGGATCTTCGAGGCGTACTCGCCGCTCCGGTCGAGCTCGAGCGCGCGGTTGAAGGCCTGCTTCGCCTCGTCGTCGCGCTCGAGCTTGTGGAGCGAAAGCCCCCGGTTGTAGTGCACGCGGGGGTCGGCCCCCTTGTCCTTCTCGGCGCGATCGAACGCCGCCAGCGCCCGCTCGTAGTCACCCTGCTCGTAGGCCGAGATGCCCTCGTCGATGGCGTCGTGGTTCTTCTCGAGCGGGCCCATGGCCGAGCCCAGCGCGATCAGCAGCACCAGCAGCCCGCGGCGGCTCATCGCGCCCACCTCCACGACGGCACGATGAGCATCGAGAGGATCAGGAACAGCAGCCCCAGCGCGACGAAGGGCTGGAAGATCTCGCCGTACTTCATCGTCAGCCGGCTCTCGAGCTCGGCCTTCTGGAGCGTGTCGATGACCTTCACCACCTCGGGGATCGCGACCCCGCGGGGCTGGAAGAAGAACTCGCCGTCGGTGTCTCTGGCGATGCGGGTGAGCCCGGCGCGATCGAGCCGGGTGATGACGGTGGTGCCGTTCTCGTCCTTCTTGTAGCCGACCAGGTCGCCGCGCTCCGAGAGCACGGGAATGGGCTCGCCCTGCTCGCTGCCGATGCCCACCGCGAGCACCCTGGCGTTGATCTCTCTGAGCGCGTCGATGCCCTCGTCGATGGCGCCGGTGAGATCTTCGCCGTCGCTGAGCAGCACGATCACCTTGTCCTTCGAGCCGCGGTCGGCGTTGTCGAAGACCTGACGGGCCAGCAGCAGCGCCGCGCCGATGTTGGTGCCTCCCTGGGGCATCTCTTTGGGGTCGATGGCGCGCAGGAAGATGCGCGCGGCGCCGTAGTCGCTGGTGAGCGGGCACTGAATGAAGGCGTCACCGGCGAAGGCGATGATGGCCACCCGATCGCCCTTGAGCTCGTCGAGGAGCGTCGAGAGCTCGAGCCGCGCGCGCTCCAACCGTGAGGGCGCGACGTCGCGGGCGAGCATCGACTTCGAGGCGTCGAGCGCCACCACCACGTCGATGCCGCGGCGCTTCACCACCTCGGCCTTCTCGCCGCACTGCGGCTGCGCGAGCGCGATGGCGAAGAAGGCCAGGGCCGCCGTCTGCGAGAGCCGCTGAAACACCGGCAGGGCCGTCGACACGCCCGGCGCCAGCACCTCGGCGAGCCGCGAGGGCACCACCTTGCCCAGGCGGGTGGTGCGGCGCACGGCCAGGATGATGACGACCAGGCCCACCAGCAGCGCCACCGGCACCAGCGCCAGGAACACCGGCTGCGCGAGGCCCAGCTTGTAGCCCAGCAGGGTGAAGCGCCACGGCGTCACGGGAACACCCTGAGCACGGTGGACTTCAGCAGCAGCTCCAGCAGCAGCAGCGTGAAGGCCCACAGCAGGTACGGGTGAAACAGCTCGCGGTAGTTGGTGATGACGCCGCCCTCGATGATCTTGGAGCGCTCCAGCGAGTCGAGCACCTTCTGGAGGTTCTCCTTCAGCTCGGCGCGGTCGGTCGCGCGGTAGTACTCGCCGCCGGTCAGCTGGGCCATCTCCTCGAGCAGCTTCGGGTTGATGGGGATCTCGACGTCACGCCACGCGGTGTTGCCGAAGATGTCCTGGCCTGCGGGGAAGGGCACCTTGCCGCCCTTGCCCACGAGGATGGTGTAGACGGGCACGCCGAGCGCCCTGGCCGCCTTCGCCGCGTCGAGCGGAGACACCACGCCGGCGTTGTTGTCGCCGTCGGTGATGAGCACGATCACCCGGCTCTTCGCCTCGGAGTCGCGCAGCCGGTTCACCGCCGTGGCGACCGCGTCACCGATGGCTGTGCCGTCTTCCAGCACCCGGGTGCGCAGCTGCCGCAGCACCTCTTTGAGCACGCCGTAGTCGAGCGTGAGCGGCGCCTGGGTGTAGGCGGCGCCCGAGAACACCACCAGGCCCATGCGATCGTTGGCGCGGCTCGAGATGAACTCGCTCAAGACCTCCTTGGCGACGTGGAGCCGGTTGTTCGGTCGAAAGTCGGCGGCCTCCATCGAGGTCGAGAGATCGAGCGCGATCATGATGTCGATGCCCTCGACCGAGGCGTCGCGCACCTTCGAGTCGCTCTCCTGCGGCCTGGCCAGGGCCAGCACGGCCATCACCAGCGCGGTGAAGCGCATCAGCGGCAGCAGCCACGTCAGGTAGGTGCGCACCCCGCGGCCCTGCTTCGCCAACAGCGTGGTGGCCGAGAAGCGGAGCACCGCGCGCGTGCGTTTCTCGAGCCACAGCACGGCCAGGAGCAACGGCACGGCCGCCAGCACCAGCAAGGCCAGCGGCTGCTGGAAGCCCGAGAAGAGCGCCTTGAGCTCGCTCAGGAACGTCACCGTGTCAGGAGGCACTGGGCCCTCCCGGAGCTGACGCGGGCGTCGCCGTCACGGTGGCGTGCACGATGCGGTAGCCCAGCTCGAGGGCGGCCTTGCACTCGTCGGGGCCCGGCTCCTGCTTCGCGTAGCGAACGAAGTCGCTCTGGTTGGCGAAGTCGACCAGCGCCTCCATCGGCAGGCCAGGGGTGTTTCGGGTGCGCAGCGCCTCGAGCAGCTCGGGCGTGGTGCTCTCGAGCGCGTCGAAGGCGTACAGCTCACCCAGGTACCCGCGGATGATCTCGGAGAGCCGGAAGTAGTGCTCCTTCACCCGGCCGCGGGCGGGCAGGTTCTGCTTCGCCAGCGCGTCGAGGGCCTGACGGGCGCGAACGTGCGCGGGCTCGAGCGGCTTCTCGGGCGCCGCCGCGACGACCTTCGGCCGGTTGAGGTAGCGCATCACCGCGTACGCCAGCAGCCCGACGAGGAGCGCGACCAGCAGCGCGTAGACCAACCGCCACGAGCGCACCGGCAGCTCCTCGGGCTTGCGGACGTCGTAGTAGTCGGCGCCGGTGTCTTTCGAGTCGGGCGGCAGGCTCGAGACGATCTCGACATCGGTGCCGCTGACGGGCATCGGCACCGTGCCGGCGGGGTCGGCGAGCTCGAACTGGAGCGTGGGCGTGCGCTGCTTGCCCAGCTCGAAGCCCTGCAGCGTCACCTTGAAGGTGGTGGTGGACGAGTCGGGCCCGTCGACGCGCTCGCGCTGCTGCGAGACGTACTCGAAGGCGTCGAGGTCACCGGGCGCGGGCAGCTCGTAGCGCTGGGTTCGCTCGTGGGTGATGACGATCTCGACGACGAAGGGCTCTCCGAGCCTGGCCTGCGAGGGCGTCACGCGCGACTGAACGCGCAGCGGCGGCAGCACCCCGCCGTCCGGAGCGTCCAGTTGACCGAGCGCCAGAGCGGCGAAGAGCAGTGCGACCTGGGTCACGATGCGCACCATTCGTCGAGAAAACGCATGGAATCAAGGGAAGTTGCGGTCCCACTGAACGCGATGGGGGGCGGCCCCATTCCCGTCAACTCGCTTGACGCTGCCGGGGACGCTGATCACATCCTCTCGGGTATGAACCAACTGCCGATCGACGTCGACGCAGAGGCGATCTTCCTCGATGGCTCCTGGTACACGCGCGACGATCTGGCGCGCAAGATCAAGTCGATGATCGACGCGGGCGACTTCAACGTGGCGCGGCCCAGCGCGGCGCTCGAGGCCCTGTCGGCGACGCTCCAGCAGGTGCGCACGGTGTCGTTCCGGGTGACGCCCGATCTCGCCGACGCGCTCAACCAGCTCGCCACCCGCACCGGCAACTCGGTGGGCCAGCTCGTTCGCGAAGCCGTCATGCAGCTCCTCACTCAGGGCGCCGCGCCCCAGGAGGAGGTTCGGCGCGACGACTCGGTGAAGGCCGCCGCCCCGACGCCCCCCGACGCCCAGCCCATCGAGGCGCAGGCGGCGCCGCCCGAGCCCGTGTTGATGCCTGGTCCGGGCGCGCTGCGGAACGCCGGCCTCGACCCCCGGGCCGCCGCCCCGGCGCCCATCGAGCTGACCCGCAAGGTCGAGCAGCCCACCGTCACCTCGGGCGAAGGCGGCTGGTTCAAGCAGTAGCCGGAAGTCGCCGACGCTGGCCGCTGTTGCACCGGCGCGCTATGGCCGCGTCGATGCTCGCTCCGCTCCTCGTCGCTTCGCTGGCGCTCGGTCAGGCGCTCCCCCCGTGGATGAGCGGTGAGAGCCGGCCCGAAGATCTCCGCATCTCGTTGGTGACGTTCAGCCCGGGCGACACGCTCACCGAGTGGTGGGGCCACACCTCGCTGGTCGTCGAAGACACCCGCCTCAACCACGGCCGCCTCTACAACTACGGCATGTTCGGGTTCGATCAGGGCTTCGTGCACCGCTTCATGCAAGGGCGGCTCGAGTTCTGGGTGGCAGACGACTCGATCAGCGGCACCTACCGGCTGTACCAGTACCTCAAGCGCGACATCCGCATTCAGGAGCTCAACCTGCTGCCCGACCAGGCGATGCAGGTGGCCAAAGCGCTGGGCACCAACGTGTTGCCCGAGAACCGCACGTACCTGTACCACCACTACAACGACAACTGCTCCACCCGGCCGGGCGACATCATCGACGCGGCCATCGGCGGCCAGCTCAAGGCGTACGAGAAGCAGCCCTCGACGCTGACGCTGCGCCAGCACACGCGGCGCTACTCGATGGTGAACCTGCCGATGAGCCTGGTGCTCGACTACCTGCAGAACGACGAGCTCGACGGGCCGGCGACGCTGCGCCAGGCGGCCTTCCTCCCCGATGAGCTCGAGCGCCACGTCGGGGCGCTGCAGGTGACGCGGCCCGACGGCACCGTGGTGCCGCTGGTGAAGACGCAGTGGGTCTTCTTCAAGTCAGACCGGGCCCGCCCGCCCGAGGTCCCGCCGAGCTTCATTCCCGGCATCTTCGCCTTCGCGGTGGCGCTGAGCGGGCTCGCCTTGTTGCTCGGCCACCTCGGTCGAGACGGGCAGCGGCTGCCCAGGGTGGCGCTCGGGCTCCTCAACGTGGTGCTGGGGCTCGGCTGGGGGAGCCTGGGGTTGTTCCTGTTCTTCATGGGGCTCTTCACCAACCACACCGTCACCCACCGCAACGAGAACCTGTTCCTCATCAGCCCCATCACCTTCGGCGCGCTGCCGTTCGGCGTGATGCTGATCTTCGGTGCGAAGCGCGCGAAGCCGCTGCTGAGGTGGACGTGGACGGTGCTCGCGGCCACCAGCGTGCTGGGCGTGCTGGTGAAGGTGCTGCCCGCCTTCGACCAGGACAACTGGAACCTGATCGCGCTGGCGCTGCCGGTGAACGTCGCGCTCGCGGCCGTCTTCTGGCTCGACGCCCGGCTCCAGCAGCAGCGCGCGGCGGCGAAGGCCTCGTGACGCACGAACGCCCCGCCGGAGCGACCGCTCCAGCGAGGCGTCAGTGCCCTTCAGCGGCTGCTTACTTGAAGTTCGCCGCGGCGAAGTCCCAGTTCACGAGCTTGTCGAGGAAGGTGTCGAGGTACTTGGCCCGCAGGTTGCGGTAGTCGATGTAGTAGGCGTGCTCCCACACGTCGCAGGTGATGAGGGCCTTCTGGCCCTTCGTCAGCGGCGTCTCGGCGTTGCTGGTGGTGGTGATGGCGAGCTTGCCGCCGTCGACGACGAGCCAGGCCCAGCCCGAGGCGAACTGCTTCACCGCGGCCTCGGCGAACTTGCCGCGGAACTCGGCGTAGCTGCCGAAGTCGCGCTTGATGGCGTCGGCCAGCGCGCCCGTCGGCTCGCCGCCGCCGTTGGGCTTCATCGACTTCCAGTAGAAGTCGTGGTTCCACACCTGGGCGGCGTTGTTGAAGAGCGGGCCGCTGGCGCCCTTGATGATCTGCTCGAGCGTCTGCTCGGCCTCGGGCTTGCCCGCCAGCGCGTTCTTCAGGTTCGTCATGTACGCGTTGTGGTGCTTGTCGTAGTGGAACGACAGCGTCTCTTCGGTGAGGTGCGGCGCCAGCGCCGACTTCGCGTACGGCAACGGCTCGAGTTCGAATTTCATCGGGCTCTCCTTGTTGGAAGCACTTCGGGGGTGATGCGGCACTCACTTACTGACGGCGCGCCACGCTGTCAGCCACCGAAACGCCCCGCGTCGCTGACCCTTGTCGCAGACGCCCACTCGTTCTAACCGTGTCGCCATGGCCACCGACGCAGTGCAAGACCAGGTCAACGATCTCCAGGCGAGGCTCAAGAGCCTCAGGGGGTCTCTTTGACGTCGACCGCAAGAAGAGCCGCATCGCGCTGATCGAGCGCGACTCGACGTTGCCCAACTTCTGGGACGACAACGTCAAGGCGCAGGGCATGTTGAAGGAGAAGACGACGCTCGAGAAGCAGCTGGCGTCGTTCGAGAAGGCCGAGCGCGCCGTCGACGACGCCAAGACGCTCTTCGATCTCTCGGTCGAGCTCAGCGACGACGCCAGCAGGCAGGAGTGCGTCTCGCTGCTCCCCGCCGCCGAAGAGCTGCTCAAGGCGCTCGAGCTCGAGAAGATGTTGTCGGGCCCGAACGATCGCATGGCCTGCTTCATGGACATCAACGCCGGCGCCGGCGGCACCGAGTCGATGGACTGGGCGGCCAAGCTGCTGCGCATGTACACGCGCTACTGCGAGAAGCGGGGCTGGAAGGTCGAGATCAACGACTACAACGCGGGCGAAGAGGCCGGCATCAAGAACGCCTCGCTGCGCATCGACGGCGAGTTCGCCTACGGGTACCTGAAGGCCGAGATGGGCGTGCACCGCCTGGTGCGCATCAGCCCCTACGACTCCAACGCGCGCCGCCACACCTCGTTCGCGTCGGTCGACGTGTACCCCGAGATCGAAGACGACATCAAAATCGAGATCCCCGAGACGGACTACGAGCTGAAGTTCATTCGCGGCAGCGGCGCCGGCGGCCAGAAGGTGAACAAGACCTCGTCCACCGCTCAGCTGCGGCACATTCCCACCAACATCGTGGTCACCACCCAGACCGAGCGGTCGCAGAGCGCCAACAAAGAGATGGCGTTCAAGATCCTCCGGGCGCGGCTCTACGATCTCGAGGTCAAGCGCCGCGAGGCCGAGACCCAGTCTCGCGAGAACCAGAAGATGGACATCGCCTTCGGCTCGCAGATTCGCAGCTACGTGCTCCAGCCGTACCGCATGGTGAAGGACCTGCGCACCGGCGTCGAGTCGGGCCAGCCCGACAAGGTGCTCGACGGCGATCTCGACGAGTTCATCGTCGCCCAGCTCATGGGCGTGAAGAACCCGGCCAAGTCGATGCCCGAGTAGCGGTGGAACCGGTGGGGGCCGCCAGGCGTCTCGGGGTGATGCGCGTGGCCTTGCTCTCGGGCGTCCTCCTCAGCGTGACGGCCGCCGCCAACCCGCACCTCGACGCGATTCGGGCCGCCCGCGCGGCCGACGTGAAGCAGCTGCTCGCGGCGGCGGGCCTGCCGTCTCCGATCGACACGGTGTACCTGCGCGCGTTCAAGCACGAGAAGGTCGTCGAGCTCTGGGCGGGCACGCGGGGGGCGCCGCTGGTGCTGGTGAAGAGCTACCCGGTGTGCGCGGCGTCGGGGGGGCTGGGGCCCAAGCGCCGAGAGGGCGACCTGCAGGTGCCCGAGGGGCTCTACGAGGTGCCTGAGTTCAACCCGGGCTCCAACTTCCACCTCTCGATGAAGGTGTCGTACCCCAACGCCTCTGATCGACAGCGCAGCGACCCGCGCCGGCCTGGCGGCCTCATCTACCTGCACGGCAGCTGCGCCAGCATCGGCTGCATCGCCATCGAAGACGGGCCGATCGAAGAGGTCTACCTCATCGCCCACGACGCGAAGACGCGCCCGATTCGCTTCGACATCTTCCCCGCGCGGCTGAGCGCCGACTGGCTTCGCCAACAGGCCGACGCCGAGCACGCCGCGCTGTGGCGAGAGCTCGAGCCCGCCTTCACCAGCTTCGAGCAGACCAGGCGGCCGGCGGCCTTCTCGGTCGGCCCGAAGGGCGAATACCGCGTGCGGCCTCCCAAGGCCCCGAAGTAACGGCGTTTCGCCGTCGCGCACGCGCGGTGGAACCCGGTGCCGCGGCTGGTGTCAGACGGCTACGATGGTCGGCCATGGCCGGGGAAGGTGACGACGTGCCGAGCGACTTGCTCGAAGTGCCTGCGGCGATGTTGGCCGAGAGCCCCGCGCCCCCCACGGCGCGCGACGCCGCCAACGAGGCCCAGCGGCACTCCGACCGGGTCCTGCTCTCGAAGCTCAGGCGCAACGACGCGGCGGCCTTCGAGCAGCTGGTGCGCGCCCACCAGGACCGGGTCTTCGACTTCTGCGTGCGCATGCTCAACGATCGCGAAGAGGCCTTCGACCTCACGCAAGAGATCTTCCTGTCGATTCACCAGAACGTCGACAAGTTCAGGGCCGACGCGAAGCTCACCACCTGGATCTTCCGCATCTCGCGCAACCACTGCCTCAACCGCCTGAAGTACCTGAAGCGGCGGGGCCGGGGCCGGAGCGACGAGTTCGGCGAAGCCAACGAAGGTGACATCAGCGAGTCGATGGGCGGGTCGTCGGCGCCCGATGACCACCTCAGCCGAAAGCGCGATCGCCAGCTGGTGCACCAGGCCATCGAGGCCCTCGACGAAGAGCAGCGGTCGCTGGTCGTCCTGCGCGACGTCGAGGGTTTGAGCTATGATGAGATCATGGAGATCACGGAGCTGCCCGAGGGCACCGTGAAGAGCCGCCTGCACCGGGCTCGAGAGAAGCTGGCAGGAATTCTGGCGAAGCTCGAGAGCACCTTCGCCAACCGAGGAGCGTGACGTCGTGCAGCGAGAACTGACCAAAGCCGAAGTCGAGCGGCTGTTCCTGGGCGCGGTGGACGACGCCCTCGACTCGCGCGACGCCGAGGCCTTCCGGCAGGTGCTGGCGACCGACGCCGAGCTCAAGGTGCGCTACGAGAAGTACACCTTCGCGGTGAAGGCGCTCAAGGAGCTCCCGCGCGAGAAGGCGCCCCCCTCGCTGGCCTCGACGATTCTGCGGCGCACCAGGCGCCGCCGCTCGATGTTCCGCTCCATGGCCGAGCACGAGGCGAACTACCGCGTGCCCGTCGAGGTCATCATTCCCCTGCTGGTGGCCGCCGTCGTCGCTGCCTTCCTGCTGCTGGCCACGCGCTGAGCCCCGAGGTCGGCGCTCAGCCCGGCCCTGGCGGTGGGGGCGGCCCGGCGAAGTGCGCCAGGAGCTCCGCGGCGCCCGTACGCTCGGTGACCTCGCGCAGCTTTCGGTCGAGCTCCGCCAGCCCGTAGGGCTTGGCGAGCACGTCGTCCATTCCGGCGTCGAGGCACCGGTGAATGTCTTCGGGCAGCGCGCTCGCGGTCAACGCCAGCACCGGCAGCCGGGAGCGCCCGCGCTCAAGGCGACGGACCGCGCGGGTCAGCTCGAGCCCGTCGAGCTCGGGCATGTGCACGTCGAAGACGGCCACGTCGAAGGGCGCCGACTGGGCCAGCTCGAGGGCCTCGCGGCCGTTGCCCACCATCACCAGCGAATGCCCGAGCCGCTCGATCATGCCGCGCAGCACCTGCTGGTTGATGGGGTTGTCCTCGGCCGCCAGCACCCGCAGCGCGCGCCCTCGGCGGGGCCCGGGCTGGGCGGCGAGCGGCTCGAGCGCGACCGCCGGGAGGGGCAGCGCGAAGTGGAACGTCGAGCCCACGCCCACCTCGCTGTCCACCACGAGCTCGCCGCCCATCAGGCGCACCAGGTTCGACGAGATGGTCAGCCCGAGCCCGGTGCCGCCGAACCGCCGGGTGGTCGACTCGTCGGCCTGGGTGAAGGGCGAGAAGACCGCCTCGCGCCGCTCCGGGGCGATGCCCATGCCCGTGTCGATGACCGCGAAGCGCACCCGGTCTCCTTCGGCCTGCACCCTCAGCGTGACGGCGCCGCGCTCGGTGAACTTGATCGCGTTCGAGAGCAGGTTCGTCAGCACCTGGCGCAGGCGGGTCGGGTCGCCCCGCACCGAGGGCGGCACGTCGCCGCTGCGATCGAGCGCGAGGGTGAGCCCGCGGTGCCTCGCCATGGGGCGGAAGAGCTCGACGACCTCGGTCACGAGCGCGTCGAGCGAGAACGGCACGGCCTCGATGGAGAGCCGATCGGCCTCGATCTTCGAGGCGTCGAGGATGTCGTTGATGACGGCCAGCAGCGCCTGGCCCGAGCGGAGCGCGGTCTGCAGCGTGCTCCGCTGCTCGCCCTCGGGCTCGTTCATCAACGCCAGCTCGAGCATACCGAGGACGCCGTTCATGGGCGTGCGGATCTCGTGGCTCATGTTGGCGAGGAAGGCGGACCGCGCCCTCGCCGCGGCCTGCGCGGTGGCCTCGGCGGCGCGCGCCTCACGCAGCGCCTCGTCTCGCCTGCCCAGGGCGTCGAGGTTCGCCTTCAGCTGCCGGCCCATCGCGGCGAGGTCTCGCCCCGTCTCGTCGAGCTCGCTGATGGCTGCGTGGGGCGGCTGGTGCTCGTACTGCCCCTCGGCGATCGCGCGCACCATCTGCCGCATGCGCAGGAGCGGCTCGGTCAGCAGGGCCGTCTCGCTGCGGGAGCGGCGGAAGACGGCCACCAGGAAGACGAGGTAGAAGAGCACGACGCCGACGACGAGCAGGGCGGTGACGCGAAAGGCCTCGCGCTTGAGCGCCAGCGCGCTGGCGAGCACCTGCGCTCTCGGGAGCACCACTACGTAGCGCCAGCCGGTGGCCGCGATGGTGCTCCAGCCGAGCAGCCGCTCGGTGTCCAGGGTGAGCGCCGAGACGCCGGCGGGCGCCGACCGGAGCGCCTCGTCCATGGGGCGCAGGCCCGGCCGGTTAGCCAGCCTGAACTCCTCGGGCTTTGGCGTGTCCTGGTCGACGGCCCTGGCGTAGGTGTGGTCCACCAGCTCGCGCAGGCCGAAGTCACGCTCGGCGGCCTTCGGGAGCGCCAGCACCACCCCCTGTCGGTCGACCAGCACGCCGTAGCCTCCCCACGGCACCTCGACCGCGAGCACGTCGCTCACCATTCGCGACAGCGTGATGTCGATGCCCACCACCGCCACGAGGGTGTCGTCGCGGTAGACCGGACCGATGGCCGAGATGATCCACCCGGCGCCGGCGGGGTCGAGGTAGGCGTCGGTGAACACCACCTCGCGCTTCGGGTTGTGGGCGAGGTCGGCCTCGTAGAAGAAGTTGTACGAGGGAATGTCCATCTTCTCGGGGTACTGCGCGTCGATGGCCGGGTAGATGAGGTTGAGCGACTCGGCGGTGTTGACGTAGGCCTGCACGATGTCGGCGTCGGCGGCGCCGATCTCGCGCAGCACCGGCACGAGCTGCGCCAGCTGGGCCGCGCGGGCGCGCTGGGGTGGCCCGATGGGCACCACGCCGCTGAAGAACATCGAGCCCCAGCCGATGTCTCTGGTGGACAGGTAGGCGCCGTCGGGCCGGTCGCTCCAGGAGGCGAGCAGCTCTGGGGGCGGGGTGTACGGCGTGTCCCAGGCGGCCAGCGTGCGGGCCTGAAGCACGCGGGTGAGCTGCCGGAGGCCCTCGAGCTGGGCGTCGAGGCGCGCCACCTCGCTCGTCGTCTGCCGCGTCACGCCGTCACGGGCGATCTGCTCGAGCGTGGCGAGGTTGCGCTGGTGGGCCACGACGCCAGACGCGAGGAAGACGCCGAGCAGCACCAGCTCCACCAACACCAGCGGCACCAGCAGGGTCTTGAGGAAGGCGCGCCACGTCCACTGCGACAGCGTGAGGCCCGGAGTCGTCACCGAGCGTGAACGTACCGGGTTCCGCGCCTGGCCACAGCCGGGGGGCGGGCGCTGGCAAGCGGGTCGATTGAGCCTCAGGCGGCGCCGGGGTGTGTCCCTGGTGCACACCGAGACACCTCGTGCCACCAGACCCGCAGCTGCGTCGGGGCGAGGGGGCCTGCGGGTGGCTTGCCGTGATTCCGCTTGCGCCCCCTCGGGGGCTCTGGGAAGCCGCCCGCCATGTCGGATGAGAGTGACGTCGAGAAGAAGCTGCGGGAAGAGCGGCACCAGAAGGGCGTGAAGCTGGCCGAGCTGGGGGTGAACCCGTACGGCACCGGGCTGCGGCCGGAGCACCTCACCGCCGAGATCCACGCCAGGCACGAGCACGACACGCCCGAGGCGCTCGAGGCCGCCAAACCCGGCCCGTACTCCATCGCGGGCCGCGTCGTCAGCGTGCGCGACTTCGGCAAGGCCGGCTTCATCATGGTGCAGGACCGCGCCGGCGCGCTGCAGGTGCACGTGAAGAAAGACGTGCTCGGCGATCAGGCGTTCGCTCCCTACAAGCTGCTCGACCTCGGCGACTTCGTCTTCGTCAGGGGCACCGCCTTTCGCTCGAAGACCGGAGAGCTGACGCTCGCCGCGACCGAGTACCGCCCCCTCACCAAGACGCTGCGGCCGCTGCCGGGCAAGTTCAGCGCCGAGGTCAAGCTCTCGCCAGAGCAGGCCGAGCGCGTGAAGGCCGCCGTCGCCGCGGTGAACGCCGCCACCAGCGCGGTGGAAGACGCCGCCGCGCGCCACCAGGTGTCGGAAGAGACCATCGCCGCGCAGCAGGCGCTCCTGAAGGACGACCCGGTGGCCGCCAAGGCGCTCCCGCACGCGGTCGCCAAGGCCTGGGCCGAGAAGCAGGCGCTGCACGACACCGAGGAGCGCTACCGCCGCCGCTACGTCGACCTGCTGTCGAACCCGGGCGTCAAAGAGACGTTCATCAAGCGCACGAAGCTGGTGCAGTTCATTCGCAGCTTCCTCGACGCGCGCGGCTACCTCGAGGTCGAGACGCCGATGATGCACCCGCTGGTGTCAGGCGCGGCCGCGCGGCCGTTCAAGACGCACCACAACGCCTACGACGTGCCGCTCTTCATGCGCATCGCGCCGGAGCTGTACCTGAAGCGGCTGGTCGTCGGCGGCTTCGACCGGGTGTACGAGATCAACCGCAACTTCCGGAACGAGGGCGTGTCCACCCGGCACAACCCCGAGTTCACCATGCTCGAGTTCTACGAGGCGTACGCGACGTACCACGACCTCATGGACCTCACCGAAGAGATGATCTCGGCCGCCGCGGTGCACGTCACCGGCTCGGTGAAGGTGAAGTACGGCGACCACCTCATCGACTTCAGCAAGGGCTGGCCGCGCATTCCGATGCGGCAGGCGATCGCCGAGCGGGTGAAGGAGCTGACCGAGAAGGACTTCGGCGACGTCGAGAGGCTGCGCGCCATCGCGCTGCGCAAGGCCGAGTCGCCGGCCGACAAGGCCGCCATCGCCACCATGAACGTGGGCGAGCTGACCGCGCTGCTGTTCGAGCAGTACGTCGAGCACGAGCTCATCAACCCCACCTTCATCACCGAGTTCCCGGTAGAGAACAGCCCGCTGGCGCGGCGCAGCGACGCGAACCCGGCGGTGACCGATCGCTTCGAGCTGTTCTGCATGGGCCGCGAGATCGCCAACGCCTTCTCGGAGCTCAACGACCCCGTCGATCAAGAGCAGCGCTTCAGGAGCCAGGTCGACGCCAAGGCCCGTGGGCAACAAGAGACGATGGACTACGACGCCGACTACATTCGCGCGCTGGAGCACGGCATGCCGCCGACCGCGGGTGAGGGCATCGGAATCGATCGGCTCTGCATGCTGTTCACCGACGCGCAGTCGATTCGCGACGTCATCCTCTTCCCCCTGCTCCGGCCCCAGACCTCGAAGTGAAGAAGCCCCAGCTCATCGCGCTCGGCGGGTTGCTGGCCCTCGGCGGGCTGGTGTCCTTCATCTATGCCTTCGCGACCTCGGGGCTGCTCCCGGTGGTGCTGGGGGAGCTGGCGTCGGTGGGCATCGGGTTCGGTCCGTTCCTGGGCTCCCTGGGCGCTGCGGCTTCGGCGTTGATGATGGAGTCGCAGCAGACGACCTACGCGCTGATGGTGGTGCCCGCCGCGGTCGAGACGGCTCAGAGGGTGACGGGCCTGGGCGTGGCGTTGTGGGTGGGGGGCTGGGTGGTGTTGGCGAAGGCGCTCCAGCCCGAGGCGGTGGCCGACTTCGTCGACTCGCCGGCCAAGGGGAAGGCGCTGTTCCCCCGGCTCGCCAACTCGCGTGACTTCTACTGGGGCACGCTGGCGGCGTACGGCTTCGGCCTGCTGCTGTCGGAGCTCGTCTTCGTCGGCGTCTACCTGTCGCTGGTGGGCAAGTCGTCGGGCACCGGCGCGGTCTCGGGTGGGCTCGCGCCCGTGTACGCGTTCCTCTGGGCGTTCGTGGCGGCGTTCCTGGTGGCCTTCGGCGCGGGCTTCGGCGGCGCCGCCAACGCCAGGCGCCTGTCGATCCCCGAGCTGACCATCGCGATTCTGTACTTCGGGCTGCCGGTGCCGATCTTCCTGACGCTGATGCACCACGTCAGCTGGCTGATGCTGAACATCGGCTACCGCATGCGGGAGCTCGTCTACCTCTCGTCGCTGCTGGGCGAGAACCGGCCTGAGCTGGGGTACTGGCTCATCACCGCGGCGCTCGCGCTCTTCGCCTTCCTGGGCATCAACCTGGGCTTCGTGGCGACGGCGTCGGGGCGCTTCGATCTGCGCGCCTCGTACGAGTCGTTCATCGCGTCGCGCCACGTGGCGGTGTTCAGGCCGCGGCTGCTGATCGGCGTCTTCGCGGTGCTCATCTTCGGCATCGTGCCGCCGCTCATCCTGCTGGCGATCGTGGGGGCCGCCGAGAACGCGGTCAACCGCACCCGCATCAAGAAGCTGGGGCTCGTCGACCCGCTGCGCGCCGCCGAGGCGCTCAACCAGCAGAAGCTCGAGGCGCAGACGCCGACGGCGATGATGACGGCGCTCTCGGTCGGCGGGGTCGGCGTCGGCGTGATGGCCCTCATCATCGTGTTGTCGGTGATGAGCGGGTTCGAGGCAGACCTGCAGAAGAAGATCCTCGGCACCAACTCGCACGGCGTCGTCATGAAGTACCAGCTCGAGATGCCCGAGTACGCCGAGGTGATGGAGAAGGTCCACCAGGTCAAGGGCATCACCGGCGCGACGCCGTTCATCTTGAACGAGGTGATGGTGTCGTCCGAGGGCAACATCTCGGGCTCGATGATCAAGGGCATCGACCCGGCGTCGGTGGGCTCGGTCACCGATCTGCCGTCGTCGCTGGGGTGCGAGGCGGGCAAGCCGTGTCAGGCGATGGAGGCGCTGGAGGACCCGACGAAGATCCGCGCCAGGCGCCTGGAGCCGGGGCCCGGGCCGGGCGCGCTCGACGAGAAGCCGGCGGGCGGCGCCGAGCTCGCTCGAGATCCGATGATCGAGCTCGAGCCTGCGAAGCCCGACGACGAGCCCGCGCTGTTGCCCGGCATCATCGTGGGCCGCGAGCTGGCGTCGTCGCTCAAGGTCGTCGTCGGCGACCGCATGAACGTGGTGTCGCCGCTGGGTGGAGAGCTCGGACCGCAAGGACCGGTGCCCAAGAGCCGCCCCTTCCGCGTAGCCGGCATCTTCTACTCGGGCATGTTCGAGTACGACTCGAAGTTCGTCTACATCCACCTGCGCGAGGCGCAGTCGTTCTTCGGCATCAAGGGCGCCAGCGGCGTCGAGGTGAAGGTGGACGACGTCGACAACGCGCGCGGCATCATGAAGCGCATCTACGACTCGCTCGACGGGTACCCCTACCGCACCAAGGACTGGGGCGAGATGAACCGCAACCTGTTCGCGGCGCTGCGGCTCGAGAAGCTGGTGATGGCGATCATCCTCACCATCATCGTGATCGTCGCGGCGGGGCTCATCGTGGCGACCGTCATCATGCTGGTGCTCGAGAAGCGCAAAGAGATCGCCGTGCTCAAGGCGCTGGGCGTGCCCGACGGCGGCATCGTGAAGATCTTCCTCTCGGAGGGCCTGCAGATCGGCATCGCCGGCGGGGTGCTGGGCCTCGTCTCGGGGCTGGCGTGGTGCCTCTTCATCGAGAAGGTGGGCATCAAGCTCGACCCGCAGGTCTATTACATCCCCGCGCTGCCGGTGCGCATCGTGCCCCTGCAGACGATCCTCGCGGTGGTGATCGCCATCCTGGTGACGTTCCTGGCGAGCGTGTACCCGGCGCTCAAGGCCTCGCAGGTCGAGCCCGTCGAAGGCCTGAAGTCGGAGTGACCGTCACATGAGCGCGCCCTTCCTCGAGGTCATCGACGTCTTCAAGTCGTACTTCTTGAACGGCAAGCGCATCGACGTGCTGCGCGGGGTGAGCGTCACCATCGAGCAGGGCGAGCTGGTGTCGCTGATCGGCGCGTCGGGCTCGGGCAAGTCGACGTTCCTCCACGTGGCGGGCACGCTCGACGCGCCGGCGGCGGGGCAGATGAAGTTCAAGGGCCAGAGCGTGTTCGACATGAACGACGCGCAGGTCGCCGAGTTCCGCAACACGAAGATCGGCTTCGTCTTCCAGTCGCACTTCCTCTTGCCGGAGTTCACCGCGGCCGAGAACGTGGCCATGCCCGCGCTGGTGAACCGCCAGGAGCGCCGTCAGGTGATGCTGCGCGCGCGCGAGCTGCTGGAGCGGGTGGGGCTGCAGCACCGCGCCGACCACCGGCCTGGCGAGTTGTCGGGCGGCGAGTCGCAGCGGGTGGCCCTGGCGAGGGCGCTCATCATGAAGCCCGACCTGCTCCTGGCCGACGAGCCCACGGGCAACCTCGACCCCTCGACGGGCGAGGGCATTCACGACCTCTTGCGCGAGGTGAACCGCGACCTGGGCATCACCGCCGTGGTGGTGACGCACAACGAGGTGCTGGCGAAGTCGCTCCCGCGCCGCCTGCGGCTCAAAGACGGCCAGGTCGTCGACGCCGACGCCAGCGCCTGAATCGTTCCACCAAACCGCAATCACACAGGTTTTCACTCGTCGGGCATGGGCCTTTCCCCTATACCCGCGAGCCTCTTTTCTCGTGCTTCTGCGCCGCGTCACCACGTGTCTTGGGCTCCTCACCGTCCTCGCGGTGCCACCGGCGTTCGCGCAAGAGACCGACGCGCCGCTCGACGAGCCGGCCCAGCGCATCATCGAGCTGAGGGTCGAAGGCAACCGGCGGGTGGAGCAGCCGGCCATCGCGCGGGCCCTCAAGCAGAAGGTCGGCGAGGCCTTCGACGCCAGCCGCACCGCTGACGATCTGCGTGCGCTGTGGGCGCTGAAGTACTTCAACGACGTGCAGCTGTTGGTGCAGCGCACCCCCGAGGGCCTGGTCTACGTGGTGCGCGTCGAAGAGAAGCCCGCCGTTCGCGCGGTGACGCTCTCGGGCAACGACGAGCTCTCGAAGGACGACCTCAAAGACACCATCGACATCAAGACCAACAGCATTCTCGACCTCGCGGCCGTGAAGCGGAACGTCAAGAAGGTCTCGGACAAGTACGTCGAGAAGGGCTACTTCCTGGCCGAGGTCACCTCGCAGATCCGGCCCGTCGAGGGCTCGCCCGAGGTCGACGTCGTCATCGTCATCAAGGAGAACGCCAAGGTCCAGGTCAAGGAGCTCAACTTCCTCGGGGTCGAGAAGGTGCCGGTGGCCGAGCTGAAGGCGGTGATGGCGACGAAAGAGGGCGGCTACCTCTCGTTCCTCACCTCCGAGGGCACCTACCGCGAGGAGCTCTTCCAGCGCGACCTGCAGGTGATTCAGGCGGCCTACTACGACCGCGGCTTCATCAACGTGCGCGTGGACAAGCCGGTGGTGAGCCTCTCGCCCGACAAGCGCAACATCAGCATCACGCTGCGCATCGAAGAGGGTGAGCCGTACCGCATCGGCAAGCTCGACTTCTCGGGCGACCTCATCGTCGGCAAGGACGAGTTCAAGGCGCGGATGACCTCGAAGGAGAGCGAGATCTTCAACCGCTCCCTGCTGGCCCGCGACATTCAGGCCATCACCGACGTCTATTACGACTCGGGCTACGCCTACGCGAACCCGGTGCCCGTCACCGCCGTCAACGCCGACTCGAAGACCATCGACCTGACGTTCGACGTGAGCAAGGGCAAGCAGGTCACCATCGAGCGCATCGACATCGTCGGCAACACCAAGACGCGCGACAAGGTGATCCGCCGGCAGCTGCGCGTGTACGAGGGCGAGCTCTTCTCGGGCACCGGCATGCGCCGCTCGAAGGACAAGGTGACGGCGCTCGGCTTCTTCGAGACCGTCGAGGTGACGCACAAGCCCGGCCGCGACGACGAGCACGTGCTGGTGACGGTCGAGGTGAAGGAGAAGTCGACCGGGACGTTCCAGGTCGGCCTCGGCTTCTCGAACATCGAGAGCTTCATCTTCACCGCGCAGGTCGCGCAGCAGAACTTCCTCGGGTGGGGCCAGGCGGCCTCGTTCTCGGCCCAGCTCTCGGGCCTGCGGCAGTTCTTCCAGCTGTCGTACTTCGACCCGTACTTCCTCGACACGAACTTCATCTTCTCGGTCGACGCCTACCGCACGCAGCTCGACTTCTTCGGCTTCGTGCGTGACGCGTACGGCGGCACCGCGAGCCTCGGCTACTACGTCATCGCCGACGAGATGTCGTTCAACCTGGGCTACACGCGGGAGTTCGTGCGGGTGGAGCCGAGCCGCAGCTCGTTGCTGCTGGCCGATCAGTTCCGCAGCGGCAACACCAGCGCCGCGCGCCTCGGCTGGCTCTGGGACAAGCGCAACAACCGCCTCTTCCCATCGCAGGGCTGGTTCATGAACGTCACGGCCGAGTTCGCGCCGCGTGCTCTGGGTGGTTCGTACATCTTCAACCGCTACACCGGGAACTTCCGCGGGTACGTGCCGTTGCCTCTCGGCATCGTCCTCAAGGGGCAACTGCAAGTCGGTATTGTTCAGCAGATCGAGATTGGGAACGGTCTGCCAGCCTCAGAAATGTACTACCTCGGGGGGATCTTTACCCTCCGTGGCTACCCGATCAGGACCATCTCCCCGAGCGAGATTGCCGCGCGGGGCCCTGATGGCGAGGGCGAGGCAGTGCGCGTCGGAGGCGATCGCCAGTTGGTTCTAAATGTCGAACTCGAGTTTCCGATTTTCGAAAAGGTCGGTATCAGGGGAGTCGTGTTTTACGACGCTGGCAATGCGTTCGCTCGCGGCGTGCCCTTTTTCCAGGATCGCTCGTATCCTGGCTTGCCACTCGGCCTCTTCCATTCGGTGGGTTTCGGCTTTCGATGGTTCTCGCCGATTGGCCCGCTGAGGTTTGAGTGGGGTTTCCCGCTCAACCGGCGTCAGGGTATCGATGTGCAATTCCCTCAATTCGAATTCACTATCGGCCAGAGCTTCTGATCCTCTGATGACTTGACCTCGGCCAAGCTAGTTGCTTTGCGAGCGCAGATCGGAGCAGCCGTGGCACATTGACAGGGATGGACTGAGTTCTTACAAAGAGCTCGCGCCGACCATTCCGGTCGGCGCTTGTGGGGGAGTTCCTGACATGCGAAGCATTTTTGTCGGCGTGATGACGTCAGTGATGGCTGCGTCTTGTGGCAAGAACGAAGAGATTCCAAGTGCTCAGCGTGTCGAAGCCGATTTGGTTGTGGAGGCGGTCGCGAAACTCGGGGCGGTGGTTGTAGCGGAGGACGCCGTAGCTTTCGAGAAGTTGATCGCGCCAGGCATGCTTGCGCAGTTGCCAAGGGACGCGAAGGCCAGGGGAGAAGTTCTTCTCGCCTCTCTGCGCGGACAGAAGGCCGGTTGGCTCCATAGCCTAGGGGCTGACGCTGCCAATCCCAAGATCGCCGAGATTCTGCCTGGAGTTCAGGGTGAGTATTCTGTTCGGCTTCAACTTGTTGACGGTAGGGACGAGAAGAAGCTCTGGTTTGTAGTGACTCCCGACGGGGTGTTTTTCGTTGGACCCAACCCCGAAAAATCCGCAGGTGCCGAACGAAGCATTTCCGGCGTGCTTCAAAACTGGAACTGGCGTTGGCAGAACAACACTTCTTTCGTCCCAAAATCAGCAAGCTACCAGCCATTCACGTGCCCGTTCGGAAGCGGCAACTATTCGCACGCAGCGTACTCGAATATCTGGAAGTACGTTAGTTGCGAGCCGTGGGGCTTCGGAAGCTGCCGCACGGATGTAACCTCGACCTACGCTGAACTCGATACATGCAAGAGCTGCCTGTATCAGTGGGTTGGCGCGGATGTCTGGTGGCAGCCTGCTGGCAATCCGGTGTTCTATTGCGGGAGTTAGCAGGCCGTTGAAGTAATCGCCCGTGAGGGATCGACGGATCGATCGCAAGGCGATACGTCGAGAAGATGTCGATGGGACGTCGAGAGCCACAGCAGGATTCGATGCTGGTGCCTGTAGTCCGCGGACCGAGCCACGTCTTCTACGACCGGCTGAACGAGCACCTCGACGAGGCGCAGTTCGACGCGAAGGTTGAGAAGCTGTGCGAGGGCTTCTTCGAGGAAAAGGAGCGGCGCGGCCGTCCGTCGATTGCGCCGGGGATGTACTTCCGGATGCTGCTGGTGGGGTACTTCGAGGGCATCGAGTCGGAGCGAAGCATCGAGTGGAGGTGCACGGATTCGCTGTCGCTGAGGCGTTTCCTGCGAGTCGGGGACACGGCCCGAGTTCCGGACCATTCGACGTTGTCGCGAATGCGGCAGCGCTTGGCCGAAGAGGTGTTCAGCGAAGTGTTCGACGTGGTGCTGGGCCTGGTGGCGCAGCACGGCTTGCTGCAGGGGAAGACGTTGGGAGTCGACTCAACGCAGCTGCGAGCTGATGCGTCGATGAAGGCCATCGTGCGCAAAGACACGGGCGAGAACTACCGGGACTACACGAAACGATTGGCCGCGGCGGCCGGCGAGGCAGAGAAGCCGACGGCGGACGATGCGCGGCGCCACGACCGGAAGCGCAAGGGCAAGAAGACGAGCAACAAGGAGTGGGAGTCGAAGACGGACGAGGACGCGCGCATCGCGAGGATGAAGAACGGAACGACGCGGTTGGCGCACAAGGCGGAGCACGTCGTCGACCTGGACTCCGGAGCCATCGCTGAGGTCGGCTTGCATCCTGCTGACGCGCACGACACGGCGACGATGGAGCTGAGTCTTTTGAATGCCGTCGCGCGCATCGAGGCAGCGACCGGGAACGAGAAGGCCCCGCAGGTCGTGACAGACAAGGGGTACCACAAGATTGGGCTGCTGCTGGTGTTGGTGGCCATGGGATTCCGGACGTACATCCCGGAGCCGAAGCAGAAAGGGCAGCGCCACTGGGGAGACAAGGGTGACGGCGCGGCGCAGGTGTTCCATCAGAACCGAGCTCGCTGTGGCCGGACGAAGGGGAAGCGGCTGCTGCGAACGAGAGGCGAGCTGGTCGAGCGACCGAACGCGCACCTCTACGAAACTGGCGGCATGCGTCGGCTGCGTTTGCGCGGCCGCGGCAACGCCAACAAGCGACTGCTGATTCACGCCGCCGCGGCCAACCTCGGCCTCGTGATGCGAAAGAGGCACGGGTCCGGGACGCCGAGGGGCCTCGCGCAGGCGGCGCGGGCCGTTTTCGCGGTCTTCGCCGTCTGGTGCATGCGGGCGCTTGGGATGCGACCGCGCGCTCTGGTCTCGGCGGGGGGCCAGGACGTCCCTGTGTCCCCGCGCATCACAGAACCTGAACTGCCCGCGTTCGCGCGCGGAGCGGTTACTTCAACGGGCTGTTAGTTGTAGCTGAAACGGTGCAGGACTGAGGTTGGTGCGGGACCGGTCGGCGGCGCCTTGTTTGGTGTCGCCGACCTTGGTTACTCGAAGAATGAGAACGCCGCGGCGGCAACGAGGCCGGTGACGATCAGCAGGCCGCCGATGACGAAGATCGCGAGGTCGGTCGGGGCGAAGCGGCTCACGGGCGGCAGCTTCTCGGCGACCACACTCGGCGCGTCGCCTCTCGGGGGGACTTCGACTGACGGAGGCGGGGCAGGAGCCGTCGGCAGCTTCTCGATCACCGTTCGTTCTTCGGGCGCGCGCTCGCCCTCGTCGAAGCGCAAGACGCTGTGGCCCAGCTCCACGATGTCGCCTGACTCGAGGCACCGAGCGCGCTTCACCCGTTGCCCGTTGACGTACACGCCGTTGGTGGTGCCGAGATCGTCGAGGAAGTACGAGAGCCCGCGATGAATCACCCGCGCGTGCTGGCGCGACACGGTGCGATCGTGGAGCCGCACGTCGACCTCGTCTCCGCGGCCGAGCGTCGTGTCGAGGAAGGCGATGGGGTACACGTGACCTTCGTCGGGGCCCGCGACGCAGGTCAACGACGCCGCGCGCGTCTCGAGCTCTGGCAGATCACCCGACAACAGCTCTCTGGCGAGGAAGTCGGTGCTCTTGTTCTTGCGCCGCTCGCGTGAGGCCGCGTCTTCGGGCCGCTTGACCACCACGTCGTTGGGGAGCGTGAGCGACTCGCCGGGCATCACCAGCCGCGGCACGTGCGCGGGGAAGAGCTGGTTGCCGACGCGGAGCGGCCGAATGCTCTTGATCGAGAGGCGCGGCCCGTCGACCTCGAGCGTCAGCAGCTTCACCGGGAGCCCTTCGAGGCGAATGTCGTCGGCGGCGCCTCCACCGACCGTCACTGAACCGTCGACCAGATCGACCGGGGTCGTCTCTGCATTCCAATGGATGTCGAGGTGCATGGGGGGGGCAGGAGCAGCCGAGAGGCCCCGTCAAGGCGCTGGAATGCCTTGGGAATCGGGGGTTGGTCCGCGTCGGGAGACCCGCGACAGGGTGTTTGCCGTGGTGCATGGTGCGCCGCGATGCGTGTCCACCTCGCCCTGATTGCCGTCGTCGTCGTCACCGCCTGCCGCGATGAGCAGGCGGGCCCGAAGCCCAGGGGCAACCGCCCTCCAGCGCCGGGTGCGCCGTCGGCCCCCAGCGGCTCGGCGCGCAGCCTCGACAGCCTGCCCGGCGCGCTCAACTTCCCCTCGACGGCGACGTGGGCCGGGGGCGTCGTGAAGTACCTCGGCAGCCAGGTGGAGCCGAAGAACCCGCAGCCCGGCCAGCCGGTCACGCTCAAGCACTACTTCCGCGCCGACGGCGCCCAGCCGCAGGGCTTTCAGTTCTTCGTGCACGTCGTCGACGGCAGCTCGGGCCAGATGCTGGGCAACATGGATCACGAACTCCAGAACGGCGCCGCGATGCTGGGGACCTGGCCAGAGGGGAAGATCATCGAAGACGTGCAGCAGATCGCCATGCCGAACTACCCGGGCCCGATGCAGCTGCTGCTGGGGTTCTGGAAGGGCGACCAGCGCCTGCCGGCCGATCTCCCGCCGACGCACGACGGGTCCAGCCGCGTCTTCGGCCCGCGCCTCGAGGCCCCTCAGGCCCCGCTCCCCGAGTACCGGGCGCCGCGCGCCACGAAGCCTCCCACCATCGACGGCAAGCTCGACGACGCCCAGTGGAAGACGGCGCCCGAGGTGACGTTGACCACCAGCTTCGACGGCCGCGAGGCGCGCCGGAAGACGCGCATGCGCATGCTCTACGACGACGTGAACGTCTACGTCGCCTTCGACTGCGACGACCCCGACGTGTGGGGCACCCTGCGCAACAAGGACGACGCCATCTACAACCAGGAGGTCGTCGAGGTGTTCTTCGACGCCGACGGTGACGGCGCGACCTACAACGAGCTGCAGGTCTCTCCGCACAACGTGAACTTCGACGCCGCGTTCGTGGCTCGCCGCTCAGACCTCGACGCCGCCATGAAGTGGGAGTCAGGCATGAAGTCGGCCGTCGAGGTGCGCGGCACGCTCGACAACGACGCCGATCAAGATCAGGGCTGGAGCGCCGAGCTGCAGATCCCCATCGCCAACCTGTACAGGGTGCCGAGGGTGCCCCCGGCGAAGGGCGACAAGTGGCGCTTCAACGCCTACCGCCTCGAGCACTTCGTTCACTTCAAGGAGATCGAAGGGCAGTCGTTCTCGCCCCTCTTCGTCGGCGACTTCCACGCGCTGCCGCGGTTCGGCTGGCTCGTCTTCGACTGACGGTCAGGCGTCGAAGACCCGCCGCAGCCACTGGGAGACGCGGGCCGTGGCCGCTTTGGTCTCCCCCATGCCCTGCATGCTGAAGAAGCCGTGGATGACGCCCTTGACCTCATCGAGGGTGACGTCGGTGCCGGCGGCGCGCAGCTTCTCGGCGTAGGCCAGCCCCTCGTCGTGCAGCACGTCGCATTCGGCGAGCAGCACGTACGCGGGCGGGCCCTGGTGGAGCGTGGCGAGCAGCGGCGACGCGTCGGGGTGCGCGCGGGTGGCGGCGTCGGGCAGGAAGGTCTCGATGAAGTACCGCATGGTCGCGGACGTGAGGAAGTAGCCGGCGCCGAACCGCGCGTACGAGCCCGACTCCTTCGAGCAGTCGGTGACAGGGTAGATGAGGAGCTGGCCCGCGAGCGGCAGGTCGGGGGCGCGGGCGAGCACGGCCGCGAGGTGCCCACCGGCGCTGTCGCCTGCGACGACGACCCGCTGCTCCCTGGCGAGCTGAGACGTCACGGCGCGCGCGTCGTCGATGGCGGCGGGGAAGGGGTGCTCGGGCGCGAGGCGGTAGTCGACCGAGACGACCGTTCGCTGCGTCTGCGCCGCGAGTGAGCGGCAAGGGAGCTCGTGTGAGGTGACGTCGCCCACCACCCAACCGCCGCCGTGGAAGTAGACGATGACGCCCGGGCGCGCGCCTGGCGGCTCGTAGCGGCGCACCGGCACGTTGGCGAGCTGCTCGTCTGACACGCGCGCCATCACCGCCGGCGGGCCGAAGATGGGCTTGAAGCTGCCGGTGTTCTTCCTGATGTTTCGACGCGCCGTCTCAGGGCCGACGACCTCGATGGGCCGGTCGAGCGCCGTCGCCAGCCAGGTGAGCAACCGCCAGGTGGGCCGTAGCGTCGCCATCTCGTCACTGCCCCTTGAAGACGGCCTCGCGTCGCTCGATGAAGCTCGTCATGCCCTCGGCGGCGTCTTCGCTGGCCATCACCTTCGCGAGCAGTCCGACGAGGTGCGTGGTGGCGTCGACCTGCCCATGGGCCTCGAAGCGCCGGGCGTTCGAGAGCGTTCCCTGCACGCCGATGGGGGCCTGCTTCGCGATCAGCTGCGCGAGGGCGCGGGCGCGCTCGACGTGCTGCCCGGGCTCGACGACCTCTTGCACCAGCCCGATGCGCAGCGCCTCGTCGGCGCCGAACTCTTCACCGGTGAGGAGGAACCGCATGGCGTTGCCCCAGCCCAGGCGCGCCGGCGCTCGCATGGTCGCGCCGCCGAAGGGCATGATGCCGCGCGCGATCTCGAGCTGACGGAAGCGCACCGTCTTCGAGGCGATCACCACGTCGCTGGCGAGGGCGAGCTCGATGGTGAGCGTGAACGAGATGCCGCTGACCGCCATCACGACGGGCTTGGGCACGGGCGGGGCCCAGAGGCCGAACGGATCGTACTTCTTGCCGCCCCCCAGGGCGTGGGGGCCCTTCTCGGCGACGGCGGGGCCGACCTCGGCGAGATCGAGCCCGGCCGAGAAGTGGTCGCCGTGGGCGAAGAGCACGCCCGCGCGGAGGGAAGGGTCGTCGCCCAGCTGCTCGTACGCAGTCGCCAGCGCCTCGATGGTCTCGAGGTTGAAGGCGTTGCGCTTCTCGGGTCGGTTGATGCCCATGAGCAGCACGGCGCCCTCGCGCTCCACGGTCACGGTCGTCATGGGCGGCAGGGTCCTCCTGTCCGCGCGTGCGGTCAACGTGCTTCCAGCGGTGCGGCTCAGCGGGTGACGGTCGCCCCGTGCCAGCTCGCGAGCATCTTCACGTAGTTCACGCGCTCGTAGCCCGCCGGGTCCGGGCAGCGCGCGAGGTTCATGCTGCCGCGCAGCTGCGCCACCGAGTGGTACTCGTGATCCTCCAGGAAGCGCGCCAGGCCCGACACCAGCAGCGACAGCATCTGCGGGCCGTTCTCGAGCACCGCTGAGACGACCTGGGTGACGTGCGCGCCGGCCATCAGCGCCTTCACCACGTCGAGCGGATCGTGCACGCCCCCGGAGCAGGCCAGCGAGAGCCGCGTCTGGGGCGAGAGGATGGCCAGCCAGCGCAGGCGCAGCTGCAGCTCGTGGCGATCAGAGAGGTGGAGCGTTCGCTTCAACGTCAACGTCTCGACGTCGATGTCGGGCTGGTAGAGGCGGTTGAAGATCACCACCCCCGCGACGCCCGTGTGCTCGAGCTTCGACACGAACGACGGGAGCGAGGAGTAGAAGGGCGACAGCTTCACCCCGACGGGGATCTTGATCGACTCCTGGATCTGCCGCACCACCTCGAGCTGCTGGAGTTCGACGTCCGACGCGCTCTGCTTCGGGTCGCTGGGCAGATCGTAGAGGTTGAGCTCGAGGGCCTGCGCGCCCGCTTGTTCGATCAGCTTCGCGTACTTGAGCCACCCGCCAGGCGTGGTGCCGTTGAGCGAGCCGATGACGGGCAGATCCACCGACTGGCGGATCTTCCGGATCTGCTCGAGGTACGCGTCGGGCCCGAAGGTGAAGTCGCCGGTCGAGGGGAGCCAGGTCGCCGCCTCGGCGTCGGCGTACGAGGGCCCGTCGAGGAACCGGTGCGCGGCGAGCTGATCGGCGACCAGCTGCTCCTCGAACAGCGAGCGCATGGTGATCGCGGCGGCCCCGGCGTCTTCGAGGCGCTTGACGGTGTCGAGGTCGTCCACCAGGGGCGACGCACCGGGGAGGATGGGGTGCTTCAGCGACAGGCCCAGCCAGCGGGTCGAGAGATCGATGGTCATGGCGTCGGCTCCTTCTTCGAGACGTGCACGGCGGCGAGCTGATCGTAGAGGGCCCGCCGACGCGCGGCGTGGGCGTCGGCCGCCTCGAGCAGCGCGGCGTAACGCTTTGCGTCCTTCATTTCGACGACCCTGAACCGGCCCTCGTTCTTCATGAAGTCACGGGCCTTGAGCTTCGGCGGGGGGCTGTCGAGCTGAAGCGGCGCCTGGCCCGCGTCGAGGCGACGGGGATCGAAGCGGTACAGCGGCCAGATGCCCGACTCGACGGCGAGGCGCTGCTGCTCGGCGCCCAGCTGCATGTCGTACGCGTGGGCGATGCAGTGGCTGTACGCGATCACCAGCGCAGGCCCCGGGTACGCCTCGGCCTCGCGCAGCGCCTTGAGCGCCTGCCCGTCTTTGGCGCCCATCGCGATGCTGGCCACGTAGGCGTTGCCGTAGGACATCGCGAGCAGCCCGAGGTCCTTCTTGGCCTGGGCCTTCCCCGCGACCGCGAACTTCGCGCTCGCGCCCAGCGGAGTCGCCTTGGACTGCTGGCCGCCGGTGTTCGAGTAGACCTCGGTGTCGAGCACCAGCGCCTTCACGTTCGCCCCGGTCGAGAGCACGTGATCGAGCCCTCCGAAGCCGATGTCGTAGGCCCAGCCATCACCGCCGATGAGCCACACGGCCTTCTTCACCAGCGAGTCGGCCAGCTGGCCGAGCTGCCGCGCCGCGGGGCCCTGGAGTCTCGACAGCTCGCCGCGGAGCGCCACCACCCGCTCCCGCTGCGCGCGCAGGCCCGCCTCGTCCTCCTGCTGTGCGTCGATCAGGCCCTCGACGAGCGCAGACGGCAGCTGCGAGGCGAGCTCCTTGAGCCGGCCCATGGCGAGGCGCTGCTGCGCGTCAACGGCGAGCCGCAGCCCGTAGCCGAACTCGGCGTTGTCCTCGAAGAGCGAGTTGGCCCACGCAGGTCCGCGGCCGTCGCGGTTCTTCGTGTACGGGGTGGTGGGCAGGTTGCCGCCGTAGATCGAGGTGCAGCCGGTCGCGTTGGCGATCAACAGCCGGTCGCCGACGAGCTGGCTGAGCAGCTTGATGTACGGCGTCTCACCGCAGCCCGAGCACGCACCCGAGAACTCGAACAGCGGCTCGAGGAACTGAGAGGCCTTCAGGTCGTCCTTCACCTTCGTGCGGTCGACGTAGGGGAGCTGCTCGAAGAAGGCCCAGTTGGCGCGCTCGCGCTCGCGGAGCGGCTCGATGGGCGTCATGTCGATGGCCTTGTGGCGGGGCGTCGCCTTGTCGCGCGCGGGGCAGACCTGCACGCAGAGCCCACAGCCCGTGCAGTCGTCTGGGGCGACCTGCAGGGCGTACTTCCAGACGACTCCGCTCGGCGCGGCGCCGAAGTCTTTGGAGCGGAAGTCAGCGGTGAGGAACGTCGGCGGCGCGCCCGCGAGCGCCGCGGGGTCGACCAGCTGGCTGCGAATGGCGGCGTGCGGGCAGATGAGCGCGCACTTGTTGCACTGAATGCAGAGCGCTTCGTCCCAGGCTGGGAGCTCGAGCGCGATGGCACGGCGCTCCCACTTCGTGGTGCCGGTCGGCCAGGTGCCGTCGACGGGGAAGGCGCTGACCGGCAGCAGATCGCCCTGGCCGCGCATCATCATCGCCGTCACGCGCTGCACGAACTCGGGCGCCTCGGGCGGCACCACGGGCGCGCGAGGCGAGCCGCCGCCCAGCACCGAGGGCACCGTCACCTCGTGCAGGTTCTCGAGGGTGAGGTCGATCGCGCGGTAGTTGCGCTCGACGACCTCGCTGCCGCGCTTGCCGTAGGCCTTCTCGACGCCCTCCCGAATGCGGGTGATGGCCTCGTCCTTCGGCAGCACGCCTGAGAGGGTGAAGAAGCACGTCTGCATCACCGCGCTGATGTGCCGACCCAGGCCTGCTTGCTGCGCCACCTTGAAGGCGTCGATGACGAAGAGCCGGAGCTTCTTCTCGAGCACCTGCCGCTGCGCCTCGGTGGGCAGCGACGCGAAGGCCACGTCGGCGGACTTCGCGGTGTTGAGGAGGAAGGTGGCGCCCGGCGCAGCGGTGGCCAGCACGTCGTGCCGCTCGAGCAGCGGCGCGTAGTGACACGCCACGAAGCTGGCGTGGCGGATCTGGTAGGTGGAGCGGATCGGCCGGGGCCCGAAGCGCAGGTGCGAGACGGTGATCGCGCCCGACTTCTTCGAGTCGTAGACGAAGTAGCCCTGGGCCTCGTGGCCGGCGTGCTCGCCGATGATCTTGATCGCCTGCTTGTTGCTCGACACCGTGCCGTCGGCGCCCAGGCCGTAGAAGAGCGCGCGCACCGTCTCGGGCGGCTCGAGATCGAACTCCGGATCGTACGCGAGCGAGAGGTGGGTGACGTCGTCGTTGATGCCCACGGTGAAGCGGCGGCGGGGCTTCGCGCTCGAGAGCTCCTCGAAGACGGCGCGCACCATCGCCGGGGTGAACTCCTTCGACGACAGGCCGTAGCGCCCACCGATGACGTCCACCGCGCCCAGCCGGCCCGCCTCGAAGAGCGCCGACACCACGTCCTGGAACAGCGGCTCGCCGATGGCGCCGGGCTCCTTGGTGCGGTCGAGCACCGCGATGCGCTTCACCGAGGCCGGCAGGGTGCCCATGAAGGCCTCGACGTCGAACGGGCGGAACAGGCGCACCACCACGCCGGCCACCTTCTCGCCGCGCGCCACCAGCCACTCCACCGTCTCCTGGAGCGCGCCGGTCGACGAGCCCATGGCGATGATGACGCGCTCGGGCTCGGGGTGGCCGAAGGCCTCGAAGAGCCGGTAGCGCCGCCCGGTGAGGCTGGCGAACAAGTCCATCTTCGCTTGAACGATGCCGCTGCAGGCCGTGGTGAAGCCGTTCGAGGCCTCGCGCGCCTGGAAGAAGGCGTCGGGGTTCTGCGCGGTGCCGCGGAGCAGCGGGGCGTCGGGCGTCAGCTTTCGGTCGCGGAAGGCGGCGATGTCGGCGTCGAGCCCGAGCGCGCGCAGCACCTCGTCGTCGATCGACGCGATGCGGTTGAGCTCGTGCGAGGTGCGGAAGCCGTCGAAGAAGTGGAGGAAGGGCACCCGGCTGGCGAGGGTCGCTGCGTGTGAGATGGCCGCGAAGTCCTGCGCCTCTTGAACGCTGCTCGAGCACAGCATCGCGAAGCCGGTGGTGCGCGCGGCCATCACGTCGGAGTGGTCGCAGAAGATGCTCAGGGCGTGCGTGGCCAGTGAGCGCGCGGCCACGTGCAGGACGAAGGGCGAGAGCTCTCCGGCGATCTTGAACATGTTGGGCAGCATCAGCAGCAGGCCCTGCGACGCCGTGAAGGTGGTCGCCAGCGCGCCGGCCTGCAGGGCGCCGTGGCAGGTGCCCGCGGCGCCGGCCTCGCTCTGCATCTCGACGGTCTGCGGCACCTGGCCCCAGAGGTTCTTTCGCGAGGCCGCCGACCACTCGTCGCAGGCCTCGCCCATCGCCGAGGCCGGGGTGATCGGGTACAGCGCGATCACCTCGCTGAGCCGGTAGGCGACCGCGGCGACTGCTTCATTCGCATCAAGGGTGACGAACGTGGATGGGCGCACGCCGCCAGGGCTGCAAGTCGCAGTCCGTCAACGCGACGTCGGCCGAGGCGTGGAGCGGAGCGCAGGCTTTGCGTGGCCCTGCTCCTCGCGCGCAGGTCGGTCAGTCCATCGGGGCGGGCTTGATGCCCCAGATGTCCTTCGCGTACTCGCGAATGGTGCGGTCTGACGAGAAGAAGCCCGTGCGCGCGACGTTGAGGATCGAGGCGCGCCACCAGCGCTTCGGATCGGCGTACGAGGTGGCGACCTCGCGCTGCGCCTGCACGTAGGGCGCGAAGTCGGCGAGCACCAGGTAGCGGTCGTCATCGAGCAGCGACTGCACCAGCGGCTTGAACAGCCCGCGATCTTCGGGGCTGAAGAAGCCCGAGGCGATCAGGTCGAGCACCTCTCTCAGGGCCGGGTCCGCCTCGTAGACGTCGCGGCCGCGGTACCCGTTGGCGAGGGCGTGCGCCACCTCTTCTGCCGTCTTGCCGAAGAGGAAGAAGTTCTCGGCGCCGACCTTCTCGCGGATCTCGATGTTCGCGCCGTCGAGCGTGCCGACGGTGAGCGCGCCGTTCATCGCGAACTTCATGTTGCCGGTGCCCGAGGCCTCCATGCCGGCGGTCGAGATCTGCTCCGACACGTCGGCCGCGGGGATGATGCGCTCGGCGAGCGAGACGCGGTAGTTCGGCACGAAGCACACCTTGAGGCCGGTCTTCGCCGCCTCGTCGTTCACCACCTCGCCGATGCCGTTGATGAGGCGGATGATCAGCTTGGCGGTGCGGTAGCCGGGCGCCGCTTTGGCGCCGAACACGAAGGTGCGCGGGTGAATGATCGACGCCGGGTCGCGCCGCGCCTGCAGCCACAGGTGCACGATGTGCAGCGCGTTGAGGAGCTGCCGCTTGTACTCGTGCAGTCGTTTGATCTGCACGTCCATGATCGCCGCGGGGTCGACGTTCACCCACATGAGGTCGCGCAGGAACGCAGAGAAGTCGATCTTGTTCGCGAGCTTCGCCTCACGGAAGGCCGCCACGAACGCCGGGTCATCGACGTGCTGCTCGAGCTTCACCAGCTGATCGAGATCGGCGGCCCAGCCGGTGCCGATGGTCTCGTTGAGCAACGTCGCCAGGCGCGGGTTGCACGACAGGAGCCAGCGCCGGGGCGTCACCCCGTTGGTCTTGTTGTTGAAGCGCTCGGGGAACATCTCGGCGAAGTCCGACATCACCGTCTCTTTGAGCAGCTTCGAGTGCAGCGCCGCGACGCCGTTGACGGAGTGCGAGCCCACCACCGCCAGCGCGGCCATGCGCACCTCTTTCTCGCGGCCTTCACCGATGAGCGAGAGCGCCGAGAGCTTCTTGTCGTTCATCGGCCAGCGGATCTGCACCTGCCGCAGGTGGCGCTGGTTCACCTCGAAGATGATCTGCAGGTGGCGGGGCAGCAGCCGCTCGAACAACGAGACCGGCCACCGCTCGAGGGCCTCGGGGAGCAGCGTGTGGTTGGTGTAGCCGATGGTGGCCTGGGTGATGGCCCACGCCTCGTCCCAGGGCACGCGCTTCTCGTCCACCAGCACGCGCATCAGCTCGGCGACCGCGATGGCCGGGTGCGTGTCGTTGAGCTGAATGGCCACCTTCGAGGGGAAGCTGACGAAGGCGGTGTGCTTCTTGAGGTAGCGCCGCATGATGTCGGCGATGGAGCAGGCGACGAAGAAGTACTCCTGCTTCAGGCGCAGCTCCTTGCCGGCCTGGTTCTGATCGTTCGGGTAGAGGACCTTCGAGATCACCTCGGAGTCGTTCTTCTCGACCACGCTGCGCTCGTAGTCGCCGTCGTTGAAGAGGGCGAAGTCGAACTCGGCCGACGCGCGCGCCTGCCACAGGCGCAGGGTGTTGACCGTGCGGCCGCCGAAGCCCGCGACGGGCGTGTCCCAGGGGACGCCGAGCACCGTGCGGCCGCCGACCCAGCGCGAGACCGGCGTACCGTCGGAGTGCTGGTGCTGCTCCACGTGCCCGTAGAACCGCACCGGCACCATGCGATCGGGGCGCACGATCTCCCACGGGTTGCCGAACTTGAGCCACTCGTCGGCGCGCTCGACCTGGTACCCGTTGATCACCTCTTGCGTGAAGATGCCGAACTCGTACCGAATGCCGTAGCCGATGCCGGGCATGTCGAGGGTGGCGAGCGAGTCGAGGAAGCAGGCGGCGAGGCGGCCGAGGCCGCCGTTGCCCAGGCCGGCGTCGGGCTCCATCTCGAGCATCGAGGTGAGATCGAGCCCGGCGTCCTTGAGCGCCTCGCGCGTCTGGTCCCACAGGCCCATCGAGATCAGGTTGTTGCCCAGCGCGCGGCCCAGCAGGTACTCGGCCGAGAGGTAGTACGCGTACTTCATGTCGTTGCGCGCGTAGCGCCGCTGGGTCTCGACCCAGGTGCGGGCGAGGCGATCACGAATGGTGAGCGCGATGGCGACGTAGCGGTCGAAGGCGCCCGCGCTGTCGAAGTTCTTGCCGCGCGTGTACTCGACGTGATCGACGAACGACTTGTGAAGGCCCGCCGAGGTGGTGGACGAGCGGCTTCCGGGGAGTGACGAGTCGTGGCTCATGCCTCGGCAATACCCGAGCGATCGCCTCGAACGAAGCGCGGAGTGGGCCTGCCGCGACGAGGCGCGCTACCTGTTGCCGAAGGCCGCGACGGGCTGCGCCTCGAGCTGCGCGCGCAGGTCGGCCGTCTTCGCGTGGAAGTCGGCCATCAGGGTGGCCGGGAGCGGGTCGGCCTTGGGGAAGTTCTGGTTGAGCGGGTTCACCCAGCCGCCGCCGCGCTTCATGCCGAAGTGCAGGTGCGGGCCCGTCGAGAGGCCGGTGTTGCCCGACTCGCCGACGACGTGCTTCTGGGCCACCCGCTCGCCGACGTGCACGTTGATCTTCGAGAGGTGCAGGTAGCAGGTCTCGAAGCTCATCACGTGCTTCACGCAGACCATGTTGCCGCCGCCGTTGTCCCAGCCGGCCTTCGTCACCGCGCCGTCAGAGACGGCCCACACCGGCGTGCCCTGGGGCGTGCCGTAGTCCACGCCGTTGTGCTGGCCGAACTGGTTGATGATGGGGTGAAAGCGCCCGCCGAAGCGCGAGGTGATGGGCGCGAACTTCAGCGGAGACTTCAGGAACGTCTTGCGCGCGCTGGTGCCGTCTTCGTTGAAGTACGAGTCGGTGCCGTCGGGCAGGGCGTAGCGGTACATCTTCTTGGTGCCGACGCTCGAGCCCACGTAGGTGGCTGCGAGCACGTTGCCGTAGTCGATCAGCCGGCCCTTCGAGACGACCTTCTCGATGACCGCGCGCATGCGGTCGCCCTTCTGCACGTCGCGGTAGAAGTCGATGTCCCACGCGAAGACGTCAGAGAGGGTGATGGCCACGTCGGGCTTCTCGCCAGCGGCGATGGCCGCGTCCCACACCGAGGACTCGACGACGAGCTCGACGACCTCGACGCGGCGCTCCCGATCGATCTCGCGCTTGCGCCCGACGTAGCGCTCGCCCTCTCGGCGCACCTGCCACTCGGTGAGCAGGTTGCGGCGGTAGTCCAGCAGATCGAGCACGCCGTGGCGGAAGAGCAGGCGCAGCTGATCTCCGGGGCGCGCCTTCTTGAAGTTGAACTCGGCCGCCATCAGCGCGCCCTGCACCTCGACGACGGTGTGGTCGTCGAGCCCGGCGGCCTCGAGCGCCTTCGCCACGGTCTGGTTCTTCTCGAGGCGGCGGTTCTTCACCTGCGCGTCGGGCAGGGTGGCCGTCAGCGCGACGGCCAGCGTCAGGGTCAACATGGAGCCGAACGTAGACCAGCTTTCAGCCTCTGCCCAACCTCTCGCCGGGGGCTATGGTCGCCGCCGTGCGTGCTCTCCTGGTGTCGGTCTCGGCGGTGATGGCGCTCTCGGGGTGCCGCGTGCACACGCTGCAAGACGGGGCCTACGACTTCACGGCCGTCGAGGTGATGCGCGACGACTGCGGCCTGGCCTCGCAGCCCGAGGTCTTCGCGCGCGGCACGCTGCTCACCGCCGGGCACGTGGTGCGGCTCGACTACCCCTACCTGTCGACCCAACTGGCGGGGCAGTACCGGTACGGCCTCGAAGAGATGACGATGGACGCGACGCTCGCGAACGTGCGCACGCGGCTGCGCGGCCAGGACTGCCAGGTGGACGTGGTGTCGGTCGCGCTCGACTCGGTGACGCAGAGCCCGACGCGCTTCACCGGCTCGATGTCGTTCACCTTCAACACCCGCACCGCCGACGCCTGCACCTGCCGGTTGTTCTTCCGCTACGACGCCACCCGCGCTGGAGGCCCATGACATGAGTGAGTTCTCGACCGTCCTCTCCGAGACCCGCCGCTTCCCGCCGCCGCCGGCCTTCGCCGCGAAGGCGCACCTGACGAGCATGGAGGACTACCGGCGCCTCTGCGCCGAGGCCGACGCCGACCCCGACGCCTGGTGGGCCGCCCGCGCGAACGAGGAGCTGCACTGGCAGACCCCCTTCCACACGGTCTGCGAGTGGGAGCCGCCGCACGCGAAGTGGTTCCTCGGCGGGAAGACGAACCTCTCGTACAACGCGCTCGATCGGCACCTGGCCACGCTCGGCGAGAAGGCGGCGATTCGCTTCGAGGGCGAGCCAGGCGATCGCCGCGACGTCACCTACCGGCAGCTGCACGCCGAGGTGTGCCGGCTCGCCAACGCGCTGCGGGCCCTGGGGGTGAAGGCGGGTGATCGCGTCGGCATCTACCTCCCGCTGATCCCCGAGGCGGCGGTGGCGATGCTGGCCTGCGCGCGCATCGGGGCCCCGCACTCGGTGGTGTTCGGCGGCTTCTCGGCCGAGGCGCTGCGCGACCGCATGAACGACGCCCAGGCGAAGGTGCTGATCACCGCCGACGGCGGGTGGCGCAAAGGGCAGGTGGTGCCGCTGCTCGAGAACGTGCGCGGCGCGCTGGCGCACGGCGTGCCCACCATCGAGAAGGTGATCGTCGCCCAGCGCACGGGCGCGGCGCTCCCTGCGCTTCGTGAGAACGAGGTCGCCTGGAGCGCGCTGGTCGCCGCGCAGCCCGCCACCTGCGAGCCCGAGTGGGTCGACGCCGAGCACCCGCTCTTCATCCTCTACACCTCGGGCTCCACCGGCACGCCCAAGGGCGTGCTGCACACCACCGGCGGCTACGGCGTGTGGACGTCGCTCACCTCTCGGTGGGTGTTCGATCTCAAGCCCGACGACATCTTCTGGTGCACCGCCGACGTCGGCTGGGTGACGGGGCACTCGTACGTCGTCTACGGGCCGCTGATGAACGCGGCGACGGTGGTGCTCTACGAGGGCGCGCCCACCACCCCGGCGCCCGATCGCTTCTGGGACCTCATCGAGCGCCACCGGGTGACCATCCTCTACACCGCGCCCACCGCCATTCGCGCCTTCATGCGCCTGGGCGAGGCGCACCCGAAGAAGCACGATCTGACGAGCCTGCGCCTGCTGGGCACGGTGGGCGAGCCCATCAACCCCGAGGCGTGGATGTGGTACCGCGAGACGATCGGCGGCGGCCGCTGCCCCGTCGTCGACACCTGGTGGCAGACCGAGACCGGCGGCATCCTCATCTCGCCGCTCCCCGGGGTGACGATCACCAAGCCGGGCTCGGCGACGCTGCCGCTGCCGGGCATTCACCCGCAGATCCTCGACAAGCAGCACCGCGAGGTGAAGGAAGGGGCCGGGAAGCTGTTCATCACGAAGCCCTGGCCCTCGATGCTCCGCACCATCTGGGGCAACGACGCGCGCTTCAAGGCCGGCTACTTCGGCGAGCACCCTGAGCTGTACTTCACCGGTGATGGAGCGCGCCGCGACGCCGACGGGTACTTCTGGATCATCGGGCGCGTGGACGACGTGGTGAACGTCGCGGGCCACCGCCTGGGCACCGCCGAGGTCGAGAGCGCGCTGGTGTCGAACCTCAAGGTGGCCGAGGCCGCCGTGGTGGGCCGCCCCGACGAGCTCAAGGGCACCGCGCTGGTGGCCTTCGTGACGGTGAAGGCCGGCGTGCCCACCACCCCGGAGCTGGTGGCCGAGCTGTGCGCCCACGTGACGAAGGAGATCGGCGCCATCGCGCGCCCCGACGAGATCCGCTTCGCGGTGGCGCTGCCCAAGACGCGCTCAGGCAAGATCATGCGCCGCCTCCTGCGCGACGTCGCGGCGGGCACCGAGACGAAGGGTGACACCTCGACGCTCGAAGATCTGAGCGTGCTGGCCGCGCTGCGCAACGACGACGAGTAGACCTCAGCGCGACGCGGGCGGGTGCTGCTTCGTCCACGCGTCGTAGCAGGCCTCGGCCCAGCGGCCGTACTCGGCGCTCGCCAGCGACTCCACCAGCACCACGCGCTCGTCGTCGAGGGGAACGGCGACCAGCCGCAGCACCGTCAGCGGCGCGCCGCTCCGGTGGCCGCCGCGCTCGTCTTCGACCATCACCACCCCCCGCAGCGTGGCGTGGTCCACCCGCTTGGTGCCCGAGAAGAGCGCGCCCGAGGTGGTGACCGACACCTCGCTTGGCGAGATGGTGAGGTGCACGAAGCTGCGCGGGGCTGCCCTGCCGAGCGCCCAACCACCCACCACGCCCACGACGCCCCCGACGACGAACAACCAGGGGTAGCCCTGGAGGGCCACCATGACGGGAATGGAGACGAAGACGCCGATGAACCACCCGTTGAGCGCCCACCCGAAGCTCGGCCGATCGTTCATCGAGGGCCAGGTCACCGTCAGCGCGTCGCCGCTGGCCTGGGCAGAAGCGCCGCGCGGCGGGGCGTGCCCGGGGTCGTAGGGGTGACCGGTCACGCTGGCTCTCTCGGCGCGCCGAGCGCGGCCCGGCGTCGCTGCGCGCCCAGGGCCACCAGCGCTCCGCCGACCGCGACCGGCCCCATCGCGAAGAACAGCAGCGGCGGCACCAGCACGAGGGGCACGCAGGCCACCGTGTAGCCAAGCAGCAAGGCGGGCTCGCGCAGCAGCAGCCGGCGCGGCAGGCCCAGGCGGTCTCGGTTGTCGGCGATGGCGCCGTGCGCGAGGAACAACGCCGCGATGCCCGCCTGCGCGACGATCACCAACACCGGGCCGGCGACGGGAACGAGCATCAACCCCACCGCGGCCACAGAGGTGAGCGCCCAGAGCAAGAGCCGCCTCACGCTGGGAATGACGCCGAGCGCGGCGCGCTTGACCACCTCGACCGCGCCCATCGTCGGCGAGGGCGCGTCGCCCGACACCACGCGCTGCACGTGGAGCGCCATGCGCTCGAGGCCGGCCGCCGCCAGGGCGCCCTGGAGCTGCCAGCTCGCCAGGAGCGCCCCGACGATCAGCACGATCGTCAGCACCACCCGGGTCGCGACCCACGTCACCGCGCCGAGCGCCCCGGGCGCCCGATCGAGCAGCAGCGCCTCGAGGGGCCCGGCCGCCATCACGGCGGCGACGATCAGCAGCACCGCGACGCCGAGCGACACCAGCACGGGCATCAGGGCCTGCTGGCGGAGCTCCCGTTCTCGGAGCTGCCACAGCACGGCCCGGGGCAGCTGCACGACCGCCCACGCGAACGCGCCGACGGCGTGGCGAGGCGGCCCGAAGGCCGCGCGGCCGCTCACTTCCCGAACAGCTTCTTGAAGAAGCCGCTCTTGGTGCTCGAGGGCCGGTCGGCTTCGCCCGGCAGCGGCGCTTCGGCCAAGAGCTGCGCGGTGACCTCGTCGCTGGCCTCGCCCGTGGCGAAGGCCACCTCGGCCTGCTTGCCCGAGGGCGTGGTGGCCGAGAGCACCAGCCGGCCGTCGGCGCTCACCGCGAAGCGCAGCGACAGCTCTCCGGAGCGATCGACGCTGGTGGTGAGCGCGCCCAGGTAGTCGTTGTCTTCCGCCCTCGGGGACTGGCCCTGGAAGACGGCGAGGCGCACGGCCTGGGCCGCCTGCACGGGGACCGCGAGGGTCTTCTCGGCGGGGAGCCGGGTGTTTCGTTCGAGCACCTTGCGGAACCCGCCGCCCCGCACGCCAATTCCAATCGGCGCAGAGAGCACCTCGGCGAGCTGGAGCGACGACTTCCCGCGCTCGCGCAGCACCAGCGCGTGGCCGAGCAGCGCCGCGCCCATGGCCACGGCCGCCTGGGGGTCGACGTCGGTGCGGGGCGCCCGGCCCAGCATCGCCTCGAGGCGCGCGCGCGCGGCGGGCGAGCGGCTCTGGCCGCCCACCATCACCACCTCGTCGAGCGACTGGGGCGTCAGGCGCGCGGCCTCGAGCACCACCTGCGTCACCTCGATGGTGCGCTCGACCAGATCGTTGGTGTTCTGCTCGAGGTACAGCCGCTCGACGTCGACGCGCAGGTCGACGGGCCTGCCGTCGTCACCGGTGGAGGCGAAGGGCACGTGCACCGGCGCGACCGTCTTCTCCGAGAGGGCGATCTTCGCCAGCTCGGCCGCGTCGCGCACCCGCTCCATCGTCATCGGCGAGTCCACGAGCCGGTTCCGGGGCGTGTCGTCCATCGTCGCCACCAGCGCGTCGGCGAGGCGCGCGTCGAAGTCCATGCCCCCGAGGAAGTTGTCGCCGCCGGTCGAGACGACCTCGATGTCGTCGCCGGTGATCTCGACCACCGAGGCGTCGAAGGTGCCGCCGCCCAGGTCGTAGACGAGCACGCGCTTGCGGGCGAGGCCCTTGCCGTAGCCGAACGCCAGCGCCACCGCCGACGGCTCGTTGAGCACCCGAAGTACGTCGAGGCCCGCCAGCCGGCCCGCCTCGAGCACCGCGCTGCGCTGGTGATCGTTGTACCAGGCGGGCACGCACAGCACGGCGCGGGTGAGCGGCCGGCCGAGCTCGTTCTGGGCGGCGTTCTTCAGCTCCTTCAGCAGCTCGGCCGCGAGCTCTGGCAGCGGGAAGACGCGCCCACCGATCTCGATGCCGCAGTCGCCCTCGGGGTCGGGCGCGATCTTGAACGGGAGGCGGGCCTCGAGCTCCTTGATGCGCCTGGAGCGCGCCCTTCGCCCCATCAGCCGCTTGAAGCCGGCGACGCACCGCTCGGGGTGATCGACCCGGTAGCGGCGCGCGGCGCTGCCCACCAGCAGGCGATCTTTCGCGTGGTCGAGGGCGACGACGCTGGGCATGGCCGACCCGCGCTCCGACGCGATGGCGAGCAGCCGCGGCGCGCCGTCGATGAAGGCCGCGACCCGGCAGGTGGTGGTGCCCAGGTCGATGCCCAGCACGACGTCATCGGCGAGCGCGATGGGCCGGGTCTGCGCGGGCGCCTGGGCGTGGGCTTTGAGCTTCCACTCGCCGCTGCCGCCGCTCACCGGCCCGGGCTCTTCGGGCGTCGACGGCGCGGGCGGGGCCTCGGCGCGGGCGGCGCCCTCGCGGCCAGCGACGATGCGATCGATCAGCGCGCGGGTGCGGGCGTCGATGCGGGTGAAGCGCACCGTCATGCCCGCGCGCCCCGGCTGCTCGTCGGCGATCACCTGGTGCACCACGCCCTCGCCGCGCATCAGCTTGGCGCCGTCAGCCAGCACCAGCTCGAAGCTCAGCGCCGTGCCTTCGTCTTTGGGCGCGCGGGTGGCGATGAAGATGCCGCCCTTGCCGACGTGCACGCCGTAGCGCTCGACGAACTCGTCTTCCGTGGTGAACGGGAGCCGGATTCGAAGGGGGACCTTCTTCGGCTCGCTGGGAGGAGGCACGGTCATGAGACGGCGGCGCAGAGTGTACCGGCTGGGGGGCCGCGCACCAGACCCGATTCCCGCTCGAGGCCCGCCTGCGACCTTCCGCTCAAAGAATGGGCACTTCGAGCGGCGCCTTGGTCGAGGGGAGCACGAGCCTCAGCGGCCCCGAGACCGCCGCGGGGGGCACCTCGAAGTACAGCACCAGGTCCTGCGAGACGCCGGGCCCGACGGTGGCGACCAGCGGGCTGCCCTGGCCGACCCGCTGCACGTCACGGGCGAGCTCGTAGACCTCGGCGCCCCGAGTCAGGGTGGCCTTCGCGAGATCGAACGAGCGCTCCGTCGTGGTGGACACCGTCACCACCAGCCGCACGAAGCGCTCCGTCGTCGACAGCTTCACTTTGGGCCCGCTGATGGTCTGCGCCGTCTCGAGGCGCCTGGGCTCGACGGTGACGCCGTCAGCCGTCACCGCGCCCTCCTTCACGGCGAGCGGCACCGGCATGTCGGGCGGCTGCAGCGCGACCTCGGCCAGCGGCTGGGGAGGCTCCTTCAGCGGGCTGAGCCCTTGCGGCCCGCCGGGAGCGCCCCCTTTGGCCAGGCGCTCCTGCTCGGCCTTCAGCTTGCGAATGAGCGGATCGTTCTCGTCGACGCTGCCCTTGCGCTCTGGGCACGCGCTGAGCGCCGCCGTCACCACGAGCCAGAGCGCGCGCCGCACCCTCAGGCGCCCCGCACGTGGGCGATGAGCTTCTCGAAGGCCTGCGCGAGCTTCGAGGGGTCGGTGCCGCCGGCCTGGGCCATCTCGGGCTTGCCGCCGCCTTTGCCGCCCACCTCGAGCGCCATCACCTTCACCGCGTCGCCCGACTTGAAGCCCTTGTCCACCAGGTCCTTGGTGGCCGCGACGAGGATGATGGCCTTGCCGTCGGCGGTGGTGCCGCCCAGGCCCACCACGCCCGACTGCAGCTTGTCGCGGTACTTGTCGGCCAGCTGCTTGAGCAGGTTGGCGTCGGCGCCGTCGACGCGGTGGGTGAGCACCTTGATGCCGTTGACGTCCTGCACCGACTCGGCGTCGCTCGAGGCGCTGGCGGCCCGCAGCTGCGCCTCTTCGAGCTTCTTCTCGAGCTCCTTCACGCGCTTCTGGTTGGCCTCGATGCGTTTGGGCAGGTCGGCCGGCGTGGCCTTGTAGAGGCTGGCCGAGGTGATCAGCACCCGCTCGAGCTCGCGCAGGTGGTTGATGGCGGCGAGCCCGGTGTACGCGACGATGCGGCGCACGCCGGCGGCGATGGCCGACTCCTCGACGATCTTGAACAGGCCGATGTCACCCGAGCGGAAGACGTGCGTGCCGCCGCAGAGCTCGGTGGACTCGGGGTGCACCGTCACCACGCGCACCTTCTCGCCGTACTTCTCGCCGAAGAGCGCCACCGCGCCGGCCGCCTTCGCCTCGGCGATGCCCATCACCTTCGTCTCGGCGGCCTTGTTCTCGCGCACCCAGGCGTTGACGAGATCCTCCACCCGGTCGGTCTGCTCTGGCGTGAGCGACTGGTAGGCCGAGAAGTCGAAGCGGAGGTGCTCGGCCGTCACCTCGGAGCCCTTCTGGTTCACCGTCTCGCCCAGCACCACCTTGAGCGCGCGGTGGAGCAGGTGCGTGGCCGAGTGGTTGGCGCGCACCTTGTTGCGGCGCTCGGCGTCGACGGCCAGCGAGAGCGTGTCGTGCACGGCGACCGCGCCCTCGAGCACCTTCACCTCGTGCACGAAGAGCGCGCTCACCGGCCTGGTGGTGTCGAGCACCTCGAGGCGCACGCCCTTGCCCATCATCGCGCCGGTGTCGCCGATCTGACCGCCCGACTCGCCGTAGAAGGGCGTCTGGTCGAGCACCAGCTCCACCGTCTCGCCCGCCTTCGCCACCTCGGTCTTCGCGCCGCCCTTGACGATCGCGAGCACCTTGCCCGAGCCGGTGAGGCCTTCGCCGTCGTACCCGAGGAACTTCGTCTCGGGCAGCGCGCCGGCCAGCTGCATGTAGACGTCGGCCACGCCGCCGCCGACGCCGAGGTCGGCTGCCTTGGCGCGCTCCTGCTCGACCTCGAGGAGCCGCTTGAAGCCCTGCTCGTCGATGGTGAGGTCGAGCTCCTTCGCCATCACCTCGGTGAGATCGGCCGGGAAGCCGAAGGTCTGGTGCAGGTCCCACACCACCTCGCCGCTGATGACCTTCGCCTGCGTCTCTTCGAGGCGGGCGACCTCTTTCATCAGGCGAGCGCGGCCGGCGCGCAGGGTGCGGCGGAACGAGGCCTCTTCGTGGCGGGTGACCTCGAGCACGAACTCGCGCTTGTCCGACAGCTCGGGGTACGCCTCGCGCATCGAGGTGATGATCGCGTCGACGGCCTCGTGGAAGAAGGCCTCGGCCAGATCGAGCGTCTGGTCGCCGTGGCGAATCGCGCGCCGCATGATGCGCCGGAGCACGTAGCCGCGCCCCTCGTTCGAGGGCTGCACGCCGTCGGCGATGAGGAAGGCGGCGGTGCGCGCGTGATCGGCGATCACCCGCATGGCCGCGTCGGGGAGGCTCGACCACGAGCCCCCGTAGGTGCGCTTGCTGAGGCGCTCGACGGTCGAGATGACGCCCGCGAAGAGGTCGATGTCGTAGTTCGAGGCCTTGCCCTGCACGACCGAGGTGACGCGCTCGAGGCCCGCGCCGGTGTCGATGCTCGGCCTGGGCAGCGGCAGCAGGGCGCCGCCCGCCTCTCTGCGCTCGAACTGCATGAACACCAGGTTCCAGATCTCGAGCCAGTTGTCCGACTCGCCGGGCTTCTCGTCCTCCTTCACCGGGTGGTTGGGCACGTAGAAGTAGATCTCGGAGCACGGCCCGCAGGGGCCCGTGTCACCCGCCGCCCAGAAGTTGTCCTTGAGGCCGAGGGCGTGAATGCGGTGGCGCGGAACGCCGGCCTTCGCCCACAGCTCGCGGGCCTCGTCGTCGGCGGGAATGCCCGCCTCGCCCTTGAAGACGGTGACGCTCAGCCGCTCGGTGGGGAGCTTGAGCACCTGGGTGACGAACTCCCACGCCCAGGTGATGGCGTCGGCCTTGAAGTAGTCGCCGAACGAGAAGTTGCCGAGCATCTCGAAGAACGTGTGGTGGCGGGCGGTGAAGCCCACGTTCTCGAGGTCGTTGTGCTTGCCGCCCGCGCGGACGCACTTCTGCGCGGTGGCGGCGCGCGTGTAGTCGCGGGTCTCGCGGCCGGTGAAGAGATCCTTGAACTGCACCATGCCAGCGACGGTGAAGAGCAGGGTGGGGTCGTTGGTCGGCACCAGGCTGGCCGAGGCCACGCGGCGGTGCTGCTTCGACTCGAAGAACTTTAGAAAGGCTTCGCGGACCTGAGACGTCGTGAGGGAAGACATGGCGGGCTTCTGCCACACGGACGGGGCTCAAGCATCAACCGGACAACCCGGGCCCCTCAGGGGCACAGCTGCCCTTCGAGGTGGGCGCCGCCGGCCCGGTCGCAGGCCCGCGCGAGGTTGAACGAGGCCAGGCTCCCCGGGGCGCTGCGGCGCTGGGCGAAGAGGGCCGCGTCGTAGGCGCCCAGGCGCTCGGCCGGCACCGCGCGCAGCACCGAGGCGGCGTCGGCCGACAGCTCGCGAAGGTACGCGGCGTCGATGGCGCCCGGGCGCTCCACGTTCTTGCGGGCGATGAAGGCGTCGGGGTTGAGCGCGTTGAAGCCCAGCAGCACCAGCGCCCCGGCGGCCACCACGCCGACGGCGAAGCGGTGCGGCCACGTCCACAGCGTCACCGCCCGCCACACCAACAGCAGCCCGACGAAGACGCAGACGGCCTGCGAGAGCACGCGCTGGCGGGTGAAGCCGTAGACGTCTTCGTAGAGCATCATGCGGTTGACCGCCGACAGCAGCATCGGGAGCGTGGCGACGACCAGCGCGCTGGCGGCCACCCGCACGGCCCGCCGCGCCGCGCTCGTCGTGGCCGTCAGCCGGTGGGGCACGCTCAGCACCGTCATCAGCACGATGGCCGCCACCGCCAGCAGCTCCCAGAAGCCGCGCCGCGCGTAGACCGAGTACGTCACGCCCCGGGGCAGCTCGCACGCCTCGGGCGCGAAGGCACACCGCGTCGACACCACGCCGAACAAGGCCAACACCACCGTCAGGCCGAGCAGCACCGCGAGCGCCTCGGGCAGGCCGAGCTGCAGGTTGGGCCGGGTCGTCTCGGGCGCCCTCGCCAGCGATCGTCGCCGCAGCGCCCACGCCACCAGCCCCGTCGCGAGGGTGAACGAGCACAGGCCCACCAGGGCCATTCGGGTCGCTTCGGGCAGCGGCAGCTCGATGAGGGCGTCGGTGCCCGACTCCAGCTGCGCGCGGAAGGCTGCGTCGCCCTCTGCCAACAAGAACGTCACCAGCCCGACGATCGGGCCGCCGACGAGCGCCATCTTCGCGGCCGGCACCACCAGCCTCGGCGCCGACTCGATGAGCCTCGAGTTACCCACCGCCGCGCCGATGGCGGCGGCGCCCGTTCGCGTGCCCTCGCCCACCACCGACAGCGGCGCCGTCGAGAGGCCTGCGAGCGTCACCTCCCAGACGGGCTGCTCGCCGTTCCACCCGCGCACCGCCAGGAGGAGCAGCGTGACGACGGCCAACCCGTCGAGCGCCACCAGCAGCGCGCTGTCCCGCACCGCCACGAAGCCCGCCAACAGCACCGCGGCCGCCAGGAGCCACCGGTGGCCCCGCGCCGACTGTCGGCCCTCTCGCCCGCTGCCCAGAAGGAGCAGCGCCACGAAGGCCACCGTCACCACGAAGAAGCCCACCCCGAGCGCCTGCCCGTCGAGCGCCCACGCCGCGAGCCCGCCGACCGCTGCGCCTCCCATCAACACCGCGCGGGTGACGCGCACTGGGCGGAAGGATTGCTCCACCGTCTGGAGGGTGGCTGGGCTGGCATCGGCGTCGGCGGTCGTGGAGTTCATGAGGACATCGTCGAGGGCCGCCGCGCCGAAGGCCCTCAAGCCAGGTGCCGCCGTCAAGGAACCTTCGTGCAGAACCCGTGCAGAGGCCGCTGTGCGCTGGCGGCCCACACGCGAGAGGTCACCTGAATGTCGCCTGCATTGGCTAGTCTGTCGTTCCCGTGCGGTTCGCCTCGTCGGTCCTGCTCGCCGTTCTGGCCTCGTCCACCGTGCTCGCGGCCGACGCGCGCGTGACGCTGTTGGCGCGCCAGCTCACCAACACGAAGGACCCTCGCGTGCGTTCCCAGACGGTGCTGCTGCTGGGGCAGACGCAGAGCGACGAGGCCGTCGCGCCCCTGTGCTCCTCGCTGCAGGACCCCGAGGCCATCGTCCGCTCGGCGGCCGCCAGCGCGCTGGGCGAGCTCCACACCGACGCCGCGCTCGACTGTCTCAAGGGGCGCCTGGGCGAGGGTGATGCGAGCGTGCGCGCCGCCATTCAGCGCGCCCTCAACGCCAGCGTCGTCAGCAAGGGCTCGCTCTACCTCAACGTCGAGCCCACCGCCGACTCGGCCGGCAGCCTCGACTCGAAGCTGGTGGCCCTCGCCCACGACACCCTCACCAAGCACCTGGCCACCCTCGGCGCCGCGTTCGCGCCCCAGGGAGAAGAGAAGAAGGCCGCGCTCGCGCTCATCAAGTCGAGGTCGCTGCGGGGCTACCAGGTGCGCATGCAGGTCGGGCCCGGCGCGACCGAGAAGCAGCTGAAGGTCGAGATGCTGATTATGACGTACCCGGACCAGTCGCTTCAGGGCAGCTGGAACGTCAAGGCCTCGGGCGGCAAGCCCGAGGCGCTCATCAAAGCGATGGTGCCGAAGGTCGTGGAAGACGCGGCCGGCGATCTCAATTGGAAGAGTCCGTAACGGGGGAGAGGCGAGACCCACATGTCGACCCAGGCCGCAGCACCAGCGCAGGCGTACCAACGGAAGCTCAAGAACTTCCTGCTGGACGCGCGCTTTCAGCTCAAGTTCGCCGTCTACTTCATCGTGCCGACGCTGATCATCTCGGCGGTGTTGGGCTTCTTCATCGCGCGCACCACGGGCAACCTCTTCAGCCAGATGAACGCGGCCGTGGTGGCGCGATCGAAGTCGGCCGAGACCAGCAAGGAGCTGGGCACCTGCACGCTCAACAACGAGCTGACCCGCGGCCTCGATGACCCGGCGCTGATGGCGTCGCTCGAGGAGCGCTCGAAAGAGATCGACGCCCGGTTCGAGGCCGAGAAGCAGGCGGTGGTGCAGCAGCAGAAGGACCTGGTGGAGGAGCAGCAGAAGACCATCACGGTGCTGGTGGGGCTGCTGGCGCTCTTCGTGCTGGTCAGCGGGCTGGTCGCGATCCTCCTCACGCATCGCATCGTGGGCCCGCTCTTCCGCATCAAGCGCATGGGCCGCGAGGTCACCAGCGGCGTCATCCGCCCGCCGGAGTACGGCCTGCGGCCGGGTGACGAGCTGAAGGACGTCTTCGACGTGTTCGCGACGATGGTGAAGGCCTTGCGCGAGCGCACCGAGGCCGATCTCAAGGCGATCGACGCGGCGATGGGGGGCGACAAGGCGGCCCTCGAGCAGCACCGGGCCGAGCTGGTCGCCCGGCTCGAGAAGAAGTGACCGCTCAGCGGGCGGCTTCGAGGCGCCCCGGCGCCACGCCCACCAGCTGCGCTGCGGCGGCGTGCCAGGCGAAGCCGTCGAGGGCCGCCTGCCACGCGGGGGCCTGAAACGCCCCTCGCAGCAGCACGCTGACGAGCTCGGCGCCCTCGACGGCCAGACGCCGCACTGCGAGGAGATCACCCGGGTTCGCCAGCACCACCGCGCCCTGCGCGGCCGGAGGAGGCCCTGCGCCCCACCACTCCTTGAGCACCACGTCGCGCGGGCCGGCGCCGCCATGGTTGAGGCGCACCCGTCGCCCCTGCTGCCGGGCGCGCGCGACGAACGCGGCCACCAGGGCCTCACTCAGGCGCTCGCCCGACAGCACCGTCAGCGGCCCCGGGGTCGCCAACGCCACCAACGCGAGCGCGTCATCGGTGTCGAGGCCGTCGACGATCGCGACGGGCCGGGCAGGCTCGGCGCGGCCGTGACGCTCGAGCGGAGACGCCCCGAGGCGGCGCTCCCAGCCCGGCGCGCGGCGAACGTCTGACACCCACAGCGAGGGCGCGGCGTTCGCCAGCGCCTGGAGCGAGGCCTCGGACACCGCGGTCGAGGGCTTCAGCCAGAGGGACGACGCCGAGGCATGGAGGTCGGCGCGATCGTCCGCGCTGGTGAGCCGGTGCACCAGCTCGGCCAGCGCCGAGGCCTCGGTCAGCACCCCCTCGAGCAGCGGCGACGACGGCGACGCGCGCAGCTCGGTGAGCCACCAGGACAGATCGTGGGTGAGCGCCAGCAGCGCGTCGCGCAGGGAGCGCCACGGCTCCTCCTGGGTGCGGGCGATGCGGGTGGCCTGGGTGAAGGTCGACAGCCTCGCGGCCAGCTCGCGGGTGCGCGCGTGCACGGCCTGCAGCCCGGGAGTGAGGGGGCGGCCCGGGGCGGCGAGATCGGCGAGCTCGGGCAGCCGGAACAGCCGCGCCACCTCCAGCGTCACGGTGAGCCGACGGCGCTCGAGCTCCACCGCGCTCGGGGCGTCGAGCCAGATGAGCGCCGAGGGCCGCACGCCGGCCTCGAGCCACTCGGCGACCTCCTGGTGGGTGCCCGCGAGCACGCCTGGCGGAGGCGCCACCTCACGCGTCCCCTTCATCAGCGTGCGCATGCTGTCGAAGAGGGGAACGCGGTCGCGCCAGAAGCCGCTCAAGCCTCCCGAGTCGCCCGCGGCCCGGGCGCCCCAGCTCTCGAGGTACGCCATGGCGGCGGCCAACGACGGGTCGAGCACCGCCCGCCGCGAGAGGAGCGCGCTCAGCCGTTGCGGCGAGGCCTGTCCATGACGTGATGGGAGGCGCGGCACGCCGGCCAGGTGCTTGAGCCGCAGGTGCGGGCAGACCAACCACACCGACTGGCCGGCGCTCCGGGCGGTCTCGACCAGCAGCGCGTCGACGTCGCGGTGCTCGAGCTCGAGCGCGAGCGGCGCAGGGGTCGCGGCC
>JACSRE010000433.1 GCA_014879945.1 Myxococcus sp.
GATCGAACCCCTGCTGCACGCCGCCGATCATCGCGTGCCACTGGCTCGTCATGTCGAGCGAGGGCATGGCCTTGGTGGCCTCGTCTTCCCACGGGCTGCGGGTCGGCTGCTGCACCGAGGCCATCGCCACCGCGCCGCTGCCGCGAGACACCGGCGGGTTGCTGACAGGGGCGGCGTGCTGGACCGCGCCGCTGGCTGCCTGCGCCACGTCAATCGAGATGAGGCTCTGGCACTGCTTGCAGCGGATTTTGACGGACGCCTTCCCCGCGACCTTGTCGTCGGAGAGGACATACCGTTTACCGCAGTTGGTGCAGGAGACGTTCACGGAGAGAAGCCGGCCCTTCGAATCTAATGGTCAATACCCTAACGCGGCCACCGTTGACTTGGAATCGCGGCGACACTAGGCAGCGCGACTCGTTTTCAGGTTCCTGATGAGGGGGTTGAGCCCGGCCATGCCCGCGAAAGACTTCGGTACCAAGTTTCTCTGCTTCAAGTGCACCACGAAGTTCTACGACATGAAGAAGCCCGATCCGATCTGCCCGAAGTGCGGGGCCGACCAGCGCGAGGCGACTGTCACCAAGTCCGAGAGCCGGCGCAGCCGGTTGTCCGCGGCGCCCAAGATCGTCGAAGCGGTCGAGCCCGTGGAAGGGGCGGCGGAAGAAGAAGAGATCGAGGCTGAGGCCGACGAAGAGATCGCCGCCGACGAAGACTGAACCTCGTCGGGTTCGTCAGTGGGTGACCGCGGGCTTGGCAAGCTCGCGAATCGCCATGGTGATTTGAGCCCAGCTCGCCGCGCTCAGCGTCTTGATGGAGCGCACCTTCTTGCGAGGGGTGACCGGCTTGGCGGGGTGTGTCGTCGTCATGGGGACCTCCAGGGGTCGGTGCTCGAGCAACCGGCTTGCCACTCCAACGGCTGAGCCATCTCGGCGATTTCCGGCCGCATTTCGACGACGCCGGGTGGTCGCGGCTGACACCTGTGTCACGAAGGGGCCAGTTGCCTGACGGCGCGGGTTCGACCCGACACGCCCGCGTTTCACGTCACCTTCTGCAGCAACTTGCCGTCAGCGGTGCTACCAGCGACCGCGCTGGAGCAGCCCGGGTGAACGCCGGCCATCGCAGGACGGGGTGGCGGGAGGAAAGTCCGGGCACCGAAGGGCAGGGTGCTGGCTAACGGCCAGTCGGCGCGAGCCGCAGGAAAGTGCCACAGAAAACAGACCTCCTGCTCGCGAGAGCAGGGAAGGGTGAAACGGTGCGGTAAGAGCGCACCGCGCGGCTGGTAACAGTCGCGGCACGGCAAACCCCACCCGGTGCAAGAGCCAATAGGGAAGCGTCACTCCGAAAGGCGTGACACGGGCGGCCCGCCCGACGCTTCCGGGTTGCTCGCTGTTGAGGGCGTCGGCAACGGCGCCCCTAGACGAATGTTCGCCGGCCTCGGGAAACCGGGGCGCACAAAACCCGGCTTACAGGGCTGCTCCAGCGTCTTTCTCTTCGCCTCACATCGCGCCGGCGCCGGGCATCTGGCCCAGGCCGCGCACCAGCACCTCGCGGGGCTTGGCGCCGTCGGCCATGCCCACCACGCCGTCGCGCTCCATGCGCTCGATCATTCGGGCGGCGCGGTTGTAGCCGATGCGCATCTTGCGCTGGAGCATTGAGATCGAGACGTTCTTCATCTCGCTGACGATGGCGATGGCCTGATCGTAGAGCTCGTCTGACAGCTCGTCTTCGGCCTCTTCGCCGCCCTCGCTGTCTTCTTCGCGCGGCTTGAGGATCGACTCGTCGTAGACGGGCTTGCCCTGCGCCTTGAGGTGGTCGACGACCTTCTTGATCTCGGTCTCGGACACGAAGCAGCCGTGCACGCGCTGCAGGTGCGCGCTCGTCGGGGGCATGATGAGCATGTCGCCCATGCCCAGCAGGGCCTCGGCGCCGACGGTGCCGATGATGGTCATCGAGTCGGGCTTGCTGCGCAGCATGAAGGTGATGCGGGTGGGGAAGTTCGCCTTGATGATGCCGGTGACGACGTCGGTCGACGGGCGCTGGGTGGCGACCATGAGGTGAATGCCGGCGGCGCGGGCCATCTGGGCGAGGCGGGCGATCGAGGTCTCGACCTCCTTCGAGGCCACCATCATGAGATCGGCGAGCTCGTCGATGATCACCACGATGTACGGGAGCTTCTGGCGCTCCTCGGCGGCGGGCTCGGCGTGCTCACCGGCGGCGGCCTCGGCGAGGGCAGCGGCCTCCTGCTCCGACGGCGCCTCGTCGGCGACCGCCGGCTCCTCGACGCGAATCTCGGCCTCGGTGGCGGCGGCCTCGATGGCCTTCTCGAGCTCACCCTCGACGGCCTCGCGAATCTCTTCGGCGGGCGCGGTGGGCGCCGCCACCCCCAGCTCGAAGGCCGGGGTGGCGCTGGCCTCGGCGGGCGTGGCGTTCTCTTGCGAGGGCGCCTCCTGGCCCTCGGCGACGTCGACGATCAGCAGCTTGCGCTTCTTCTTCTTCGGGGGCTCGCCGCTCGCGCTCGCAGGGGCGGCCTCGACGACGGGCGGGGCCTTCGGTGCGACGGCCTGGGCGTCTGGAGGCCTGGGCGCCTCGACCTTCGCGGGCGGAGGCTTGATGACGGTCGGCCTGGCCTCGACGGTGGACTTCGCGGCGGCCTTCTTCTTCTGCTCGGTCTCGACCAGCGAGTTGTAGCCCGAGATGTTGCGCACGCCCGCCTCCGACAGGAGCTTGTAGCGGCGCGTCATCTCGTCGACGGCCCACTGGAGCGCCACCGCGGCCTTGCGGGGGTCGGTGACGACGGGCAGCAGCAGGTGCGGAATGCCCTCGTAGATCGACAGCTCGAGCATCTTCGGGTCGACCATGATGAAGCGCACTTCTTCGGGCGTCGACTTGAGCAGAATCGACATGATCATCGCGTTCACCGCGACCGACTTGCCCGAGCCGGTGGTGCCGGCCATCAGCAGGTGGGGCGCCTTGGCGAGGTCGAGGATGTACGGCATGCCCTCGATGTCCTTGCCCAGGCACATGGTGAGCCGCGACTGCGACTTCTGAAACGCGTCCTGCTCGCCGATCTCCTTGAGGAACACCATCTCGCGTTCCTTGTTGGGCACCTCGATGCCGACGACGCCCTTGCCGGGAATCGGGGCGACGATGCGCACGCGCATGGCCTCCATGGCCATCGCGAGGTCGTCTGACAGCGAGGCGATGCGGCTGATCTTCACGCCCGGGGCCGGCTTGAACTCGTACATGGTGACGACGGGGCCGGGGCGGATCTCGACCACCTCGCCGTCGATGCCGAAGTCGCGCAGCTTCGCGGTGAGGCGGTCGGCGGTGACGAGGAAGGCGTCTTTGTCGAGCACCTTCTTCTCGTTCTTCTTCATGTCCAGCATGTCGATGGGCGGCAGATCGAAGCCGGTGCGGCCATCGCTGAACTCGAACTGCTTCTTGTCCACCTTGGTGGGCCTGGGCGGCGCCTTGGGCTCGACGATGAGGGGCGTCTTGGCCAGCGCGTGCGGCGGCATCGAGGCCAGGGCCGAGGTCTGCGCGCCGATGGAGAGCGCGCCGGCCGCGGCGGGGGCGAGCGCTGCGCCTGCGTCCACCACGGGGAAGGCGCCGGGGGGCCGCGAGACGCTGGCGGCGGCCGACTCGTTGACGAACATCGCGGCGTCGACG
>JACSRE010000263.1 GCA_014879945.1 Myxococcus sp.
TGGCTCCGCGACGGCTGGTGGCTCCGCGACGGCTGGTGGCTCCGCGACGGCTGGTGGCTCCGCGACGGCCGGTGGTTCCGCGACGGCCGGTGGCGCTGCGACGGCTGGTGGCTCCGCGACGGCTGGTGGCTCAGCGACGGCCGGTGGCTCCGCGACGGCTGGCGGCTCCGCTGGTGGAGGAGCCGTCGGACCGCCGGGCGACACCTGCGCCGGCCCCATCGTGCTGACGGGAGCCGGGACCGTGACCGGCACCACCGAGACGGCCCTCCCCCACTACGGCACCGGCACGCTCACCTCGCCGTGTGTTCGCGCTGATGGCCGTGACGTCGTCTACGCTCTGCAGGTGCCCGCGGCGACGCGCGTCGCCCTCACCGTCACGCCGCTCTCCTCCTTCGATGTCGTGGTGAACCTCGTCACCGACGCAGCCGGCTGCGGAAACCCCGCTGGCAGCATGACGTGCCTGGCCGGCCGCGACGTCGGCAGCGCCGGCGCCGCCGAGCAGCTGAGCTTCACCAACGGCGGCGCCGCCCGCACGGTGCTCGTCGTCGTCGACGGGTGGGCCGGTCGCGACTTCGGCGCCTTCGCGATGTCGGTCGTCTTCCAGCCCATCCTCGTCGGAGACACCTGCGAAGCCCCGACGGCGCTCGCCCCTGGCGCGCCCGTCACCGGTCAATCGCTGGTGGGCTTCGGCGACGACTACCCGTCGTCGTTCTCCGGCCGCTGCGAGTTCAAGAGCGGAGTGGACCGCGCCTACCAGGTCGAGGTGCCCGCGGGGCAGCGGCTCGAGGTGACGGTGACGCCGACCGGCTTCGACCCGGGCCTGTCGTTCCTCCTGGGCGCCTCGAGCTGCGCCGCCGAGCGCTGCGTGGCAGGCACCGACGAAGCCGCGAGCGGCGCCCCCGAGCGGCTCACCTGGGACAACGTGAGCGGCGCCACCCAGCAGGTGCTGGTGGTGGTGGACGCCCCGCAGAGCTCGATGACCGCCTCGGCCTCCTTCTCCATCAGCGCGACCGTCACCGCCTCGCCGCCGCTCGTCCTCGGGGGCGCTACCTGCGCGGCCCCGGCGGCGCTCGACGCCGGCACCTTCATCTCGACGACCGCCGGCCCCTCGAGCCAGTTCAACTTCTCGTCGAGCGCCGGCTGTGAGCCGACGGCCACCGCGCCCGACTCGGTCTTCAGCGTCACCGTGCCGCCGAGCTCGCTGCTGCGCGCGACCGTCACGCCGCACCAGTGGGACGCGGTGCTCAACGTGCTGGGGTCGCCGGGCGCCTGCGGCATCACCCTCGACGCGGGCACCTTCGGCGCCACCTGCCTCACCTCCTCCGACGGCCCGCGCACCACCTCGGTCGAAGAGGTGGTGGTGCGCAACCCGACCGCGACCGCCACGACCGCGCTGCTGGTCGTCGATGGACACACCGAGCGCGACTTCGGCACCTTCACCATCACCACCGAGGTCGTGCCCTTCGGCAGCCTCGCCGGAGACACCTGCCAGGCGCCGCAGCCGCTGCTGATGTCAGGCTCGCTCTCGGGGCTCACCACCACGAACTACTTCAACGACGTCGAGACGGCGACGAGCTGCTCGAGCTTCCAGAACCGCGGCGCCGACCGCGTCTTCAGCATCGTGGTGCCGGCGGGCCAGCAGCTCACCGCCGTCGTCATCCCCAACGGGTGGGACGCGTCGCTCTACGTGCTCGACCCCATGGCGTGCGGCCTCACCGCCTCGTGCTTCCAGTCGAGCGACTCGTCGGTGTCGGGCGCCGAGACCGTGCGCTTCACCAACTCAGGCGCGACCGACCGCACGGTGTTCATCGTGGTGGACTCGTACTCGGCCACCGCGAGCGGCACCTTCGACCTCTTCACCTCGCTCACGCCCTGACCGTTCGCCGCACCCCCTTTCGGCGAGGGGACGCAAGGCATTGACTCGCAGGCGCCTGCGTAGTGTCTGCCCCCATGCTCGTCCCCTCGCTCGTCGTCCTCGCGCTCGCCGCTGCGCCCGCTCCGAAGGCCGCCAAACCGCCCACGGTGGAGGTGCCCACGAAGGTGGCCTCGGTCGAGGGCCTCACCGAGTACACGCTGGCCAACGGGCTGCGCGTGCTGTTGGTGCCCGACGCGAGCCGGCCCACCGTCACCGTCAACCTCACCCTCTTCGTCGGCAGCCGCCACGAGGACTACGGCGAGAAGGGCATGGCGCACCTGCTGGAGCACCTGCTCTTCAAAGAGACGACGTCGTTCAAGGACATCAAGAAGGCGCTCACCGAGAAGGGCGCCGACGCCAACGGCACCACCTGGTACGACCGCACCAACTACTACGAGACGCTCGCCGCCTCGGACGAGAACCTGAAGTGGGCGCTGGCCCTCGAGGCCGACCGCCTGGTCAACACGCTCATCACCAAAGAGAAGCTCGCGCCCGAGATGACGGTGGTGCGCAACGAGTTCGAGATGGGCGAGAACTCGCCGCAGAGCGTGCTCTTCGACCGCGTGATGTCGGCCGCGTTCACCTGGCACAACTACGGCGGCACCACCATCGGCGCCCGCAGCGACATCGAGTCGGTGCCGCAGGAGCGCCTCCAGGCGTTCTACCGGCGCTACTACCAGCCCGACAACGCGCTCCTCATCGTCGCCGGCAAGTTCGACGAGGCCCGCACCCTGGAGTGGATCGCCTCGGCCTTCGGCCCCATCCCGAAGCCGAAGCGCGCGCTGCCGACGACGTACACCGTGGAGCCCGTGCAGGACGGCGAGCGCGCCGTCACCGTACGCCGCGTCGGCGGCACGCCGGTGCTCGCCCTCGGCTACCACGTGCCCGCGGGCAGCGACCCCGACTACGCCGCCGTCGACGTGCTGACCCAGGTGCTGGGCGATTCACCGTCGGGCCGGCTCTACAAGGCGCTCGTCGAGGGGAAGAAGGCCGCCAAGGCCGGCTGCTTCAACTTTCAGCTCAAGGAGCCCGGCGCGCTGCTCTGCTACGCCGAGCTGAACGCCAAGGACGCCCCCGCGCCTGCGCGTGAGGCGCTCGTCTCGACCATCGAAGGCGCCTCGAAGAGCCCCATCACCACCGCCGAGGTCGAGCGCGCGAAGGGCCAGCTGCTCAAGCAGGTCGACCTCATCTTGAACGACTCGGAGCGCGTGGGCGTGCTGCTCTCGGACTTCGCGTCGATGGGCGACTGGCGGCTGCTCTTCCTGCACCGAGACCGCATCAAGGCCGTCACCACCGCCGACGTGCAGCGGGTGGCGCTCAGGTACGTCAAGCGCTCCAACCGCACCCTGGGCGAGTACGTGCCCAGCGAGACGCTCGATCGCGCCGAGATCCCCGCGCTGGTCGACCTCGCCCCCATCGTCGCTGCCTACAAGGGCGACCAGGCGCTCTCGAAGGGCGAGGTCTTCGAGGCCAGCAACCAGAACCTCGACGCGCGCACCACGCGCAGCAAGCTGCCCTTCGGCCTCTCGCTGGCGCTGCTGCCGAAGAAGACGCGCGGCGAGACGGTGCAGGTGGCGCTGCGGCTGCCCTACGGCAACGCCGCCACGCTGATGGGGCAGAAGACGACCGCGGAGCTGACCGCCCGCATGCTGCTGCGCGGCACCAGGACGAAGACGCGCCAGCAGTTCAAGGACGCGCTCGACGGCCTGCGCGCGCAGGTGAGCGCCCACGCCGAAGCGCAGGGCGTCGTCGTCTCCATCGAGGTGCGCCGGCCGCAGCTCGCCGAGACCCTCGCCCTCGTCACCGAGGCCCTCACCCAGCCCGCGCTCGACAAGAACGAGCTCGAGGCCCTGCGCCGCGAGCAGCTCGCCGAGCTCGAGCAGAAGAAGGACGACCCGAACGCGCTCGCCTTCCTCGGGCTGCAGAAGGCGCTCAACACCTGGCCGAAGGGGCACCCGTTCGCGGTGCTGACGCTCGACGAGTCGATGGCCGAGGTGAAGGCCGCGAAGGTGGAGGACCTCAAGGCCTTTCACGCCCGCTTCTACGGCGCGCAGGCAGGCTTCGCCGCCTTCGTCGGCGACTTCGACCCCGACGCGGTGAAGGCGCTGCTGACCGAGAAGCTCGGCGCCTTCGTCGCCAAAGAGGCGTACCAGCGCATCGCCCGGCCGCACGTGAAGGTGGAGCCGAAGAAGCTGACGCAAGAGACGCCGGACAAGGCCATGGCGTGCTTCGTCACCGGCACCACGCTGCCCTTGAGAGAGACCGACGCCGAGTACCCCGCGCTGGTGCTGGCCGACGCGATGCTGGGCGGCGGCTTCTTGAATGGCCGGGTGCCGCAGCGGCTGCGCGAGAAAGAGGGCTGGAGCTACGGCGCCGGCACCTTCCTCCGCGCGGGCACCTTCGAAGACAACGGCGCGCTGCTCGGCTACGCCATCTCGGCGCCCGAGAACGCCAGCAGGGTCGAGCAGGGCTTCCGCGAGGAGCTCGAGCTCGCGGTGAACAAGGGCTTCGCGGACGAAGAGCTCGAGCTGGCGCGCAAGGGCCTGCTGCAGCAGCGGGAGCAGGGCCGGGCCAACGACGCCGCCGTCGCCGACGAGCTGACCGAGCAGCTCGAGACCGGCCGCGCCTTCGAGTTCGAGCAGCGGTTCGACGACGCGGTGAAGGCGCTGACCGCGAAGCAGGTCAACGCGGCGCTCAAGAAGGCCATCGACCCGGCGCGCTTCACGGTGGTGAAGGTGGGCGACTTCCGCAAGGTCGGCGGGCCGAAGTAGCCATGCAGCTCAAGTCCGTCACCTCGCCGCGCTGGCTGCCGCACGCCCTGGCCCACTTCGACGAGGTGCTCATCGACCACGCCCACTGCGAGAAGAAGGCCGCGGCCAACGCGCTCTCGCTCCTGCAGGCGCACCCCGAGGTGCCGGGCCTGCCCGCGCAGATGGCGCGCCTGGCCCGCGAAGAGGCGGCGCACCTGGCGAAGGTGCTCCAGGTGATGGAGGCGCGGGGCCTCACCCTGGGCCGTGACGCGGGCGACCCGTACGCGAAGGGGCTGCAGGGGCTGGTGCGCCACGGGGCCAAGGAGCGGCGCCTCGACCGGCTCCTCATCGCCGGCATCATCGAGTCGCGCAGCTTCGAGCGCCTCGAGCTGCTCGCCGGCGGCCTCACCGACCCGGCGCTCAAGAGGCTCTACGCCGAGCTGGCGAAGAGCGAAGACGGGCACCAGAAGCTCTTCGTGCGGCTGGCGAAGGGCGTCGAGCCCGAGGCCGTCGTCGACGCGCGCCTCGACGTGCTGCTGACGGCCGAGGCCGAGCTGGTGGAGCGGCTGCCGCTGCGCGCGGCCGTGCACTGACCAGCCGCCTCCCGTCGCGTCAGGATGTTCTGGTGCGCCACGGTTGATGCCGACGCACCGACCTCCTACGGCGCGCCCATGCATCGCCTCCCGCTCCTCGCGCTCGTGCTGGCTGGCTGTCTCGCCCCCGCTTCGCAGACGTCACTCACGGGCACGGGCGCCATCACCATCGACGACACCGTCGCCCCGCTCCCTCAGGCGCCCACCTGCAGCGCCTCGACGCCGGGCACCCTCTTCGCCGACACCTCCGACACCTGGCAGCTCGGCGACGAGGGCCTGAAGGTGCGCGGCAACCGCCTCACCGTGGCCGACCTCGACGGCGACGGCTACCCCGACCTGGTGGTGCACGCGGTCTCGAGCAACGTGCGGCAGCTCCAGCAGCCAGACGGTGGCGCCCGGCTGGTGTGGCAGCTGATGAACCGCAAGGGGCCCGACGGCCTGCGCCGCTTCGTGGACGAGACGGGCAACGGGCTGTTCCAGGTGCGCGGCGGCAGCGACTCGCACTACCGCGCGGCGCACCTCGCGGTGTTCGGCGACGTGGACAACGACGGCGACCTCGACGCCTTCTCGGGCACCTATGACGACCCCTCGAAGGCCGACGTGGGCGACCGCAGCGAGCTGATGCTCAACGACGGCACCGGGCACTTCACGCAGGCGCCGCCGACGCCCGTGCGCGGGGGCGCCTCGGAGCGCCTGCCCACCACCGCGGCCGGGTTCACCGACGTCAACCGCGACGGCAAGCTCGACCTCTTCGTCGGCTACTTCTACGAGTACTACGGCCGCACCTACCAGGGCCTGCAGGCGCAGCTGCTCCTCGGCAACGGGAGCGGCGCCTTCACCAATGGCACCAGCGCCGGCGGCCTCACGACCACGCGCGACGGCTTCGCGGCCTTCACCAACCACCGGCCCGCCTACGGCGTCACCGCCTGCGACCTCGACGACGACGGGGCGCCCGAGCTGCTGGTGAGCGCCTACGGGCGGCAGCGAAACCTGCTGTACCGCAACGACGGGCGCGGGCGCTTTTCCGACCAGAGCGAGGCCTCGGGCTTCTTCGGCGACGCGAACGTCGACTTCACCGACAACGAGAACTTCAAGTGCTGGTGCACCGTCAACCAGGCCGACCCGAAGTGCGCGGGCGTGGGCCGGCCCAACATCTCGTGCGGCGCGACGCCGGGCTCGAGCTGGGCCGACGGCATCGACGACCAGCCCTGGCGCAGCAACGGCAACACCTTCACCACCTGGTGCGGCGACCTCACCGGCGACGGCAAGCTCGACCTCTACAGCGCCGAGATTCGCCACTTCTGGGCCGGCAGCGCGAGCGACTCGTCGGAGCTCCTGGTGAACCAGAGCACCGCTGGCGCCGTGCGCCTGGCTCGCCCGGGCAACGCCGCCACCGGCCTGGGCCTGCCGCGCGTGGGCAGCTCGTGGAACGAAGGGGGCCTGATGGCCGCGGGGGGCGACCTCGACAACGACGGCCTGCAGGACCTCGTGGTGGCGGCCAGCGACTACCCCGACCAGTACGGCGTGGTGCTGCAGCAGCAGGCCGACGGCCGCTTCCTCGACAAGGCCGACGGCTTCAACCTCAAGCACGCCTGCATGTCGGGCCTGGCCATCGCCGACTTCGACCGCGACGGCGATCTCGACGTGCTCGCCGGCGCCAGCACCGCGCGCGACTGCTCGGCGGCGTGGCGAAAGGGCAACGAGGTGAAGCTGTACGAGAACCAGGGCCCGAAGGGGAAGGCGCTGCTCCTGCGCCTCAAGGGCAACGGCACCACCACCAACCGCTCCGCCATCGGGGCGAAGGTGACGGTGAAGGCCGGCGGGAAAACCATCGTGCGTGAGGTGGGCGGCGGCTACGGCCACTTCGGCATGCAGCACGACACCGTCCTCCACGTGGGCGTGGGCGACTGCACCGGCCTCGAGGAGCTCACCGTTCGCTGGCCCGACGCGACCGGCACCGTGCAGCGGTTCGAGAACGTGCCGACCGGCGTGGCCCCGATGCTCGAGCTGCGTCAGGGCGACCCGGTGCTGTACCGCGTGAAGCTCGACTGACGAGCCCGTCTGGAGGGCAGCGCGCCAGGCGCCTCACGCGGGTGGCTCGCGCGCTGGCGTGGGGAGGGCTCCTCGCGCGCGGGGTTCAGCTCGCCTTCGCCAGCTCCACCGGGGCCAGCGCCAGGGTCTCGTAGGGCATCACCACGCCCGCCGTGCGGAACGCCTCGAAGAGCAGCTCTCGGAGCTCGAAGCGGCGGGCCACGTGGCTCTTCTCGTCTTCGAGCCACGCCTGCAGCTCGACCTCGAGGTTGTAGTCGTTGACCGCCTTGACCACGAAGCGCGGCGCGGGCTCCTTCAGGTAGGCGGGGTCGTTCTGCACCAGCGAGAGGGCGAGCCGGCGCGCCCGGCCCAGGTCCTCTTCCACCCCGATGGTGAGCGCGACGTCGAGGCGCAGGTGCGGAACGTTCGAGTACGAGGCCACCGTGGTGTTGACGATGGTGGTGTTGGGGATGGCGAGCATCTTTCCGTCGACCGTCACGACGCGCGTGCTGCGCAGCGTGATGAGCGAGACGCGCCCGTACTGCCCGCCGATCTCCACCAGGTCGCCGATGACGAAGGGCCGGTCCCAGAAGATGAAGAGCCCCGCGATGACGTTCGACAGGGCGTCTTTCGCCGCGAAGCCGATGGTGAGGCCGACGACCCCCAGGCTCGTCAGCACCGAGGTGGTGTTCACCCCCACCTGGCCCAGCGCCATCACCCCCGCCACCGTGAAGATGGCGACCCGCGCGACGGTGAAGAGGAAGGTCTGCGCGGTGGCGTCGATGGTGTCGCGGTCCTTCAGGCGCTTGCCGGCCCGCTCGACCAGCTTCCACACCACCCAGCCCACGAAGAGAATGACGGCGGCGACCAGCACCTGGGGGAGCAGCGCGGCGGCCCACTCCGCGGCCAACTTCGGGCTGAGCACGTTCGACAGCGTCTCGACGAAGCGGTCCATCTGGGCAGCTTCGGGCCCGAGGGGCGCCGGTCAACTTCTCGCTCGGCCGCGAGCTGCCCGCCCACTGAGCTGGAGAGACGAGCGGGCTAGCGCCGAGCGGCGCGCGGCGCGCCGGCGAGCGCCAGGTTGAGCGCGTCGAGCTGGGCGCGGCGCGACTCGGCCTCGACCTCGAGCTGGCCCTGGTTGGCGCGGGCGGCCTGGGCGCGGCTGTCGCTCTCACGGTTGCGCTCGACGCGGCGCTCGATCTCTGCGTTGCGCTGCTCGTTCTTGCGCTCGAGCTGCGCCTGAAAGTCGCCGCCCGTCTTGATGAGCGGGTTCGACTCGAAGGCCGACCTGAAGAACCCAATGAGCTTGTCGAGGCGGAACCACTCGCCGATCATCGACAGGAGCGACTTCGGGCTCTCCTTCGGCGGCGCGCTCGGGTCGATGCGCTGCTCGTTCACGGCGAGGCGATCAGCCTTGAGGCCCAACGAGTCGACGTAGGTGGTGGCGGCTTTGGTCGCGTCAGACAGCCGCGAGCGCTGGTTCTTGATCTGCCGGGCCAGCTTCGTGCGGGCCTCTTTCTCTTCGGGCGTGGCGACCTTCGAGTCGGGCAGCGCCGCCGCCTGGGCCTTGAGGTCTTCGATGCCTTTGGCGATGCCGTCGGCCTTGTCGAGCAGGCCGCTGAGCTTCTCTTTCTCGGCGGGCGTCATCGCCTCGCTGGTGTTGGCGAGGTTGCGGAGCATCTCGCCCTTGCTGGTGTTGAGCATCGTCTTGTAGCGGGCGTCGAGGGCGTCGATGCGCACCAGCATGGCCTTCGAGAGGGCGTCTTGCTTCGTCTTGAGCTCGGCGATCTTCGCCTGCTGCGCCTCGGGGCTGAGCGCGCGGAACTCGGTCATCGCGGCGCGCAGCTCGGGGTTGCCCTGGGGCTTCTTCTCGGCGCCCCACAGCGCGCCGGGGTCGGCCGAGGTCGCCACGTGCTGCCCGCGCGGGTTGAGGCCGACCTTCTGCTCGAGCGCGGCGGCGTCGAAGGCGACGGCCTGCGAGGTGTCGGGCGCGGCGCCGACCGCGGCGCTCTTCGCCACGGCGGCCGTCGCGGCCGGGGTGGTGGAGCGGGGCACGGCAGGCAGCTTCGAGGCGGTCGTCGGGGGAGTACCGAGCTTGGTCGTCGTCATCGTGTCCTCGAGTGTAGGCCAGCTGAACCACGTCCGCCTACCCGGCAGGCCCCGGTGCTGGCAAGAACCCCCCATGCCCCTCGCCGTCATCCCTGCCCGCTACGCGTCCGTGCGCTTCCCGGGAAAGCCGCTGGCGTTGATCAGCGGCAAACCGATGGTGCAGCACGTGGTGGAGCGCTGCCTCGAGGCGAAGACCTTCGACCGGGTGGTGGTGGCCACCGACGACGAGCGCATCGCGGCGGTCGTGCGCGGCTTCGGGGGCGAGGTGGCCATGACGTCGCCGGCGTGCGCGTCGGGCACTGACCGGGTGGCCGAGGTGGCGCGCGCGCTCGGCCTGGGCGCCGACGAGGTGGTGGTGAACGTGCAGGGCGACGAGCCCGCGCTCCACCCCCAGGCGCTGTGGGCGCTCGGCCGGGCCTTCGAAGACGCGTCGGTGGGCATGGCGACCCTGGTGCGGCCGCTGCGCGACGACGAGCGCGCCAACCCCAACGTGGTGAAGGCGGTGCTCGACGAGGCTGGCCGGGCGCTCTACTTCTCGCGCGCCGACCTGCCGTTCCAGCGAGACGCCGGGGCCGCCATCGCGCGGTGGGGGCACGTGGGCATCTACGGCTACCGGGCCTCGACGCTCGCGCGGCTGGCGACGCTGCCCCCGACGGCGCTGGAGCAGACCGAGGCGCTGGAGCAGCTGCGCGCGCTCGGCCACGGCATCGCCCTCACCTGCGTGAAGACGACGCACGGCTCGGCGGCGGTCGATCGCCCCGAGGACGTGCCGCACGCCGAGGCCGCCCTCCTCGGGTTGCCGAAGACCTACCCGCCGTGAACGCACCGAAACCGGCGCCAGGCCCGGGGACGGTGTAGAGACGCCGCATGACTCCGTCGCTCACCCAGGCCTTTGGTCTCTTCTTTCAGGCGCACCCCTGGCACGGCGTGTCGCCCGGCGACGCCTCGCCCGAGATCGTCACCAGCTACATCGAGATGGTGCCCACCGACGCCGTCAAATACGAGGTCGACAAGGCCACCGGCATCTTGAAGCTCGATCGGCCGCAGCGCTTCTCGAGCCAGCCGCCCTCGCTCTACGGCTTCATCCCCCGCACCTTCTGCGCCGCCAAGGTGGGCCAGCACTGCAGCGAGCGCATCAAGCGCCCGGGCATCATCGGCGACGGCGACCCGATGGACATCTGCGTGCTGACCGAGAAGCCCATTCAGCACGGCGCCATCCTCGTCGAGGCGATCCCCATCGGGGGGCTGCGCATGATCGACGGCAGCCAGGCCGACGACAAGATCATCGCGGTGCTCAAGGGCGACAGCGTGTACGGCGGGTGGAAGGACGTCGCCGACGTGCCCACGCAGCTCGTCGATCGCCTCCGCCACTACTTCCTCACCTACAAGCAGCTCCCCGACGCGCCGCTGCCCGCGGTCGAGATCGCCGAGGTCTACGGTCGCGAAGAGGCGCTCGAGACCATCAAGCACTCGCTCGCCGACTACCGTGACAAGTACGGCCAGCTGCAAGACCTGTTCGGCCCCAACCGCTGAGGCGTCAGTTCCAGGTCACCGTCGCCGGGCCGCCAGCGCGCGGTGGCACCTTCACCCAGAAGAACTTCGTCGCGGGCACCACCACGTAGCCATCGGCCGCCCCGTCGAGCTCGTCCTTCGAGGTGCGCGCGGTGAGGCCGACACCGTTGAGTGAGACCGACTTCGGCGGGGCGTCGCTCCACACCTGCAGGAAGGCGCCCGTCTTCACGGCGTCGAGCCTCACCTGGCCCTGGCGCGCGGTGACGGCGTACGCGCTGGTGTCTTCGTAGACGGTGAAGCTCGTCTCGGTCGCCGAGGGCCAGGTCAGCACGGTGAGGAAGCCGGCGTGGGCGGCGCTGCCCAGGCGGGTGGAGCCGTCCTTCACGTCGGCGACCACGATGGCCCCCTCCTTCACGTAGACGGGAATGCGCGCGCGGTCGGTGAAGTCGAGGTCTCGCAGCGTCTGCCCGCCCTCCAGCGGCGCGCCGGCCGCGTCCCACCACGAGAAGGCGCGGGCGCCTTCGGGCAGCGTCACGTCGCGACGGCCCGAGTCGGAGAGGATGGGCGCGACGAGGAAGGCGTCGCCGAGGTGGTACCGGTAGTCGTTCGGCCACGACGCCTCGTCTCCCACCGGCCGCAGCGTCACCTCGCCCTTGCCCCGGTAGGCGTGCTCGCCCGTGGAGTAGAGGTAGGGCACCAGCTGCGCGTGCAGCTTCGACCAGTAGCGGTAGAGCGTGACCGTCTCGTCGGGCCGCTCCGGCACCGTCCACGGCGTCAGGTTGCCGCGCCCGTGCAGCTGCATGAAGGGCGTCATCGCGCTCATCGCCGTCCACCGCGCGAAGTTGGTCTGGCTGAAGGGGATCTTCGGGCCTGCGACGTTGAGGTCGTCCACGTCGAGGTAGCCGCCGAGGTCGGAGCTGACGGCGACGTAGCCGGCCTTCGCCGAGCGGAAGATGTGGTCGAGCGCGTCGTCGAGGCCGACCCAGTCACGCCGGTTGTCGCCGACCCAGCCGATGGGCGCGTGCTCCTTCTTCGCGAAGAAGCGCCCGGGGAAGCCGTAGGAGCGGTCGTACGGCCGCACCATGGTGATGAACTGATCGCCGCGCACCGCCCGCCCGTGGGTGAGGAAGTCTTCGTAGTAGGCCTCGGAGTACGCCTGCAGCGTCTTGTCACCCTGCTTCGTCTTCACCGTCACGTCGGTGGCCGCGGTGGTGAGCTGATCGCCCACGCGCACGTACTCCTCACCGAAGTCGAGCTTCCAGCCGTCGATGACCTTGAGCACCCGCGCCTGCTTCGCGTGCCAGAACGCGCGGGCCTCGTCGTTGAAGAAGTCGATGGCGCCGCCGCTGCCCTTCCACCAGATGATGGGGGTGCCGTCGTTGATGAAGAGCCCGCGCCGCTTCGCCTCGTTGAAGCCGTCGGCCGGGCCCCGGTAGGTGTCGCCGCCCACCTCGAGGTCGAACGACGACTCGTTCAGCATCTGCGTCGTCCACAGCACCGTACGCACGCCGCGCCCGTGCAGGTTCTCGACCATCGCCTCGAAGTCCGGGTACCTCGAGTCGTTGGGGATGAAGGTGTTGTAGTCGGTCTCCCAGGGGCTATCGAGCACCACCACCCCCACGGGAATGTCGCGGGCCTCGAAGCCACCCACGAAGTCGAAGGTGTCGGCGCCGGTGCTGATGTCCTTCGAGATCCACGGTTGGTAGGCCCAGCGTGGGGTGAAGCCGAAGCGCTCGACCTTCGGCGCGGGCGGGCTGCAGGCGAGGCTCAGCAACGAGACGAGGGCGGCGAGGCGAGGCATGCGCGGCTTCATGGCGACGATGCCTCACGGACGCAACGGCGAGTCGGTTTCAGAAGCGACGACGCCGGGGCTCGAGCAGCTCGAGCACCCGGCGCGTGGCCTGCATCGGGGTGACGCTCAGTTCGCGCCGCACTGGAGGTTGACGGTGCCCGAGCGGCCGCCAGCGACGGCCCACTGTGCGACCGCCGAGCCGTCGTAGGTGACGGTCACGACGGCGTTCTTCGCCGAGGTGTGGGTGATGGTGCCGCCAGCCGCGGGGCACTGGCCCTTGCAGCGCTTGTAACCGGCGACCACCGTCGAGGCGCCGAGCCGCGCGGTGCCGGTCTGCCAGGTGCCGTCGATGGTGAGGCACTCGGCGACGGTGTCGAAGGTGATGGTGTACGAGCCGGTGCGGGTCAACGCGCCGCCGCGCGGGCCCGTGCCGCTGCCGTTGACGGTGACGACGGCCTTCTTCACGCCGTTGGTCTGGGTGCCGACGACGGTGCTGTTGATGTCGAGGGTGGCGTTGTTGGCCTTCACCCCGGTGCCGGTGATGACGACGTTGACGCCGCCGCCGGCCGCGCGCGAGTAGACCGCCGTGAGCGTACCGGTCACCTTCACCAGGCCGTAGGGGCCGGTGCAGTCGTTCAACACGTAGGTGACGGTGGCGCCCATCTGGGTCTGCGTGGCGCAGCCCTGGGGCTTGAAGCGGGCGCCGACGCGGGTGGCGGCGTTCATCGCCAGCTGCTCCGGCGTGGTGCTCGCCGGCTGAGCGACCTCGTCGGCCAGCTCCGCGGTGAGCGCCGACTCGGCCGACGACACCACCGCCGACTCGTCGGCGTCTTCGGCCGAGTCTGCCTCGACCCCGCGCCCACACCCCACCACCGCGAGCGACACCACCACCAGCTGCCACATGATCTTCCGCATGGTTCTTCTCCTGTCGTTGGGGCGCTTGCCGCCCGGCGAAGACCTGAACCCGAGGTCCAGAAAGAAGTTGCGCGGGGAGGATCAGGTCTAGTCGAGCTCTCGGCGAAAACGCAGCCCTTCGTCGTTGTTGACGGCGTCGGGTCAGAAGGGAAATACCGGCCCATGCGCACGCGAAAAACGAAGTTCATCTTCACCACCGGCGGCGTCGTCAGCTCGCTGGGCAAGGGCATGGCTTCGGCCTCGATGGGCGCGCTGCTCGAGAACCGCGGCCTCGACATCACGCTCATCAAGCTCGACCCGTACATCAACGTCGACCCCGGCACGATGAGCCCCACCCAGCACGGCGAGGTGTACGTCACCGACGACGGCGCCGAGACCGACCTCGACCTGGGGCACTACGAGCGCTTCACCGACGCGAAGATGACGCGGCTCAACAACTTCACCACCGGGCGCGTGTACCACTCGGTCATCACCAAGGAGCGCCGCGGCGAGTACCTGGGCAAGACGGTGCAGGTGATTCCGCACATCACCGATGAGATCAAGGCGATGGTCCACGCGGCGGCCGAGGGCCACGAGGTGGTGCTGGTCGAGGTGGGCGGCACGGTGGGCGACATCGAGTCGCTGCCCTTCCTCGAGGCGATTCGCCAGCTGCGCTACGACGTGGGCAGCGAGAACGTCTGCTACGTGCACCTCACGCTGCTGCCGTACATCGCGGCCGCCGGCGAGGTGAAGACCAAGCCCACCCAGCACTCGGTGATGAAGCTCCGCGAGATCGGCATTCAGCCCGACATCCTCATCTGCCGCACCGACCGGCAGATCGCGCAGGAGCTCAAGGACAAGATCGCCATGTTCTGCAACGTGGACGTCGGCAACGTCTTCACCTCGCCCGACGTCGGCAGCATCTACGAGCTCCCGCTCGAGCTGCACCGGCAGGGCCTCGACAACCGCATCGCCGAGCACCTCAACATCTGGTCGCGCGCGCCCCGCCTCGAGAAGTGGGAGCAGATCATCGAGAAGGTCTACCGGCCCTCGCGCGGAGAGGTGCGGGTCGGCCTCGTCGGCAAGTACGTCGACCTCAAGGAGTCGTACAAGTCGCTCAACGAGGCGCTGGTGCACGGCGGCATCGCCAACGACTGCCACGTGAAGATCGAGTTCGTGGACTCGCAAGACGTCGAGACGAAGGGCGCCGAGGCCATGCTGGGCTCGATGGACGCGGTGCTGGTGCCCGGCGGCTTCGGCGTGCGCGGCACCGAGGGGAAGATTCAGGCGGTGAAGTACGCGCGCGAGCACCGCAAGCCGTTCTTCGGCATCTGCCTGGGCCTGCAGATGGCCGTCATCGAGTACGCGCGCCACGTGCTGGGCCTGCCCGCCGCCAACTCGCTCGAGTTCGACGAGAAGACGCCCGACCCGGTCGTCACCATCATGGAGTCGCAGCTGGGCGTGAAGGACAAGGGCGGCACCATGCGCCTGGGCAGCTACGCCTGCGCGCTCAAGGCCGGCTCGCTGGCGCAGAAGCTCTACGGCACCGAGCACATCAAGGAGCGCCACCGCCACCGCTTCGAGGTGAACAACGCCTACCGCGCCCGCCTCGCGGAGGCCGGCCTGGTCTTCTCGGGGGTCAACACCGAGCTCGATCTCGTCGAGGTCATCGAGATCGCCGACCACCCGCACTTCGTGGGCTGCCAGTTCCACCCCGAGTTCCAGTCGAAGCCCTTCGCCCCGCACCCCTTGTTCTCGGGGTTCATCCGCGCCGCGGTGACGGCGCGCGACGCGAAGTAGCCGGCCCTCCCGGCCTGGAGGGGATGGCAGTCGCCGCGCAGGTGCCGCTGCGCTACACGCGGCGTCATGGCCTTCCCCATCACCCTCGCCGGACACGCCGTTGGCCCCTACCAGCCCCTCTTCGTCATCGCGGGCCCCGACGTCATCGAGTCGGCCGACCACGCCATTCGCCACGCGCGCCGCCTCAAGGAGCTGACCCAGAAGCTCGGCGTGCCGTTCGCGTTCAAGTGCAGCTACGACAAGGCCAACCGCACCAGCATCACCTCGTTCCGCGGGCCCGGCCTGGTCGAGGGGCTCAGGGTGCTCGCGCAGGTCAAGCGCGAGGTGCAGGTGCCCATCCTCACCGACGTGCACGACCTCTCGCAGGTGAGCGCCGTGGCCGAGGTGGCCGACATCATTCAGGTGCCCGCCTTCCTCTGCCGGCAGACCGACCTCGTGGTGGCCGTCGCGAAGACGGGCCGCGGCGTCAACCTCAAGAAGGGCCAGTTCGTCGCCCCCAAAGACATCGCGCATCAGGCGCGCAAGGCCTTCGACTCGGGCAACCCCAACGTGCTGGTGACCGAGCGCGGCGCCACCTTCGGCTACAACAACCTGGTCGTCGACATGCGCGGCTTCGCGGTGATGAGGGAGGCGGGCCTGGCCACCTGCTTCGACGCGACGCACTCGGTGCAGCTGCCCAGCGCCGGCAACGGCGAGACGGCCGGAGAGCGCAAGTTCGTCGGCCTGCTGGCCCGCGCCGCCGCCGCCGCCGGCATCGACGCCCTCTTCACCGAGGTGCACGAGAACCCCGACGCCGCGCCCTGCGACGGCCCCTGCAGCCTCACCTTCGAGCTCTTCGAGCAGACGGTGCGCGACGTGCTGGCGATTCGCCGGGCCCTGGGCCACCAGCCGTGACGCCCGCCGAGCGCGCGAAGGGCGTGCAGCTGCTCATCTTCGACGTCGACGGCGTCTTGACCGACGGCGGCCTCTGGTACGGCCCCGACGGCGAGGTGATGAAGCGCTTCGACGTGAAGGACGGCCACGCCATGGTGCTGGCCCGCATCACCGGCCTGCCCGTCGCCATTCTCACCGCCCGCACCTCGAAGATCGTCGAGACGCGGGCGCACGAGCTGAAGCTGGCGAAGGTGTTTCAGGGCCGCCGCGAGAAGGGCCCGGCCCTGCTGGAGCTGTGTGAAGAGCTGAAGGTGGCGCCCGCCAACGCCGCGTACATGGGCGACGACGTGAACGACCTGCCCGCGATGAAGCCGTGCGGCCTCACCGCGTGCCCGGCCGACGCCGTGGCCGAGGTGCGCGAGGCGGTGCACTTCGTCTCGCGGTTCCCCGGAGGGCGCGGGGCCGCCCGGGAGCTCATCGAGCTGGTGCTGCGCGCCACCGGCCGCTGGGAGCAGGCGATGGCGCACATGCTGAACCAGCCCCTGCGCTGACTACCTCCAGCAGGCGTTGGTGCAGGAGCCGTTGCAGCTGCCGTTGAGGCACTCGGCGCTCTGCATGCACACCTGGCCGTTGGCCTTCTGCGCCACGCAGGTCTGCGTGCCCTGCCCCGGGCAGTAGCTGCCGTTGGTGCAGTTGGGGAAGCCGTTGGTGGAGCACGTGCCGCCGGCCACGGCGAGGAAGGGCTGGCACGTGCCCATGCCGCCCATGGTGGTGCCCGCGCAGTACAGCAGCGCCTTGCACTGGTCGGAGCCGGTGCACGTCGCGCCGACGTCGCCGTAGGCGGTGCAGATGCCCTGCACGCAGCGCGACCCCGCCTGACACACCTCGTTGTTGGTGCCGCACGGCTGGCTCACGGCGCGGCGCGGCTCGCAGAGGCCGTTGTTGCAGTACTCGGTGTCGAGGCAGGTGGGGCCCGTGGGGATGTTGTTGCCGGTCTCTGAGGTGTTGCAGAAGCCGCCGGCGGTGGTGTTGAAGCGCCGCACGCAGCGGTCGGCGCCGCCATCGGTGACGCCTGGCTGGGTCGCGCAGACGAGCTCGAACGAGGTGGGCGAGCTGCGGAAGCACTCGCTGCGGCCCTTCACGCAGGTCTCACCCTCGAGCTTGCCGAAGGTGCAGACGCGGGTGCCAGCGGTGTTGGGGCACACGTACCCGGCCGCGCACTCCGCGGTGCTGTTGCAGCCCGCGTCAGCGCCACCGAGCGGCGCGCAGAAGTCGGGGCCGGGCCCGAGGCGGCAGAAGGTGCCCGGGGCGCACGACGCCGAGGTGGTGCACGCGCCGACGCCGCCGTCGAGGTTCGAGAAGCGCACGCACTGGCCGCAGGCGTTCCCGCCCCCGCCGAGGTTGCAGGAGCCGCCGGCGCACTCGTCGCTCGAGGTGCAGAGCGAGCCCGGCGCGGCCAGCGGGGTGGTGAACGCCGTCGTCTCGCAGGCGGTGAGGGTCAGGTTGCGGTCGCGCTGGCAGCTCGCCGACGGGAACTGGGCGTCGAGGCACGCGCGGAGCGCCGTGAGGTTCGTCGCGCGACGGCCCCGCGCCTCGCCGGCCTGCTCGATGACGCACTCCTCGCGGCGGGTGGCCTCGCAGAGCGAGCGCTGCGACATCGGCGCGATGTTGTTGAGGCGGCCGGTGACCGCGCCTCCGAAGACCGTGCCGGTGGCGCTGCAGCGAATGTAGAAGTCGCACTCGCGCTGCGCGACCTCGGCGCAGAAGTCATAGACGCCGCCGTCCGACGCGGTGCCGCCGGCCGCAGCGCCGCCGCCCATCGCGGTCCCTCCGGCCGCAGCGCCGCCGCCCATCGCGGTCCCTCCGGCCGCAGCGCCGCCGCCCATCGCGGTCCCTCCG
>JACSRE010000437.1 GCA_014879945.1 Myxococcus sp.
CCCATCATGGGTGCCTTCACGGACTCACGACCTCGCGATCGTGAGCCGGTCGTTTCATATGGTCTCAGGTGAGCTGGAGGACCTTCTCTTCCAGCTTCTTGCCCAGCCACACCGTGAGGAACCGCACGTCGCGCTGGGCCAGCAGGCCGGCGACGCGGGTGATGATCTCTTCGGGCTCGACCGCCTGCCCGTCGAACGTCACGCAGAGCACCTTGTTCGGCTCGAGGCGCGCGTCCTTCACGCCCGAGAGCGCCTTCACCTCGAGCAGCGGCACCTCGCCTTTGGCGATCTGCACCCGGAACTCGGCGAGCCGGCCGGTGAGATCGGCCATGGTGGCGGCGCTGACGAGCTTGCCCTTGTCGAGGATGGCGGAGGCGTCGCAGAGCTCCTCGAGCTCCTGCAGGTTGTGGCTCGACACCACCACCGTGTGGTTGCCCTTGAGGTCGCGAATGAGCCCGCGCACCGCGGCGGCGATCTTCGGGTCGAGGCCGGCGGTGGGCTCGTCGAGGAAGATCACCGGCGGGCTGCCCATCAGCGCCTGGGCCATCGACACGCGCTTGGCCATGCCGTGAGAGAGCTGGTTGGCGTAGAGGCTCCAGGTCTCGGGCAGCTGCACGCGCTCGAGCACGCGCCGGGCCTCGGCCTCGGCGTTGGGCAGGCCAGACAGCTGGCCGAAGTAGGTCAGCAGCGCGCCCACCGGCCACTGCGGCGGGAGGATGGCGTCTTGCGGCAGCACGCCCACCTTGCCCTTGAGCGCGCCAGGCACGAACGGGTCGACGCCCAGAATCCGAATCGTGCCGGCGGTGGGGAACAGGTAGCCGCACATCATCGAGAACGTCGTCGTCTTGCCGGCGCCGTTGGGGCCGATGAGGCCGTAGGTGTGGCCCTCTTGCACCTCGAAGGTGACGTCGTCGACGGCGCGCTTGGGGCCGAAGTGCTTCGACAGCTTCTCCAGGCGAATGGCGGGCTGGCTCACAGGTCCCTCGTCTTGAGCGCGAGCTGGGCCAGGCCGAGGAACACCAGCGCGAAGCCCAGGTGAACGAGCGCCGCCACCGCGAACCGCAGCGGGTCGGGGTGCAGCAGGTCCTGCCCGTAGTGCCAGACCGACACGTACTGCAGGTACGCCGCCCAGCTCTCGGTGCGCATGAGCGACAGCAGGTTGGCGCCGTCCTCCACCTTCACGGAGCCGGGGAACGCGAAGCTCTCGCCGACGAAGGCGAGCGCCCAGATGCCGAAGAGGATCATGATGTTCAGCACCAGCGCGACCGCGCCGCTCTTGACGATGCTGCTGCACAGGGTGGTGAGCGCGAGGTACGCGGTGGCGAGCACGAACGACGAGGCCAGCAGGCGCAACGTCCAGATGAAGACGTCTTTGGCCGCGAAGTCGGCGTTGAGCAGCCGCGCCACGCCCACCATCAGCAGGGTGCAGACCGCCAGCAGCACCCCGAAGATCGTCACCTGAGAGAGGAACTTGCCGAGGATGAGGTTGTTGCGCTTGACCCGCACCACCAGGAAGCGAATCGACTTGGGGCCGAGCTCTCCGGCGAGCTGATCGAAGCCCATCAGGGCGATCAACAGCGGCACGAAGCGCAGCGTCAGCTTGAAGACGAACAGCAGCACCACCGGCAGCGCCAGCAGCGAGTCGAGCATCTCTTCGTCGTCGGTGATGACGACCGAGAGGAACTGCTTCTTGCCCTCGTTGAACTGCGCCTTCACCTTCTCGTCGTTGAGGTCGACGCCCGCCGCCCTGGCCTGCTCCTCGGCCTTGGCGTTGAGCTGGCTGCTCAAGAAGCCCACGATGGTGAGCGAGAGGCCCACGAACATCATGAACAGCAGGAGCAGCACCACCACGCGGCCCGAGCGGGTCGCGCGCACCGTCTCGCCCCGCCACACCGCACCGATCTCTTGAAGGTCCGTCACGCGCGGCTCCATAGCCCGCAGGCCCCTGGTTGTGCTGCACATTCTCGGGCGTGCCCTTGTCTTCGGGGCCGGGGTGGGCGAATCCTCTTCGGGTGAAGTGGCTTCTGGCAGCGGTGCTGCTCGCCCAGACGGCGTGGGCGCAACCCGACGACGACGACAGCCTCGAGGTCGAGGTGCCCAGCCGGGTCTCGGCGCCGCCGCTGGCGAAGGCCGCGAGCCTGCCGGCGGAGCGCGATCTGCTGCGCCGCGCGGTGAGGGTCGGCGACCACCTCTTCGTGGAGCACGAGGGCCAGCAGCGCCAGCTCACCATCGACGTGGCGCTGCAGGAGCAGCTGACCGAGGTGCTCAAGACGTACCAGACGCCGTGGGCCGCGGTGGTGGCCATCGAGCCGTCCACGGGCCGCGTGCTGGCGATGGCGGAGCACAGCGAGGTGGACCCGGGCCTCCGGGGGCTCTCGACGCGCGCGCTGTACCCCGCGGCGAGCATCTTCAAGCTCGTCACCGCGGCGGCGCTGCTCGACGTGGGCGTGGCGCCCGGAGAGGCGCTCTGCTCCTACGGCGGCAAGCGCAAGGTGACGCCCGCGCAGCTGCTCGACTCCGAGAAGGACCTCCGCTGCTTCACCTTCGCCAAGGCGCTGGCGATGAGCGCGAACGTCATCTTCGCCAAGTTCACCTCGCGCTACCTCGACGCCGACAAGCTCAAGGCGGCGGCGCGCGCGTTCCACTTCAACACGCCGTTCCGGTTCCCGGTGCCGACCGACATGTCGCTGGCCTCGGTGCCGCAAGACACCTTCGAGCTGGCGCTCACCGGCGCGGGCTTCGGCGACGTCTACCTCTCGCCGCTGCACGGGGCCGCCCTGGCCTCGGTGGCCGCCAACAAGGGCCTCTGGCGGGCGCCGGTGCTCTTCGAGGGCGAGGCGCCGGGCGTCGAGGAGCGCGCCGTCTCCGAAGACGTCGCCGCGGGCCTGACGCAGATGATGGAAGAGACGGTCACCGACGGCACCGCGCGGCGCATCTTCCACGAGCGCGGCATGCGGGTGCCGGGGGCGGTGGGCAAGACGGGCTCGCTGGCCGACAAGCAGCCGTTCCGCGACTACACCTGGTTCGTGGGCTTCGCGCCGAAGGAGCAGCCGCGCGTCGCGGTGGCCGCGGTGATCGTCAACGACCCGCGTTGGCGCATTCGGGCGACGTGGCTGGGGCGAGAGGCGATGCGGCTGTTCCTCGCCAGGGAGCGCTGAGGCGCGTCAGAGCCTGACCCAGCCCTGCACGCGGAAGCGATCGAAGTAGGTGAGGGCCTCGAACTCGCGCAGCGGCGCCACCCGCACGATCGCCTCGAGCTCGCGCTTGCCGTCGACGCGCGAGAGCAGGTAGCGCTCGGGGGCCGACAGGTTGAGCGCGGCCAGGGCCTCGGCGCTCAGCCCGCCCACCGGCACCAGCCGCTTCGCCATCAGGTCGGCGCGCAGCTGCGGGTGCCAGGCCGCCTCGATCTGCTTGAGCAAGAGCGTCGCGTCGAGCGTCGGCACCAGCTGGTTGGAGCGCCGCGCCAGCGTCCACGCGTCGCGGAAGTTCGACTGCGCGAAGAAGGCCCGGGCGTTCTGGAGCAGCTGCTCCGGCGAGGGGCTGTCACCCAGGCCGAGGTCGACGTCGATCGACAGCTCGACCTCGCGTTGGGGCCGCGGCGGCTTCACCACCAGCGCGCCCATGGCGTGCAGCGCGTAGAGCCGCTGGTAGAGGAAGAAGTCGGTCGCGTGCAGCCCCAGGGCGAGCTCTTCGAGGGTGCGCCCCGACTCGATGCCCTTGAGCAGCTTGGTGTCGAGGGAGCCCTTCTTGGGCGCGAGCTCCACCTGGTCGTGCTTGAGCTCGAGCGTGCAGCGCGGCGAGGGGAAGACGGTGCGAATCTGGGCCCAGGCCTGCGCGCGGAAGTCGGCCTCTTTGTACACGTCCATCAACGAGACGCGCACCTCGAGGCCGTCGCTCGGCGCCGGCGGCAGCCCGGGCACGAAGTCGAACATGCCGATGGGCCACTCGCAGGCCTCGTGGAGCGTCTCGCGGAACTTGGTGGCCAGCGCCGCCACCACCACGTCCTCCTTCACCAGGCCGATCATCACGAGGATGCGGCCGAGGTACACCTTCGTCTCCTGCTGCGTCTGCCAGGCCTTGTTGAACTGCTCCTCGGTGATGTGCCCCATGTTGATGAGGAACTGGCCGAGGTACTCGCGGGGCAGGTTCGACGAGGCGTTGATGATGCGGCCCTCTTCGAGCAGCACCTGCTTCTTCACGCCCTCGCGCTCGAGGGTGAGCGTGCCGGTGGCCAGCCGGTTGGCGAGGTAGACGATCAGATCCTTCAGCGACATCGTCTCGAAGTCGCCTGACAGCCCGCGGTGGCTCACGGGCCTGATTCCACGCGAAACCCGCGCGCCCCTCAATGGTTGGTTGATGAGGGCGAGTGCTCCGGGTTCGCTGGCGTGTGGTAGCAGGTCGGCATGCACCTGCTGGTGTACCGCAAGCCGGGCTGCCCCCTCTGCGACGACGCCGAGGAGCTGCTGGACGCCGCGCGCGAGAAGTGGCGCTTCACGGTGGAAGCGCGGAACATCTTCGAGCAGGACGAGTGGTACGAGGCCTACCGCTACCGGGTGCCGGTGGTCGTCGTGAATGGTACCGAGCGCCTCGAGCTGAGGTTCTCGGCACAAGAGCTGGATGCAGCGCTAGCCGCAGCACAGGAGTCATAATTTCGTGAGCGTCGCCGACGAGTCTCCCATCACCGCCTTCCGCCAGGTGCCCCGCACCGGCGTCATCTTCGTCACCACCGAGGCGCAGCGGCTGGGCTTCAGCCAGAAGAACCCCGACTGGTGCAACCTGGGCCAGGGCCAACCCGAGACGGGCGCGCTGCCGGGAGCGCCGCCGCGCGTGCAGACCATTCCCGTCGACGTGGACGATCAGGAGTACGCGCCGGTGCAGGGCCTGCCCGAGCTGCGCGAGGCCATCGCGAACCTGTACAACCGGCTCTACCGCAAGGGGAAGAAGTCTCAGTACACGGCCGAGAACGTCAGCGTCTCGGGCGGCGGCCGGGCCTCGCTCACCCGCGCGGCCGCGGCGCTCGGCCACATCAACCTCGGCCACTTCCTCCCCGACTACACCGCCTATGAAGAGCTGCTCGACATCTTCAAGGCCTTCACGCCCATTCCGATTCTGCTCGAGGGCGACCGCGGCTACGCCTTCTCGGCCGACGATCTGCGCCGCGAGGTGCTGGGGCGCGGGCTCTCGGCGGTGCTGCTCTCGAACCCCTGCAACCCCACCGGCAAGGTGATTCAGGGCAAGGAGCTCGAGAAGTGGGTCGACGTCGCGCGCGAGCTCGACTGCACCCTGCTGATGGACGAGTTCTATTCGCACTACATCTGGAACAGCCCGCCCGGCACGCTGCCCGTCGAGAGCGCGGCGCGGTACGTCAACGACGTCAACCGCGACCCGGTGGTGCTCTTCGACGGCCTCACCAAGAACTGGCGCTACCCGGGCTGGCGCGTGACGTGGACGGTGGGGCCCCGGCAGGTGATCGACGCGGTGGCCTCGGCCGGCTCCTTCCTCGACGGCGGCGGCAACAAGCCGGTGCAGCGCGCGGCCATTCCGCTGCTCGAAGAGGGCTTCGTGGTGCAAGAGACGATGGCGCTCCACAAGGCGTTTCAAGAGAAGCGCGACCGGCTGCTCTCGGGGCTGATGCGGCTGGGGGTGCGCTCCGATCGTACGCCCGACGGCACCTTCTACGTGTGGGGCGACGTCTCGCACCTGCCGGCGCCGCTCAACGACGGCATGGGCTTCTTCCGCGCGGCGCTCGAGAAGAAGGTGATCACCGTGCCGGGCGAGTTCTTCGACGTGAACCCCGGCAAGCGCCGCGCGGCGCGGGCCAGCCGCTTTCGCCAGTACGTGCGCTTCAGCTTCGGGCCCTCGATGGCGACGCTCGAGACGGCGCTGGGGCGATTGGAGCAGCTCATCACCGACGCGATGAAGGCGGCCTGATACCGTCGTGGGGTGCAGGCCTGCCCCTTCTGCGGCACGACGGTGACGCCCTCGACCGAGGTGTGTCCGACCTGCATGGGCACGCTGCCGGTGCAGCACGAGCGCACGGGGCGGGCGGTGACGAGCTCGGCGGTGTCGACCCGGCCGAGGAAGAAGCTCGACTTCGCCGACCGCTCGACTGACGCGCAGGCGCCGGTGCTGCAGTCGCTGGCGATGGCGCCTGACGAGCCGGCGGCCTGTGCGCTCCACCCCCGCGCGAAGGCCCGGGGCGCGTGTTCACGGTGTGGGCAGCCCGCGTGTGAGATCTGCCTGGCGCACGGAGGCGTCTGCGCCGCCTGCCGCCGTCAGCGCGCGCCGGCGCGCATCGCCGAGCTGTCTCGTGACGTGGGGCTCTTCACCATGCTCGCTGGGGTGGCCCTGTTCGGCTTCGGCGCCTGGCAGCTGTTCGACACCACGGTGCTCGACTTCGACCCGCGGCGCGTGGCGGTGGCGGGGCTGTTGGGCCTGCTGCACCTGCTCTTCGGCGCCGGCCTGTGGCGCCGTCGCCGCTTCGGCCTGGCGGTCGGCTGCACCGGCGTGGTGCTGCTGGGGCTCCTGCTGCCGCTGCTCGGCGGCGAGCCGTGGTGGATGGCGGTGCTGCGCCTTGCGCTCTCGGCCCTGCTGGCGTGGCGCTCGCTCGAGCTCAAGCGCCAGCTCGACGAGCTCTACCTGGCGCTCGATCGACCGGAGTAGCGATCGGCGCGGTGGCGCGCCCTGAGCGAGACGGACCTCACAGGTACCGCTCCGGCAGCATCTGCACATGCAGCACCCTCAGCACATCCACGCGCTGTTCACTGAACCTGTAGAAGATGACGTGCCGCCCTTCGGTGATGCGCCAGGCGCCGGGCTTCAGGTCGTCGCACGAGCGGCCGGACTCCGGGCGTCGCTGAAGCAACCTGATCCGCTCGTCCAACTGGGTGAGGTAGCGCTCGCACTGGGCCTCACCCCATCGGCCCGCCGTGTACACGCCGATCTCGACGAGGTCGTTCTTCGCGGCACGGCTCAGGCGGAGCCGCCGCATCGTCAGCGCTTCTTCCGCGCGACGGCGCTCAGCACCTTCTTCAGGGAGTAGTCCTCGGTGAAGCCGCTCGCCTCGCCTGCTTCAAGCGCGGCGCGAAGGCTCGAGACCCGGAGCGCCTCTTCCTCGAGCAGTCTGAGCCCTGCGCGAATGACCTCGCTCGTCGTCGCGTACTGGCCGTTCGCGACCTGCTCATTCACGAAGTCCGCGAAGTGGCTTCCGAGGCTGATGCTGGTGGTTCGGGGCATGGGGCTCCTGCCTGTGTGTGATCGATTGGTACACACCTGCGCGCTGGGGATCAAGCCCGCGCTCAGCTGCGCGCGGGGCCGCCGATGAGGCCGGTGATGAGCTCGATGGTGGCCGGGTCGCCCTTGTGCACGAAGGCCAGCACGCCGCACTCGGCCGCCCGGGTCTTGAGCTTCTCGCCCTCGAGCTTCGAGTGCAGCACCAGGGGAATGTGCCCGAGCCCGTTGCGCCGGAGCGCCTCGACCACTACCTGCCCGCTGAGCGACACCAGCTCGCTCTCGAGGAGGATCAGATCGGCCGGGGTGCGCCGCAGCGTCGCCGCCACCATCATCGGGTTGTCGAGCACGTGGGCGTCGTAGCCGGCGCGCTCCAGCTGCTGCCGGGTGAGGTCGAGGGCGGCGTGATCGTCATCGACGACCAGCACGCGCCGCTTGCGGTGGGCCACCGGCGGCGGGGGCAGGGTGGCGGTCGCCCCGCGGCAGACCTCGCTGGCCCAGGCCGCGAGCTTCTCGACGCTCATGGCGACGTCGGTGGCGCCCACCTCGAGGGCCGCCCGCGGCATGCCCCAGACGATGCAGCTCTGCCGGTCCTGCACGGCCGTGCGCGCGCCCATGCGCCGCATGCGCAGCAGGCCCTGGGCGCCGTCGTCGCCCATGCCGGTGAGGAGCACGCCCACGCCGCGGCCCTTCAGCGCGGTGGCCATCGAGAAGAAGAGGCTGTCGACCGACGGTGAGATGAGCTGCCCCGGCGGCGGGTGGAGCAGCTTCACGGTGAGGTTCTCGCGAACGAAGAGCTCCTGGCGGGGCGGCGCGACGCAGATGGTGCCGGCCACCAGCGGCATGTCGGCGGTGCCCGCGATGACGCGGCGGCGGGTCGAGTCGCCCAGGAAGCGCACGAAGCTCTCGAAGAAGTCTTCGGCCATGTGCTGCACCACGACGATCGGCAGCGGGAAGTCGAGCGGCAGCTCCGTGAAGAACTTCGAGAGCGCGCGCGGGCCGCCGGTCGAGGCGCCCACCCCCAGCAGCAGCGGCGTCTCTTTGCTGACGGGGATCGACGGCGTCGAGCCGAGCCGCGCGGGGGCGTCGGCGCTCAGGCCCTCTTCGCCCAGGCGCCGAATGCGGTCGGCGAAGCGCCGCACGTCGTCAGGCCCCTGGCCGAACACCGACGACTTCGGCACCAGCTCGAGCGCGCCGCGGCTGATCGCCTCGTAGTTGTAGTCGACGACGCCGGTGGAGCTGCGCTCGCTGATCACCACGATCGGCGTGGGCCGATCGCGCATGATCACCTCGATGGCCTTCAGCCCGCCCATGCCCGGCATCTGCAGGTCCATCGTCACCAGGTCGGGCGAGAGCGCGTGCACCAGCTCGATCGACTCTTCGCCCGTCTTCGCCTCGCCGACGACCTTGATGCGCGGGTCGAGCTCGAGGGTGCGCCGCAGCGTCTCGCGCGTCAGCGCAGAGTCATCGACGACGAGAACGCGAATCGGGGCGGCCATGGAGCGAGCGGTACAGGGTACAACGTCCTCCAGACCGCGTATCGAGGTGAATGCGCCCGCGCCGCTCGGGGCGGGGCGCCCGGGCACGCGAGGGGCGGGTGCTACAGCCGTGCAGCAGGCGGGAGGGAAAATTCCCCTGTCAGGCCGAGCCCGTAAGGTGGCCGCATGAAGAAGGACGATCGCCAGCTCACCTTGCCGCTCCACGCCGCGCCGAAGCTCCGCGTCATCAAGGGGCTGGGCCAGAAGCAAGAAGAGCCGCTGGCCGATCGCGACGCGGTGGCGCGGGTGCTGATCGAGGCCGGCGCCGACCTGCTGCTGCGGCGCATCAGCGCCGAGCGCGCCGAGGCCATCGAGAAAGAGGTCGACGAGATCCTCTCGTTGTTCGACCGCGTCGATCAGAACCCCATCTTGATGCCGGTGCTCAAGCGCAAGCTCGACGAGCTCGAGGGTCTGGTGCGCGAGACCCGTCAGAAGCGCGCCGAGCGCCGCCGGAGATGATCAGCGAAGGGAACTAATCTTCTGACTCGTTTGCTCAGTCAGACCGCCGGGCCTACCATCGAGGCTTCCTGAAGAAGGACCCCCGTGTCACTCGAGACCTACGGCCGCTACCAGCTGCTGAAGAAGCTCGCCACTGGAGGCATGGCCCAGATCTATCTGGCGCGTCAGCTCGGCGTGCAGGGCTTCGAGAAGCTGCTGGTGGTCAAGCGCATCCTCCCGCACCTGGCCGAGAACGAAGACTTCATCACCATGTTCCTCGACGAGGCCCGCATCGCGGCGCGCCTCAACCACCCGAACGTGGTGCAGATCTTCGACCTCGGCCAGCAGGACGACACCTTCTTCATCGCCATGGAGTACATCCACGGCGAAGACGTTCGCAAAGTCTGGAAGCAGGCCGAGCGGCAGGGCGTTCCGATTCCCATCGCGCTGATCTGCCGCATCATCATCGAGTCGTGCTCGGGCCTCGACTACGCGCACAAGAAGACCGACCCCGCGGGGCGCCCGCTCAACATCGTGCACCGCGACATCTCGCCGCAGAACCTGCTGGTGTCGTTCGAGGGCGGCGTGAAGGTGGTGGACTTCGGCATCGCCAAGGCCGCCGATCAGGCCACCGTCACCAAGTCGGGGGTGCTCAAGGGCAAGTACTCGTACATGTCGCCGGAGCAGGCCCAGGGCCGGCCGGTCGACGCCCGCACCGACGTCTTCGCGCTCGGCGTGGTGCTGTACGAGCTGCTCACCGGCACCCGGCTCTTCAAGCGCGCCAACGACATTCAGACGCTCAACGCCGTCACCGAGTGCAAGGTGGAGCCGCCGTCGACCATCGACTCGCGGCTGCCGGCCGACCTCGACCCCATCGTGATGCGGGCGCTCGCGAAGGACCGCGACGAACGCTACGCCGACGCGCGCGAGCTGCAGCAGGCCCTCGAAGACTGGGTGATCAAGAACAAGCTGCCCTCGGGCTCGGTGCACCTCGCCGCCTTCATGCAAGACATCTACGCCGAGCGGCTGGCGCGCGAGGCCGAAGAGGGCCGGCTGGCGTTCACTGAGTCGGGCGGCGACCCCTCTCAGAGCGAGCGTATCGACAAGGCCACGCCGGCCCGGCCCACGAAGTCGGTGCGCACGCCGACGGTCTCGAAGCAGAGCTCGGCGGCGAAGTCGGGGCGCAACGAGGTGACGCGCGCGGGGCGCTCGGGCCCGCTGTCGAAGCCCAACCTCGCCCAGGTCGAGAGGGAAGCGCCGCCCCGGCACACCGAGAACAGCCTGCCCACGCAGCAGGGGGCGCGCGCGAAGGGGCCGCTGATCGCGCTGGCGGCGGTGATGGTGGTCGCCCTGGGGCTGGGCGGCTACGTGGCGCTCCGGCCGACCCGCGCGCACGTCGAGGTGACGTCGACGCCGCCGGGCGCGGCGGTCACCATCGACGGCCGGGCCATCGACTGCCGCACGCCGTGCACGCTGCCGTCGCTGGCCGCCGGGCCGCACGAGGTGTCGCTCCGCAAGGACGGGTACGCGCCCGGCGCGCTCGCCATCTCGGTGCCCTCGTCGGGAGAGGCGTCGTTCGCCCTGACGTTGACGAAGGAGCCGACGCAGCCGCTCGTCGCCGCCGAGGTGAAGGTGACCATCTCGTCAGCGCCGGCAGGGGCCACCGTCAGCCTCGACGGCGTCAAGCGCGGCGTGACGCCCCTGTCGGTGGTGCTCGCCGCCGGGAGCACCCCCGCGGTGACGCTCGAGCACGAGGGCTACCAGGGCCTCTCGGAGCGCCTCGAGGTGCCCAGAGACCAGCCCGAGCTCGAGAAGGCCTTCACGCTGAGCCCGCTCGACGGGGTGAAGAAAGATCCCACCGTGGTGGTGAAGAAGGACCCCGTCGTGCGGAAGGACCCCGAGGTGCGGCCGGTCGGCACGGGCACGGTGCGCTTCGTCGTCTCGGGAGGCACCTACGCCACCGTCGACTGCCCGCCCTACGCCTCGTTCGGCTCGACCCCGTTCGGCGACAAGCAGATGAGCGCGGGCGACTACAAGTGCACCTTCGCCAACGCCGACCTGGGCAAGACGTTGACCAAGACGGTGCACGTCGAGCCGGGCGAGGTGCAGAAGGTGAAGATCTCGTTCGAGTAGCGGGGCGTCACCGGGCCAGCGCGTTGAGCTCCCCCAGCTCGGCGCCGACGCCGGGCGGGAGGTCGAGGCCGCCGCGGCCGGTGTACGAGAACCAGGTGCGCTCGGTGAGGCGCTCGGCGCAGCGGCGGGCGAGCTCGGTCTTCGGGTTCTCGCGAATGCACGACTCGAGGGTGATCCACTCCAGGCGCCACAGGTGCGGGTCGGCGGTGGCGGCGCTCACCACGCCCAGCAGGTAGAGGGCCTCGCCGCGGGTGCTGGCGTCGGGCTCGCGGCGCAGGGCCTCTTGCAGGTAGCTGGCGGCGCGCAGGTGGCTGACCAGGCGCATGTCATCGGGCGCGACCGACTTCGCGGTGCCGGCGACGTCGATGAGGGCCTTCGCGCGCGCCACCAGCTGCGGGGGCGTCTTCTTTCGGGCGTCGAACTTCTCCGCTTGCCATGCCTTCGCCTCGACCAGCCAGCGCACCATCTGCCGGGTGACGAAGCCGGGGAGCTCGGGGCGGTCCTTGTTCTGCGCCAGCAGCGCGACGGTGCGCTTTGGATCGTCGAGCCCCTGAACGGTGACTGACAGCGCCTGCCGCAAGGCCTCGGTCTGCTCGAAGGCCTCGACGTCGTTCTTCGGCTTGACGGTGAAGGCCTGGTTCCACTCGGTGAAGGCGCGCTCGAACTGGCGGGTCGAGGCGAAGAACGAGGCGCGCTCGAGGTGGGTGAGGTCGAGCGCGTCGAGGGCGGCCGAGCTGGTGGCGAGGTCGGCGTCGGTCGGCTCGCGCAGGTGGCAGCCGAAGCACAGCGAGGTGAGGGAGCGCAGGCGAATGCGCGCGGCCTCGTAGCCCCGGCGCTGGTACTCGTCGTTCGCGGCGCGCAGCTCGCGGGCGAAGAGGGTGGCGATGCCGGCTGACGGCGAGCGCTTGGTGAAGAAGTGCTCCAGCGGCGCCAGCACCTCGAGGCTCTGGCGGATCTTCGCGGCGTTCGCCGGGTCTCTGAAGCCCACCGGGCTGGCCACCAGCGGCTGGAGGGTGATGACGGCCGCCAGGGCCGACTGCATCGACGGCTTGAGCGGAGCGCCCGCGTCGGGGGGCGCGGCGGCGACGACCAGGGCAGTCAGGAGTGCGTGCATGCCGGCGGTCTACTTCACCTCGGCGCGCTCCGGCGCGGCTGATGTGCGGGCACGCCCCATGGGCCGTCAGCGCCGCGGTGGCAGCGGGAAGAAGGCGCTCGTGGCCTCGATGTACTCGGCGTAGCCGGGCCGGTGCTTCATGGCCGACTCGAGCAGCGCCACGCCCGACACGCGCACCAGCAGGAACGTCATCACCCCAGCCGAGGCCACGGTGTACCAGGCGCCGCTGAGCACGCCGAAGCCGGCCAGGCCCCACCAGACGACCGCGTCGCCGAAGTAGTTGGGGTGGCGGGTGTAGCGCCATAGGCCGCGGTTCATCACCGTGCCCTTGTTGGCGGGGTCGGCCTTGAAGCGGGCGAGCTGAACGTCTCCCGCCGTCTCGAAGGCGACGCCGAAGAGCACCACCGCGGCGGCCACGACGTCGAAGAGGCCCAGCGCGCCGCCGGTGGTGATGGCGGCCTGCACCGGCAACGAGATGAACCACATCAGCGCGCCCTGGAAGCCGAAGACGATGAAGAGGCTGCGGAGGGGCCAGGCGGGGCCGTGGTTCTTGCGCATGGCGACGTAGCGAGGGTCTTCGCCGCGGCCGTGGTTTCGCCAGGTGAGGTAGGCGGCCAGGCGCAGGCCCCAGAGCGAGACGAGCGCGGTGACGAGCGCGCCCCGAGGCGAGGGGCCGGTGAGGAAGAGCGAGACCCAGGCGATCACCACGAAGCCGAAGCCCCAGAAGAGGTCGACGATGCTGGAGTCGGCCAGGCGCAGCGACAGCAGCCACAGCAGCAGCATGCAGCCGGCGATGACGGCGGCGGTGACGAGGAGGGGGCTCATCCCGTTGCCTTCAAGGGGCGCGCGGCCGGCGCGGTCTTCGAGAGCCAGGCGTCCATGCGCTCCCAGTGGTGGTGGAGCCAGGCGAGGCGCTCGTCGCGCGAGACGGGGATGGAGGCGGCGGGCTCGCGCCAGAAGCGGATGTGCACGGGGCGGTTGACGAGGCCGCCGCTCCAGATCTCACGGAAGCTCGAGAAGCCCTCGAGGCCGGTGTGGCCGACGAAGAGCACGTCGCAGGCCGGCGCGGCGTCGAGCAGGGTGAGGGCGCCGCCGGGGCGGGGCGGGAGCAGGTGGTGCAGGCGGGTGGCGCGCTCGAGGGCCTGGGGCTCGTGCTTGAGGCGCTCGAGGGCGCGGGCGCGCTTGGCCTTCGAGAAGCGGGTGCCCTCGGGGTACAGCAGCACGCCCTGCTGGCTGCCGAGGCCTTCTTTGAGCTGGGCGATGGCCTTCAGCTCGGCCGCGGTGTCGGCGCCGTCGCGCGCGACGAAGTGGTTGGGCAGCCAGTGGCCGGCGACGTCGAGGCAGGGGTCGACGAGGAGCTCCTTCTTGAGCACGTAGCGCAGCTCGAGCAGGTGGCGGTTGGCGAGGAACACCCCGGGGATGATGGTGTCGACGATGCTGGAGTGGCGGATGAAGACGAGCAGCGGGCCCTGGCCGACGAGCTCGTCGCCTTCGACCTCGAAGCGCAGGCCGTAGAGGTGGCGCACGAAGAAGAAGTGCATGGCGACGTAGCGGCGCTGCACCGGCCAGGTGTGGCGCTCGAGCGCGTCGCGCCGGCCCAGGCACCGCACCCAGAGCGCGAAGAGCTGGAGCAGCCCCAGGCTCTCGGTGAAGAGGTACGAGAGGAAGAAGGCGAACAGCCGGGTGGTGGGGAGCGCTGGCCTTCGGCGCGCGAGGTCGAAGAGCAGCGCCAGGGTGAGCGCGAGCGGGGCGAGGGCGAGCGCGAGGAGGAAGCCGAGGCCGACCGCGGGAATGGTGACGGCGCGCCGGGTGAGGCGGCGGAGGACGGGCTCGGGGGTGACCATGTCACTGCTCCGTACGGAGCAGGCCGATCGATGTTGCGGTGATCCACGCGAGCCAGACGGGGCCGGCGAGCGCCAGCAGGCGGGCGGCGTCGGCCGAGGCCCACTGGAAGGCGACGGGCCCCGAGAGGATGCCGGCGCCCAGGGCCAGCCAGCGCAGCTTGCCGGGCTGGGCGAAGAAGGCGGCGATGAGGCCGATGGCGATGCAGCCGTTGAAGGTGGCGTCGAGGAGCAGGGTGAAGCGCAAGAAGGCTTCGCCGATGGCGGGCTCGGTGTTGAGGGCCACGAGCGGGGCGGGCGTGCCGGCGGCGTCGAGGAGCGCGCCCAGGCCGATGAAGACGCCCGCGACGATGGCGGGGCCGGTGCGGAGCTTCGCGGCGAACCCCGCGGCGAAGGCGGCCAGGGCCACCAGCCCGAAGGTGAAGGCGAACGACGAGACGGCGGTGCGAATGGGGTACTGCGCGCAGCTGGCCAACCACCCGGGCACGTCGGCGGGGGAGTAGGGCGAGGTGAACGGCTGCAGCGCCACCACCGCGACGATGTTCAGGGCCACGCCGACGAGGCCGGCGATGCCGATGGCGCGTGTGCTCCCGGTCATTGCGGCAGGGTAACGCGGGGCGCGTCAGGAATCGGGGGTGATTTCCTTCCTTGACGGGGCGGGCTCAAGTCACGTAGTGAGCCGACACATCTCGCGGGGTGGAGCAGCCAGGTAGCTCGTCGGGCTCATAACCCGAAGGTCGCAGGTTCAAATCCTGCCCCCGCAACATCCGGTGGACAAACCTGGTTCTCGGCAACGGGAACCAGGATGTTCTCCAAGAAAAGTGAGCCGACGACCCGAAATCCCCAGGTCGCTCGGCTCTTTTCTTTTCTGGGCGTCTTCTCGCTCTTCACCGTCTTCTTCTTCTCTTCCACGCTCTTCACCGCGGGCTCGGCCGCGTCGGTGAGCTTCTCCGGGTAGAGCTTGAGCTCGCCCACCAGGGCCTTGAGCATCGGCTTGGCGGAGGCGGGGTCGTCGCCGGTCAGGTTGTCCCGGAGCCGCAGCAGCTCGTTCCTGATGGCCTTGGTGGGGGGCGTCTCCCACTGGTTGGCGGCCACGGTCATGGTCTCGATCTCGGCCTTGAGCTTCACGGCGCGGTCCTCAGCCTCACGGAGGCGACCGGCTACGGCCTGGCTGGCCCCAGTCTCGATGAAGCCGAGGAGGTTCTCGATCTTCACCTTCTCGTCGTTCAGCGCCTTCTCCAGCTCGGCCTTCTTCGTCCCGGAGGCCAGTCGGTCGGCCTCTTCGGCGAAGGCCTTCCTGAACTCGTTCTCGAAGTAGGCGATGGCCTCGTCGTTGAGCAGCAGCCGCACCAGCTCGGCGGTGACGGCCTGCTCCAACTTCTTCTTCGAGATGGTCAGCTTGTTGGCGCACTCGGCTCCACCGTGCCGCTTGGCGAAGGCGCATTGGTACTGCCTGTAGGCCTCCCCGGTGTTCGGGTTCTTCTTCCCGCCGATGAGGGCCATGGCCCCACCGCACACGCCGCACTTCACCAGGCTCGAAAGCAGGGCTGGTGACCGGGTGCCACCGCGAGCGTGGCCCTTCATCTTGCCGTCAGGCCCACGGCCGTACTGCTTGGCCCGCTCGTCGAAGTTGCGCCTCACAGCGTCGAAGAGCTCGGGGGTGATGATGGCGAGGTCTGGCTCCTTGCGAATCACCCACTCCTCAGGCGGGCGCATCTTCGGACCGCGCTTTCCCGTCTTGGGGTTCTTTTCAAAGCGGCGCGTGTTCCAGACGACCTCGCCCTTGTAGTGCGGGTTCACCAAGACCGCTCTTGCGGACGAGACCGACCAGCCCCTGCGACGGTCGGGACGCTTGCCAGGGTCGGGTGATGGGGCCCCCATCTTCACCAGCTCGCGCACGATGGCCTGGAGCGTCTTCCCCTCGGCGGCCATGAGGTACATCTTGCGGACGATCTCGGCCTCGCCCTCATGAACGACGCGCCGCTTGCCGTCGTCTTCGTTGCCGGAGGCCGGCACGCTCCGGTAGCCGAAGAGACGGCCACCAGTGCTCCGGCCGAGGAGGGCCTGTCCCTTCTGCCCCCGGTGCGTCTTCTCGCGGAGGTCCTCGATGAACATGTCGTTCATCAGGGCACGCATCCCGAGGTTCACCTTCGCCATCTTCCCTTCGCTGCTGTAGCCGTCGCTCGCGCCGAAGATGTCGACGCCGTCGAACTGGAGCTGCTTGAACAGGGTGAAGGTGTCGCCGAGGTCGCGGCTCAGGCGGGACATGTCATCGACGACGACGTAATCGACCGGCGAGGGGCTCTTGCAGACCGTCTGCATGAGTGCCTCCAGCCCGGCCCTGCCGGCGATGGTCTGCCCCGAGAGTGCCGAGTCGCGGAAGATGAAGACGTCGTCAAGGGTGTCGCCCCGCCGCTTGACGAACTCACGGATGTTGCGGAGCTGGTCTTCGAGGCTCGCTTCGCGCTGCTTGTCGGACGAATAACGCAGGTAGGCGGCGGCCCTGGCCATGGATCACCAGCCCTTCGCCTTCGCCGCATGGGAGAGCCACGCCGCTGCGCTTCTCTTCGCCAAGGCCTTGAGGAACGATCTCACCATCGGGTTCGCTGGAGGCGTCGGGCTTGGCCGGCCGGGCGGAATGAACTCCTTCTGGAAGCTCAACCACCACTCGATGGACTCTGGCCTTCCCTCGCTGCCGTCGGTGAGAACCGGGCGCGAGCCGATGAACATGCTGGTTCGACCGCCCATGCGCTCGTCGAGCGTGGCGAGGTCCTCGGCGTTCCGGGGGTAGTGAGCGAACGGAATCGGGATTCGAGGCATGGGATGAAGAGTATCGCCCGGCGCTGACAGGACCGCAGCACGATGCAACTCAGATTCGCTCTGCCGCCGCCGCAGAACTGAATCGCTAGGAATCTCGAATCGCATCTCGCTGTCGTCGACTTGGCGAAGGCGGCGAAGGCACGAGCCTCCTTCCCTCTATGCACCCATCGCCACCCGGCGGATACTGCTCGTGGGGCAAGGGTTCGCGGCCCGATGGCTCGTCTTCCTCGGCGAGCCGCCCCACTTCTTCACTTTCCGAGGATCCGCCGTGCCCCAGGGCACGAGGAGGCGGTGTGCATCCGACACACGGGCTCGTCGTCGCTTCAGATCCGAGCGCGCCAACCTTCTGGCTGTTGGCGAACACCCAACTCTCGACCCAGCACCAGCGGTACCTTCTCGAACGCGGTGTTCCTATCGAGTGGGCCGCGCCAAGGGGCTTTCGGACCGTTGACGCCTGGCTCGCAGCGAAGTTGCTCGGCTTCAAGCGCAAGACCGTCGTGTCTGGGGGGCTGGCGATCCCAATGGCCGGGGACTATTGGATCGTCCGCCAGGATGTCACGGTTGACGGTCGGAAGTTCCTCTACCCGGCTGCCTCGCCGACCATGCCTTACCTGCCGCCGTTGGCTGACCCCGGCGTTTGGTCGAACCCGACTGTCCCGCTGGTCATCGTCGAAGGCCCAGTGAAGGCCGCCTCGCTGACCTGCGCCGGCATTCACGCCATCGGTCTGGCGGGAGCAACTGGTGGGGGCCACGATTCACAGAAGCGCCGAGATGAGGGCGTCACCGAGCTGCATCCCTTCCTTCGGCACAACGTCGTCTGGGCCGGGAGGCAGGTCACCATCATGATGGACTCCGACGCGTGGACGAACAGCACCGTGCGCCTTGGCGAGAACATCGTTGCCACGGCGCTGACCGATGCCGGGGCCATTGTGTTGATCGCGCGCGTTCCGGTCTTCCCCACCCATCCGAAGCTCGGGCCCGATGACTACCTGGTTCGGGTCGGCCCGGTCGCCCTCCGGCAGCATCTGGCGACAGCTCGACGCTGGTCGCCACCAAAGAAGAGGAACGACTGGCCACGGTGGTCGCCCAAGAGGCAGGTCGAGCTGGAGACCTTCCTCAAGAAGCACCTGCCGGAACGAGACCGGGTTCAAGCGCACGAGCTGTACGTCGCCTACGGCAAGTGGTGCGACGACCTTGCAGTGCCCCAGCTCTCGGAGACGCTGTTCGGTGCGAAGGTGCCCAAGATCGTCCAAGTGACGAAGACGACCTCTCGCGGGAAGATCTACTGGCGCAGGGGCGGAGGGTAGAGGGTTTTGGTTCTCCCCCGGACCCCCTCTCCGGTGGGCGGAGCATGATGAACATGGACGAGGAGCATCTGGATCTCGTCGGCCGCCTTCTGGGCGTTCTGGCTGGCCCTTCTTGGGCGCGCTGAGTGCGCCCCACGCTGAGCGCCTCAAGGAACGCCATCATGAGCTGCTCTGGAAAGGGGGTTTCTCCCTCCCTCCCCATATGAACAACCCTCTACCCCTGCGACTGGGTTCTGCTGTTTACGCAGGAATTCGACGCCCAGCCGGCCCCCGTTCCTACACACCGGACACCCCGACCCGTGCATGGGGCTGCGCGTATGCCTTCTGCCAGAGGGCTCGGACTTCTCCCTCTCGGACGAGAAGACTTCTTCTTCCCACAGGTGACCGCGTCCTGAAGACTGAGAAGATGAAGATTGCAGACCTCAACGAACTCGCCGCCGATGCCAAGAGGCTCACCGACCGCGCCAAGTCGACAGGGCCCAAGTCGCCCGAAGGCAAGCTCAGGTCGGCGATGAACGCGGTGAAGCACGGGCTGGCCGCCAAGAACCTGCTGCTGCCCGGTGAAGACGTTGAGAGTTACGAATCCCGGCTCGACGGCGTCTTCATGGCGCTCGCCCCCGCCGACGAGGCCCAGGCCCAGCTTGCTGCGCTCATCGGTGACGATCTCTGGAAGCTGGCGCGTCTTGATCGCATCGAGCAGGGCATCGTCTTGGGCCGAATCGAGGAGCTACTCGGCCTCACCCACACGTCGGACGCGGCGGCCAGAACCACGAGCGCACTGGTAGTGCTGGGCACGGCGCTTCGCCAGTGGGAGGCGCAGCCACAGCCGACTGAGCGCAACGCCGACTTCATCCGCAGGCTCACAGCGATGTCCGATGCGGTGGACACCGTCGAGAACCTGGTGATCGACCTCCCGGTCGAGTTGATGAGCCGCTGCAACGAGCTTCTTGCCCGCCTTCACATTCCGATTGGCGGGAACGTCGTGCCCATGGACGTCTACACCGAGGTCTTCCAGGCGGCCGGCAAGGTGATGGGCGTGCTGATGAACAAGGGTGACCAAGACGAGGCCGCACAGGGCGAGCTGCGCAAGGCCATCGCCACCATCGCCCTGCCCAACGAGGCCGAACTCAAGCGACTGGCCCGCTACAAGAAGATGCTCGAAGACAGCCTTCAGCGACGGCTCCAGACTCTTGAGCAACTCCGCAAGCTGGTAGTGGCGTCACCGGCGACGGCGGAGACCACCGAGAGGGCCCGCGAGTACCGGGTGAAACTCCGCCTGGTTGGGTAGGCCCAGTTCGTTCTGCACGGGTTTCAGAACGTTCCTCGCCTGGCACTTCGGCTACCAGATCACGAAAGCGGCCCCCGGCATGGGCCCCTGTGCTCCGACAAATTCTGGTACGCGTGAGAGGGTTCGGCCGCCCGACCAGCCCGACTTCTGGTCGGCCCACTCCGCCGCTGCCGAACCAGTCGTAGAACTGGCCGGGGAATGCGGACTTACACGAGCGGTCCCCCGATCCACCCCCGGCCTTCGAAATCGGGGGTGGGGTCACCGGCGGCGCTGAAAATTCTCGGGGTGTTGGTGGAGCCGGGCGACTGGCTCACCGAGCCGGCGGCTGGAACTCGAACGGCAGCGTGACGGTGACCGTGCCGACACCGGCGGACCTGGGGAACTTCCAGGTGCTCACCCTGCCTGCGGTGCAGGTCGCCAGTTCGGCACTGGAGACCGTCTTCTGGGCCACCTGCGACTTCGACACCGAGCCGTTCGCCGAGATGACCACCTTCACGACGACTTGCCCGGTCAGGGTCGGGTCCTTGGTCAGCGCAGCTTCGTAGCAGAACCGAATCTGGCCTAGGTTGCTCTGAGCGACCTTCTGGACGGCGTCCTTGGCGAGTGACCCGGTGATGGTCGGGTCGCCCACCGAAACGCCAGGCTGGCCCCCCTGCGCGACGGCTGCGGCACCAGCTCCTGCCTCCGCTGGCGGCGCGGCAACGTCGATGGAAGCAGGTGCGTCGTCGCCGTAGGCCGCTGCGCAGAGCCCGGTCATCGTGGCGAGCTCCTCGTCGTCGGCCTGGCCCTCATGGTCCCGGAGGTACTGGCCATACTCACGCGCGGTGGCGAACTTGTTCATCACCACCTCCATCGTGCATTCGCACATCCGGCGATTGATGCTCGCGTCGTCCTTCTTCGCGGCCTCGCAGCTCGCCAGGTACTCGCCCTGCGCGACGGCTGGCCAGCGGTTCTTCGAGTGCATGGGTGCGAGTTCCTCTCGAACCGTGCGCAGCTCTTCGGCGCTCATCTCGGCGCGCAGCTTCTGGGCCCTAGATGGCGTAGCCGCCTCCTCCGTCTCTGCTCCACGCGTGACGGCTGGCGAGCGAGTAGGCTCCTCGTCTACGGCGACAGCGTCCGGCGCGTCGCCCTTGTCCTTGCAACCGATGAGTGCCCAGCCGACGCCGACCGCAACGGCCGCAAGCACTGCGAGTCTGGCCATGGTCATCGTTCCCCCCACCGTGGTTCGGTCAGTTGGCACCCGGAGTGGCAGCCCGCGATGAGAGCGCCAACTTGAGACGGCGGACACCCGTGGCGACGAGGAGGATCGCCGTGAATGCGAGCGCCACAACCTCAGACGAGTGGTTCTTCGGGATCAGCGCAATCATGAGTCCGACGACAACAGCTGCGACGAATGCGACGCCCGCAAGCAGCTTCGCCATTCCGGAGACCGCTTGCGCGTCGGTATCGATGGGCGGACTGCTCACGATCAGAAGGATGAGCGCGATGACGGCCGCCACCAGCGAAAGCGAGAACCGCATCATTCCATCCGCCGAGTCGCTCGCCAGCACGGCCCGCGACTTCTCGTAGGTGGCCAGGACGTCGTTCCTTCTCGCGTACTGCTGGCACGTCTCTCCGAGGAACTCGGACATGCCGGTGGTGTTCTTGCCCAGCACCCTCGATGTAGAACGGTCGCGGTCGCTGTGCTTCTCCTTGCACTCTTGGAAGCGCCGCTGAGCCTCCGATTCCTCAAGGACGAGGAACTCCGGGAAGCCGAACTTGGTCTTGCCCGTCGGCATGACCACCCAGTCGCCGGACGTCTTGCTCTCCAGTTCCTTCGGGATGTTGCCGAGATTCTCGACGGTGTTTCTGGCCTTCCTCACCTCGTCGGACTTCGTCGCGCGGCCCATCACGCCAACGGCAATGTCGAGCGCGAGAACTGCGCCAATACCGACGAGCGTGACCATCAACTGCACGGACCGGCCGCTCATGGTGATCTCTCCGTGTGCATGTTCCCCTCCTCAATGGAGCCTATCTTTCAAAGTGGGTGCTATCGACACCTGTTTGTGTGCGGCCGGTGAACGCACCGTGCGGAAATGTCCGGCGACCCGGCGCGGCCCTACCTCGACTACGTCTCGGCTCACGTTCGCCGGCGGCGCGAGAAGCTCAAGCTGACGCAGGAGCAGTTCGCCGAGAAGGCCGGCTTCGACACCCGGTTCTTTCGGTTCATCGAGCAGGGCACGAAGGACCTCTCCGTCACGACCCTGGTGCGCCTTGCCGCTGCGCTGGGGTGCGAGCCCGCCGCCTTGCTTCGGCCCACCCGGCCCGTGGTGAGGAAGCCGGGCAGGCCGAAGCAGAGGTCCCAGAGTTCATCGATGCCGACGCGACGGACGCGGCGCTGACACTGGCAGGTGGACGTCTGGATCGTCACCGCGCTGGCGCTGCCCAACCCGGTTGTGTCGCGCCACCAGGTTTTCAACGTCGACTGACCCGATGACCACCTTCCGCAGGAGCCGCACCCGCTCGATGGCCAGCGCGAGCATCGCCTCCAGCATCTTCGGTGCCCTGGACTTGCTCTCGGCATCCGGCAGGCCCTCGGTGACGAGCAGCTCGGCGATGAGCTGCGCGGACTCCAGGACGTGGACCACCTCGGCCAGTTCGTCGGCCAGGCTCACCTTGGCCGACCTCATGGAGATTCCCCCGACGTCGGGGACATCTTGCAGCTCGGTGGAGTGCGGCGACCCCACCGACTGCCGCCCTGGAGGTACTCCTGGTCGCCCACCACCAGGTATGTGGGCTTCCAGTCCGGCGCGTTGGTGACGCGGACGAGGCCGCACCGCTTGCACCACTCGACCATCTTCTTGTCCCGCCCGTCGTCGAACGTCTCGACGGCGAGTACCGCGAACGAGTGCCCGGTCACGACTACCGATCCTCCTGGCAGCGGGAGCGGTAGGGGCACGACTTGCAGGCCCAACCTCGCACCGGAAAGCTGACCCCGGCATCGACGGCCTTGAGGACACCAGCGGCCTGGCGAAGAAAGTCTGCCTGGTCGCCATCGTCGCGGCGCACGTCCTCGACCTGCACTGCCGGTGACTTCGTCTTCGTGGTGACGCTGAACCTCAACCCGACCTCACCCCAGCCGAGCTGTTCAGCGGCGAAGCCGTAGGCGCTCAACTGGGTGTCGAAGATGAGCTGGTCGAGCGTGTACTTCTTGCTGCTGGTCTTGTGTTCGACCAGCACGCGATGGCCGTCTTCTTCGATGACCAGGTCTATGACCCCCTTGAGCTTCTCGTCGATGACCTCGCCGGTCTCGACGTCGTAGAGGTCCACCACGAAGGGCTGCTCGACGCCGACCACCTTCACGGGCTGCGCCGTGGGGTGGGACAGCGTGACGTCGAGCATCTGGAGACCCTTCTTTACGGCGTCCTCGAACCCAGTGCCCTCCTCGTCCTCTTGGAGCGGCACCGGCCCGTTCTTCGCCAGAGTCATGGCGTCGAGGAACCTCTGCTTCACCTCGTCCACCGGAGCCGGCTCCTCCCGCATCAGCCACTGGTAGTGGTGCGCAAGCGCCGTGTGGAAGGCGGAGCCGAACGCCAGCGGCATCGGCACGAACTCCGGGTCAGCCCCAGCGATGTAGCGGTACTCGAACCTCTTGGGGCAGAGCATCCACGTCTTCAACTGCGTGACGGAGAAGTGGAGACCGTCGGGCTTCATGGGCGCGTTCACGCCGCACCATCGGGCTGTTGCTCGTGGTGCTCGCCCCCGTTGTGGAGCTGCGCGTTGAGCGTGGTGATGAGCTCGGAGGCCTGCTGCCGGGAGAGGAACTCCAACTGGCAGCCGAACTTGGTCTTCACCTGCGAGCGGAAGCTCGACTGCTCGACGACGCCCAGCTTCCGGGCGATGCTCCAGATGGCGGCCAACTGCTTTGAGCTGAGCCGGTTCCGCTCCTGCACCTGTGAGCGCACCTCAGCAGCCGTGGCAGTTCGGGTGAAGCCGGGTGGCGTCGTGTCCACGGCGGCCGGAGCGGCCGGCACGGGGGCCCGGACCACGGTCGTCGTGGCCTGGAACGGCGCGGCACCGTCCTCGGGCAGGTTGTCGTCGTCGAGCGTGCCCTCGTAGGCAGCCTTGCCGACACCATGGAAGGCAGCGCCCTTCTTGAAGGCGTTGGTGAACGCGCCCTTCCTGGCATCAGCCTCGCTGCTGGCGATGTGGCCGCCGTCGGCCAGCGACTCCGCGAACACCACGAAGTTCCCGTCGACCCACTGGCCCAGCTCCAAGGTTAGGTCGCAGATGGCCTCGAACGCCGGCCTTCCGTTGCTGCGCTTCACTTCCTTCACGGTGACGGTGCGGTGGGCGCGGAACCCGCCGATGCCCAGCACCTCGTTCAGTCGGTTGACGATGTGCTGGTAGCCGATGCCGGTGGTGTCGTACCCGCGCCCGGTCAGCTTGCCCTCGGTGCGCTGGATGCAGCTCTCGGGAAACGGCGCGGCGAGGGCGGCGTAGATCTTCCTGCGGGTGTTCTCGTCCATGTGGTGCTTCTCCCTGTGGGTGGAAACGGCGAAGCCCCCGCTCCGCGACATGCGGAACGAGGGCCTCTTCGGTACTTCGGTGGAACGACGTTCAGCTCGGGCTCAGCGGCTTCGGCTTCGACTTCCTGGTGGCGCAGTAGGCATCGAGCGCGAGCAAGATGGCCTGCACCGCAATCTTCACGAGCGGTTTCCAGTTCATGTTTCGACCTCGGGTCAGATGGTGAAGGCCGCCTCGGCGGCGGCTTCTTCCACCGTGTCGAGGCGGTGAATTGCAGTGACCTCGTCGCACCACGGCTTCAGCGCGGCGATGTCGACTCCGATGCCGAAGCCGAGGATGGTTGCCCCGAGGCCCTCGGCCAACTGCCTGACGACGGGCGCGTCCTGAGTCTCAGACTCGCCGTCGGTGATGATGACGACGTCGGCCTTCTTCATGGCCCCGCCGCTCTCTTGGATGATGGACAGCGCCCTGGCGAGGACGCCGGTGATGTTCGTTCCGCCGCCGGCGTTGACGAAGAGGCACTGCTCCGGGAGCGCCTCGCCGATGCCCACGCGGGCCTCATGCTTCACGGCACCGTCGAAGCACAGCAGCGCGAAGGGCCGCCGCTGCCGATGCGCCACCTCAAGCAGCGCAAGGGCGACGGCGGTGGCCCAGATGTCCTTCGGCCCGTCCATGGACCCGCTCTTGTCGAGGCAGACGACCAGTGGCCCGCGCCCCAACGAGTCCGTGCCCTGGAGGCGGTACTGCATGACGCGCCCCTCCACCAGGCTGGCGAGGAAGGACTTCCTGAGAAGCGGGTGAGTCAGCTTCGCCAGCTCGGAGGGCAGCAGCCGGGAGAGGTTCGCCCCGAGCTCGACGTCGGACACCTCGTCGGCCCCGTGGCGCACCTTGGCCTTCTGCTTCGCGGCGGCGATGCGCTTGAACTTCCCGGCCAGCATGGCGATGCGGGCGAGCCGGTCATCCCGCTTGAGCCGCTGAGCAAGCCGGCGAGCCTGGGAGCCGGAAGACCGAGCGCCAGTGGTGGAGCCAGTGCCGAACCCCACCGACGAGAGGCCCTCCATGGACTCCCTCTGCTGCTCGATGACCTGCGACGACTTCTCGCAGGCCCCGGTGACGGACCGCCGCAGCGCGGGAGCCGGAACCTCTTCGGGCTGCTGCCGGAGGTGGGGCTCCAGCGCCTTCATCAGCGTCTCCACCGCAGCCCCGGCGGCGTCAGCGTCACCCAGGCACTCGGCAGCAAGCCGAGAGAAGGCCGGCAGTTCGGCGCAGAGGGTGTGCAGCTTCTCGGCCCAGCCGGTCAACTCTTCGGTGTTGTCGTTGGCGACGGCCGTCTCGGAGCCGCCGGAGTAGAGCTTGTCGAACAGCTCGTCCTCCAGCTTGCGGGTGGCCGAGTCGTCCTTCTGCACGGGCGGCAAATCTCGAGCCTCGCGGTGGAGGAAGACGTGCCACCGGGGGACGTCATGCACGAGGCGGAGCATGACTACTTCTCCACCCGGCGAAGGCCGAGCCCCGAGCTGACGGCACGGGCCAGCTCCGCGTGCATCTCGGTGATGTCAGCGGTGGCGGCGTCGATGGTGTCCTTCGCTCGACGCCCGGCCGACTTGGCCAGCTTCTCCAGCTTCGACACCTGCTGGGTGAAGGCCTCCAGCGCCTGCGCGGCCTGGGCGATGTACGCCTTGCGGTCGCCGGACCTGAGCCCGGCCACCTTGTCGGCCGTCTCGCGCGCGGCATCGAGAATCTCGACCGCCTGCGTGGCCACCGGGTCGGCAAGACGGCCAACCAGCTTGGCCACCTTGCTGCGCTCCTTGGGCTCCCGCCAGAGCGCGTCGACCAGAAGAGTGAGGTCCTCCGGCGTCGTCTGCTTCTCGCCCGCCATCCATGCCGCCGCCTGCACGAGCCGCAGGGACTTCTTCCAACGGCGGTCGCTGGCGATGATGCCCTCCGTTCTGCACGCATCTCGAATGGCGATGAGCGCGTCGACGGTGGCGTCGGAGACCTTCACCTTGGCGACCTCGGCCTGGGCGGCGCGGAGCGTCTTCATGTCCAGCGAGCCGCTGAGCTTCGGCTCGGCCGCACCGAGGATGTTCTTCAGGTTCTGAGGACGCAGCAGGTAGTCGACTTGGAACCGCAGCGCGAAGCGGTCGAACAGGGCCTCCAGTTCCTTCCCCTCGGGCAGCTCGTTCGACGCGCCGAACATCGACACGAGCGGCACCGGCATCGGCTTCCCGTCGTTGTGGAAGATGCGCTCGTTCACCACCGAGAGCAGGGCGTTGAGGATGGCGCTGTTCGCCTTGAAGACCTCGTCGACGAAGGCGAACTCGGCTTCAGGCAGCATCCCGGCGGTGACGCGGGTGAATCGGTCGGCCTCCAGGCCCTTCAGGGACACGGGCCCGAACAGCTCCTCGGGCGTGGAGAACTTGGTGAGCAGGCGCTCAAAGTAGGTGCCGCCGAAGGCCTGGGCGAGCACGCGCACCAGGGCGGACTTCGCGGTGCCAGGGGGACCGAGGAGCAGGACGTGCTCACCAGCGAGAACGGCGGCGAGCGAGCCGTCGATGACGGGCTGGCGCTCGGGGAACAACAGCAACAACTGCGCCCGAAGGGCGGCGATGGCCTTGTGCATGTGGAACTCCATGGTGGGGTGGGCGAAGCCGGCCAAGCCGTCAGGCCGCGTGCTTCGCGTTGAGCAACGTCTCGATGGACGACGCGAGCTGCGTGAGCGTCGAGTCCAGGTCCTTCACCTGCACCTGCAAGATGTCGCGGTAGAGCTGGGCGCGCGACTTCAGCGCATCGAAGGCGTCGAATCGGCGCACCAGGGTCGACGTGCGTTCCGGCGGCTGGGCTAGGAAGGACTCGACCTCGGCCTTCAGTTCGGTGAGTTCGGTCTCCAGCGACTTGGCAGCGGCGTCGCCAAGGGTGCGGTGGGCATCGGCGGAGTCATGGACGGGGAGCAGGTAGAACCGCGACGAGCCGATGGACTCGATGGCCGCCTGCAATTTGCGAAGCGGCTCCGCGTGCGGCGCGGGAACCCACCAGACGCCACCGTTCTCCCGCAGCAGCACCGCCGAGAAGGACTGCAAGGTGCGCGTGATGGTGCGGCGCACGTCGTCGGCGGTGTGCGTGTCCCTCAACGCGGTGAACCGGGACTTGATGGCCACCACCAGCTCGTGTGCCGGGCTGTCGGTGCCCAAGGTGCCGGTGAGCAGTTCCAGCGCGACCTTGGCCTCCTGCGTGTAGGTCAGGGTGCCGTCGTCGTGCTTCTGCTCGTGGACCACCGCGAACACCACGGACGCCTCGTTGTCGATGACGGGGCGGATGAGGCGGTCGACGAGGCCCACCTGGGTCTCACGAACCGCCAGCTTGAAGGCCTTCTCGACGGTGGGCGGCTCGGGGAGCAGCTCCTTCGGGAGGCCGGTGTTCTTCCACTTCGATTCCAACGACTGCCGGTCGATGCTCGCGTCGGCGAGGCTCCACCAGCAGAGGTCTCCGAGGTGCGTGCCGCCGGTGGCGAGCACGTTCACCAACTGCGTGAGCGCAGCGTTCATGTCGGGGCTCCTGGTGCACGCCGTACGACTGCTTCGGCTGTGCACAGGAAAGGCCGGCGGCATCACCGGCAGAGAGGCGAAGGCCCCTCTGTCTTCTTCTTCCGAAGAAACCCCTCGAATTGCCAAAGTGCGGCCCGCCCGGTGGCGAAGGGTCGGGCGTTTCAGGCATAATGCTCCCGCTCGCTGCCATTCGGCGCGCACCCGTCGGCCCAATGGTTGGGCCTCGCAATCGGCGGGTTGATGGTGCCCAGGGCTGAATTGGTTGCCTTGCCCTGGTTCTCAGTCAGCGCCTGCCTGCCCCCAAGGGGAGGTCGTGTGCCCTGAGAGCCAGGTCAAACAGCAGTCAGTCCAAGAGGGCATCACCATGAAAGCAACGAAGTCGAATCCGAACCGGGCGTCGAAGTTCGTCGCCCTGCTGAAAGGCACCTCAAAGAAGAGCGTGCCGGCGGAACTGAATCGGGCCGTGAAGAAAGCGGCGGCGATTTTGAACCACCTCTTCGAGAACGAGCTCGGTGGGCGGTACACGCTGGGAGTACTGGTCCGCGACGCGATGGAGGACGCCACGTACGGCGATGCGGCGCTGGCCGCGTTCGCCGAGAAGCTGCACCTGGACGAGAGCACGCTGCGGATCCACGCGACGGTCACGCGGGTCTGGGACGAAAAGGAGTTCAAGGCCCTGGCGAAGAGGCGGGGCGACACCAAGCCGAGCTACCGGCTCTCCTGGTCCCACTTCGTCCTGCTGGCAGGTGTTGAAGATGGTCGAACCCGCAACGCCCTCATCAGCGCCTCATTCGCCGAGGCCTTGTCCGAGAAGGCGCTCCGGTCTCTGCGCACCGGCCGGTCAGAGAGCGAAGGCGTAACCAACCCGCCGAGCAAGCGGCTGGACATCGTTGGTGCCGTGCGGGACATCGCTGACGCTGGAAGCCACCTTCAGTCGCTGCTGAGCGACGCAGCCGAGGGAACCGCGCCCACCATCGAGCAGCTCAAGAAGGCCGAGGAGGCGCTCAAGCAGATCGCGTCCCTGCTCAAGGCCGTACAGGAGCGCATCGCGCAGAGCGAGCTGGCCAGCGCGGCAGCCACCTCGCCAGTGCCGCAGTCTTCCACCGGGTCGCCGGTGGCAGAGCAGCGACGGGCCCCTGGATACCAAGAGCCCGCTCCGGTGTCGTACCCTCCGACAGCACTGCCGGCCGGGCAGGCGATGGCCCAGCTCCCGTTTCAGGTCCCGTTCACCGCGCCCGCCGACATTCAGCCAGCGGTGCGCATCGTGCAGGCACCCGCGCCGGTTCAGTCCCCGATGTCGGCGCTCTCCAATGAAGCGCTCGGCCGGTTGAAGTCGCAGATCCCGTAGGACCGGCAGTCGACGGAAGTCCCCGACGTCGGGGGCTTCTCCACGGGCAGGGGGGGCGCGGAGTCGACCGCGCCCCCGTTCCTCCTTCCACCGATAGCAGCAGCTTGGCGAAGAGCCAGGTGCGACCCCTCGTGTCACGGGGGTGGCGCAAAATCAGGGGCTTGCTTGCACTCACCGCGAGGACTTCGCGGGCGGCTGAGGTAGATCTGCACCTCGGAGGGGTTGCTGATGGCCATCAAGAAGTCGGAGCTCTACTCGTCGCTCTGGAAGAGCTGCGACGAGCTGCGCGGCGGCATGGATGCCTCGCAGTACAAGGACTACGTCCTGGTCCTGCTGTTCGTGAAGTACGTCTCCGACAAGTGGGCGGGCCAGAAGGACGCGCTGCTCGACGTGCCGAAGGGCGGGAGCTTCGCCGACATGGTCGCCCTCAAGGGCGACAAAGAGATCGGCGACAAGATGAACAAGATCATCTCGAAGCTCGCCGAGAAGAACGACCTCAAGGGCGTCATCGACGTCGCGGACTGGAACGACTCCGACAAGCTCGGCAAGGGCAAGGAGATGGTCGACCGGCTCTCCAACCTGGTCTCCATCTTCGACACGCCCGCGCTCGACTTCAGGGGCAACCGGGCCGAGGGCGATGACCTGCTCGGTGACGCCTACGAATACCTGATGCGGCACTTCGCCACCGAGTCGGGCAAGAGCAAGGGGCAGTTCTACACCCCGGCCGAGGTCTCCCGAATCATGGCGCGGGTCATCGGCATCGGCGACGCCACCAAGGCGAACCAGACCATCTACGACCCCACCTGCGGCTCCGGCTCGTTGCTGCTCAAGGCCTGGGACGAAGCGAAGAGCCACGCCGGCCGCGAGCTCGCCTCCTACGGGCAGGAGATGGACAACGCCACCTGGGCGCTCGCCCGGATGAACATGATTCTCCACGACTGCACCACGGCGGAGATCTGGAAGGACAACACGCTCGCCGCGCCGCACTTCAAGGACCCGAAAGGGGCGCTCAAGACCTTCGACTACGTGGTCGCAAACCCGCCGTTCTCCAACAAGGCGTGGATGACGGGGCTACACCCCGAGGAAGACGAGTTCAACCGCTTCGAGTTCGGCATCCCGCCGAAGAAGAACGGCGACTTCGCCTTCCTGCTGCACGTGCTCACGTCGCTCAAGAGCACTGGCAAGGGGGCCATCATTCTGCCCCACGGAGTGCTCTTCCGAGGCGGGGCCGAGGCGACCATCCGGCGCGAGGTCGTCAAGCGCGGGTACATCAAGGGCATCATCGGCCTGCCGGCGAACCTCTTCTACGGCACCGGCATCCCCGCGTGCATCGTGGTTCTCGACAAGGAGAACGCCCAGTCGCGCAAGGGCATCTTCATGGTCGACGCATCGAAGGGCTTCATCAAGGACGGCAACAAGAACCGCCTGCGAGCCCAGGACCTCCACCGCATCGTCGACACCTTCAACAAGCAGCTCGAAGTGCCGCGCTACTCCCGCCTGGTGCCACTGTCGGAAATCGGCGATGAGAAGAACGACTTCAACCTGAACCTCCCGCGCTACATCGACAGCTCGGAGCCCGAGGACCTCCAAGACATCGACGGCCACCTTCGGGGTGGCATCCCCGACCGAGACCTCGATGCGCTCGACCGCTACTGGAAGGTCTTCCCTTCGGTGCGCCAGCTCTTGTTCGAAGCAGCCGGCCGGCCTGGCTACAGCCGCTTGAAGGTGCCGCCCGCCGAATTGAAGGCGGCCATCTTCGCTCACCCGGAGTTCACGACCTTCAACAAGTCGGTGACGGCGCTCTTCTCGAAGTGGCGCTCGGACAACACGAAGCGACTGATGGGCATCGCCAAGGGCGACAAGCCCAAGGCGCTCATCGACGAGTTGTCGGAGAGCCTCTTGGCCACGTTCAGCAAGGCGAAGCTGGTCGACGCCTACGACGTGTACCAGCACCTCATGGACTACTGGGCCGTGACGATGCAGGACGACGCGTACCTCATCGCGCACGCCGGCTGGGTGGAGGCCGCGAAACCGAGGCTCATCGTCGAGACCAAGGAGCAGAAGAGCAAGGACGAGCCCGACTTCACCGTGGGCAAGCAGAAGTTCAAGTCGGACCTGGTTCCGGCGGCGCTGCTGGTCGAGCGTTACTTGTTCAAAGAGCGAACCGCCATTGAAGGCATCGAGGCAGAGCTGGCCTCGCTGGAGCACAAACTCGACGAATTGAAGGAGGAGCAGGGCGGAGAAGGTGGCCTCCTCGAAGAGGTTGTCGACGACAAGGGAAAGATCTCGAAGAAGGCAGTCGCGGCGCGGCTCAAGGAGATTGGGCGTGATGCCGAGGCCTCCGATGAGCGGCAGGCGCTTGCCGAGTACTCAGACGTGCTCGACAAGGAGGCCGAGGCGAAGGGCCGGCTCAAGGCTGCGCAAGCCACCTTGGAGGAGAACGTCGCCGCTCGGTACGGCAAGCTCTCGGCCGACGACATCACGTCGCTGGTGGTCGAAGACAAGTGGCTGGCGACGCTGTCGGCCGATGTTCAGACCGAACTTGATCGTGTCTCTCAGGCCCTCACTGGTCGCATCCGCCAACTTGCGGAGCGGTACGCTGCGACGCTCCCGGACGTCTCCGAAGAGGTTGCCGCTCTCGCCGCCAAGGTGCAGGCGCACCTGACGAGGATGGGGGCGCGGTGGAACTAAAAGCCGGTTTCAAGGACAGCGACGTTGGTCCGATCCCCGCCGACTGGGTCACGAACCCTTTCTTGGGCGTACTGCAAAAGATCGAGGCCAAGCGGCACCAAATTCTCGCGTCCGAGTACCTCGCAGCGGGCTCAATCCCGGTCGTGGACCAGGGCCAATCGGCGATAGCGGGCTACTCGGACCGCTTGGACAAGCGCCTTGTTCGTCCAGATGGCGGCGTGATCATCTTCGGCGACCACACGCGTACCGTGAAGTACGCGGACTTCGATTTTGTTGTCGGAGCCGACGGGACCCAACTCCTCATCGGGAAGAACGGGAACGACACCCAATTCCTCTTCTACCAATTGCAGGCCAAGTCGATCCCGAGCACGGGCTATGCGCGGCATTTCAAGTTCGTGAAGGAGATGGTGTTCCGAGTCCCGCCCGTCCCTGTGCAACGCGCCATCGCGGCGGCGCTGGGGGACGTGGACGCGCTACTGGCCGGGCTGGACAAGCTCATCGCCAAGAAGCGCGACCTCAAGCAGGCAGCGATGCAGCAGTTACTCACCGGCGAGACCAGGCTGCCTGGATTCCGAAAGGCCTGGGAGTTGACGACGCTCGGCCACCTCTTTGAGTTCAGAAATGGAGTCAATGCGGACAAACGCGCCTACGGACGAGGCGTTCCGTTCATCAACGTCTTGGAGGTCATCACCAAACCGCATCTCCATGCTGGTGATGTCCCTGGAAGGGTGAGCCTCTCCCAGAGTCTCATCGAGGCCTACGCGGTACGGCGAGGCGACGTCGTCTTCAATAGAACCTCTGAGACACAGGAGGAGGTCGCTCTCGCCTCGGTCTACATGGACACGACCACCGTGGTTTTCGGCGGCTTCGTCATTCGGGGCCGACCGAGTGGTGATCGCCTCGACGCCACCTATTCGGGATACGCGCTGCGTGCCCCCGAGGTGCGGCAACAGCTCGTTGCCAAGGGCCAAGGCGCTATCCGCGCCAACGTTGGTCAATCAGAGATGCGTACGGTTCGCATTCGGTTGCCCGAAGTGGACGAGCAGAAGGCGATTGCCGCCGCCCTCTGGGACATGGATGCCGAGGTTGCTGCGCTTGAAGCCCGCCGCGACAAGACCCGAGCCGTCAAACAGGGGATGATGCAGGAGTTGCTCTCGGGAAGGACGCGCCTCGTATGAGCGCCGTCGGCCAGATCGAAAAGAAGACGCAAGCCCGCGTTCGCAAGCTCTTCTGCGACGACCTCAAGTACGAGTACCTCGGCGACCGAAGCGAGTCGGAGAACCGGAACGTCGAGACGGCCCGGCTCGAAGACTTCCTGATGAAGTACCAGGGCTTCATCGAGCGCGAGGACGGTGACGTTCTCGTGCGTCGCGCCATAGCGGAGTTCGTCAAGGCGGCCGAGAACACCAGCCTCAGCCTCTACGACCGAAACCGCGCCGTGTACGGCCTGCTCCGGTACGGGGTGAAGGTGAAGGGCGAGGTCGGCACCAACACCGAAACGGTGTGGCTCATCGACTGGAAGACTCCCGAGCGCAACCAGTTCGCCATCGCCGAGGAAGTGACCGTCAAGCCGAACGACCCAAAGGCGCACGGCAAGCGGCCCGACTTGGTGCTCTACGTCAACGGCATCGCGCTTGGCGTCCTAGAGCTGAAGCGGTCGACCGTCTCGGTGTCCGAGGGAATCCGGCAGAACCTCGACAATCAGAAGAAGGAGTTCATCCAGCCCTTCTTCTCCACCATGCAGCTCGTCATGGCGGGCAACGACACCGAGGGGCTGCGCTACGGCACCATCGAGACGCGTGAGAAGTACTACCTGACCTGGAAGGAGCTCGGCCCGGAGACCAACACGCTCGACCGAGGGCTCAAGCAGCTCTGCTCGAAGGCCCGCTTCCTGGAGCTGCTTCACGACTTCGTCGTCTTCGACGCGGGCATCAAGAAGTTCTGCCGGCACAACCAGTACTTCGGAGTGAAGGCCGCGCAGGACCATGTGAAGCGCCGCGAGGGCGGCATCATCTGGCACACGCAGGGCAGCGGGAAGAGCCTGACGATGGTCTGGCTCACGAAGTGGATTCGTGAGCACGTCAAAGACGCTCGGGTCCTCATCATCACCGACCGCACCGAGCTCGATGAGCAAATCGAGAAGGTCTTCATGGGCGTCAACGAGACCATCTACCGCACCAAGAGCGGCGCGGACCTGGTCTCGACCCTGAACGCCACGACGCCTTGGCTCGTGTGCTCGCTAGTCCACAAGTTCGGAGGGAAGGAAGAAAGTGACGAAGAGGTCGCGGGCTACATCGAGGAGCTCAAGAAGGCCCTGCCGAAGGACTTCAAGGCCAAGGGCGACATCTTCGTCTTCGTCGACGAGTGCCACCGCACCCAGTCGGGCGAGCTGCACGACGCGATGACGGCCATCCTCCCCAACGCCATGTTCATCGGCTTCACGGGCACGCCGCTCCTCAAGGCCGACAAGAAGCGAAGCATCGAGGTCTTCGGGCGGTACATTCACACCTACAAGTTCGACGAAGCCGTGAAGGACGGCGTGGTGCTCGACCTCCGGTACGAGGCCCGCGACATCGACCAGGCCATCACGTCGCAGAAGAAGATCGACCAGTGGTTCGACGCGAAGACCAAGGGCCTCACCGACCTCGCACGGGCCCAGCTCAAGGCGCGGTGGGGCACCATGCAGAAGGTGCTCTCCAGCCAATCGCGGCTCCAGAAGATCGTCGCCGACATCCTCTTCGACATGGAGACCCGCGACCGGCTCAGCAGCGGGCGCGGTAACGCGCTCCTGGTCGCGGGAAGCATCTACGAGGCGTGCAAGTTCTACGAGCTGTTCTCCAAGACGCCGCTCAAGGGGAAGTGCGCCATCATCACGTCCTACGCGCCCAAGGCCGCCGACATCAAAGGCGAAGAGAGCGGCGAAGGCGCAACGGACACGCTGGAGAAGTACGCCATCTACCAGCAGATGCTCGCCGACTGGTTCAACGAGTCGCCCGAGAAGGCCGTCGCCCGCGTCGAAGAATTCGAAAAGGTGGTGAAGAAGAAGTTCGTCGAAGAGCCGGCGCAGATGAAGCTGCTCATCGTCGTCGACAAGCTCCTCACCGGGTTCGACGCGCCGTCGGCCACCTACCTCTACATCGACAAGCAGATGCGCGACCACGGCCTCTTCCAGGCCATCTGCCGAGTGAATCGTCTCGACGGCGACGACAAGGAGTACGGCTACATCGTCGACTACAAGGACCTCTTCAAGAGCCTGGAGGGGGCGGTCGAGGACTACACCTCGGGTGCGCTCGACGGCTACGCCAAGGAGGACGTCGCCGGCCTGCTGGAGGACCGGCTCGGCAAGGCGAAGGAGCGTCTGGAGGAGACCCGCGAAACGGTGAAGGCCCTCTGCCAGAAGGTCGAGGCCCCCCAGGATACCGAGGCGTATATCCGGTACTTCTGCGCCAAGGAATCCGGGAACGCGGCGCAGCTCAAGGCGAACGAGCAGCTCCGCCTGGCCCTCTACAAGCACGTCGCCGCCTTCATTCGCGCCTACGCGAACCTGGCGAACGAGCTGGAGGACGCCGGCTACAACAAGGCGGAAGTGGCGACCCTCAAGGCCGAGGTGGAGCACTTCGAGAAGGCGCGGACCGAAGTGAAGCTGGCCAGCGGCGACTACATCGACCTGAAGATGTACGAGCCTGCGATGCGGCACCTCATCGACACGTACATCCAGGCCGAAGACAGCGAGAAGGTCTCGGCCTTCGATGACACGTCGCTCATCCAGCTCATCGTCGAGCGCGGTGTCGAGGCGGTGAAGGCGCTGCCCGCGTCAATCCAGAAGAACAAGGAGTCGGTGGCCGAGACGATTGAGAACAACGTCCGGAAGCTCATCGTCGACGAGCAACCCATCAACCCGAAGTACTACGAGGAGATGTCCCAGCTCCTCGACGCGCTCATGCAGAAGCGGCGCGAGCAGGCGCTGGAGTACCAGGAGTACCTGCGGCAAATCGTCGAGCTCACCAAGAAGGTGAAGAACCCTGCCGTTGGTGGGAGCTACCCGAAGACGTTGAACACCACCGGCCGCCGTGCCCTGTACGACAACCTCGGGCGCAAGGAGGCGCTGGCGCTGGCTGTGGACGCCGGTGTTCGCGGGAACCTCCAGGACGGGTGGAGGACCAACACGTTCAAGGTGAAGAAGGTCAGGAACGCCATCAAGGCGGCGCTCGATGGCGATGAGGCCACCACCGACCGGATTCTGGAGCTGGTGAAGAAGAACGATGAGTACTGACCACGCCATCCAGGTGCGCGGCATCAAGGTGCAGGTGGTCCGCAAGGCCATCAAGAACCTGCACCTCGGCGTGTACCCGCCCAATGGGCGCGTGCGCGTGGCCGCCCCGAAGGCGGTCTCCAACGACGCCGTGCGGCTCGCGGTCATCGGCAAGCTCGGGTGGATTGGTCGCCAGCGCCGCAAGTTCCTTGGGCAGGCCAGGCAGTCGAGGCGCGAGATGGTCAGCGGGGAGAGCCACTACTTCCTTGGACGGCGCTACCGGCTCCGGGTTGTCGAGTTCGAGGGCTCAGCCGCGCAGGGCGTGAAGGAGCGCCCCGGCATCATCGAGCTCAACGTTCGCGTCGGCGCGGGGACCTCCGGCCGCGAGGCCGTGCTCGATGCTTGGTATCGGGAGCAGCTCCGTGAGGTCGCAGGTTTGCTGATGGAGAAGTGGCAGCGGAAGCTGGGCGTCGAGGCGGCCGACTGGGGCATCAAGCGGATGAAGACGAAGTGGGGGGCGTGCAACGCAGATTCACGGCGCGTGTGGCTCAATCTGGAGCTGGTGAAGTCGCCCCCGCAGTGCATCGAGTACATCGTGGTCCACGAGCTCGTGCATCTGGTGACCCGCCGCCACGACGAACGGTTCTTCTCGCTGATGGACCGCCACCTGCCGAGCTGGCGTGCCCGGCGCGAGCTGCTGAACTCAGCGCCGCTGCCGCATGTGGTGTGGCCATGCTGATCTTCATTGGCAAGCCAGACTGGTCTCGGTGTGCTGGGGCGTGGTCCAAGAAAGAGGGGGGGCGATGACAGCCGAAAGCGGTTCCAGTGGCGTGATCTTGTCCGATGTACGGGTGTCGAACTTCCGCTCGCTCGCCAATATCGAGGTTCAGCTCGGCCGGTTGACCCTTCTTGTTGGGGCGAACAACGCAGGGAAGACCAGTTTCCTGGACGCTCTGTACGCCGCCCTTGGGGCGGGCAGGAAGTTTCTGGGGCAAGACGACGTCCGAGTTGCACCCGGCGAAGCGCTTCCTCCGAAAGACAGGTCGATCACCATCGATGTCAAGGTGCGGCCAGCGGATGCTTCTTCGATGCCCGCTGCGCAGTTCCCGGCGGGCAGCTTCTGGACGCAACTCTGGGGGACAGGAATCAGTCAGGCACTCGAAACCGATAGTCACGAGTTCATGGCCTTCCGGACAACCCTTTCCTGGAGCCCGGCGCGAGGCGAGTACGTTCTGACGCGGAAGTTCCTGAAAGAGTGGCTGCCCCTGGACAAGTGGCTCGCTGCTTCGACCCAAGACCAGGTCATCACCGCCACGCAAATCGAACCTATCGCGCTGCATTACATCGATGCGAAGCGCGACCTCGACGAAGACCTTCGTCGTCAGGGCTCCTTCTGGCGTCGCCTGACCGACGACCTCGGTTTGTCGCCAGAGGACGTAGAAGCCGTGGAGCAGGAACTCACCGAACTAAATCAGGGGATCGTCGAAAAGAGCGAGGTGCTGAAGCACCTGAAGACTCACCTCAGCGACATTCAACAGGTCGACAGGCCGGGAGGCACTGGTGTTGAGGTCGCCCCTGTCGCTCGCCAGCTCCGCGATCTTTCGAAGGGCGTGGACGTCACCTTCTCCTCAACTGGAGCTCAGGCCTTTCCGCTAACGCGACACGGAATGGGCACGCGTAGCCTTGCGTCACTCTTGGTCTTCCGAGCATTTGCCTCCTGGCGCACCGTCCAAGCCGCGAAAGAGGACGACTCGCTTCACACCTTGCTTGCGCTGGAGGAGCCGGAGGCGCACTTGCACCCGCATACCCAGCGATCCTTGTTCTCTCAGATCCGGGAAATGCCGGGGCAGCGCATTGTAAGCACGCACTCGCCGTTTTTTGCTGCGCAGTCCGAGCTCGGCGATCTGCGGCTATTCTGCAGGACGGACGGTGGAACGTCGGTAAGCCAGATCGACCTAGCGCTCCTGACCAACAAGGACGACGTGCGGAAGCTACGCCAGCGGGTCTTGGCGTCCCGAGGCGACGTCCTCTTCTCTCGGGCTGTCGTGTTCTTCGAAGGCGAGACCGAAGAGGTCGCGCTTCCGGTCTGGGCGGAGAAGTACTGGGGGACGAACATTCATGAATTGGGGCTCAGCTTTGTCGAGGTGGGTGGGAGCGCTGGCTACTTTCCATTCCTCTTGTTGGCTCACAGCCTCCGGATCCCCTGGTACGTGATGTCGGACGGGGAGCCGGAGCCGCTCAAGCAGCTCGACGCGGCGCTGAAGAAGGTAGTCGGCAAGGAACGAGGGGCATGCGGAAACGTCGTCGTGCTTCCTGACGGCAACAACTTTGAGTCGCAGTTGATCGCCGATGGCTACCTTGCCGAAGTCGAGCAGGCAATTTCGGAGGTGTTTGGAAAGGACTATTTCGACTGGTACGTGAAGAACCAAGATGGCCAGCCGGGCCCCAAGAAGACGATCAGAGACTACAAGGGGGAGGCAGGCAGGAAGCGGGCGGCGCTGGACCTTCTCACGAATGAGAAGACCAAGATCGCAGCTCCGCTCGCCAAGGTGATCGCGGGACTCGACGAACCTCGGAGGTTTCCGCCAATGATCAAGAAACTCCTTGAGACCATCTCGACGGAACAACAGCTCAAGAAGAAGGCTGCGCCGTGAAGCGGGCGAGTCTGTCAGCTCAGCAGCGGAAAGTGGTCGAGCGCGTTGAGGGTGCATTGCTGGTTGTCGCAGGCCCTGGGTCGGGCAAGACGCGAGTCATCACGGAGAGAGTGCGCAGGCTGCTCACAGACGTGCCCGGCCATTTTCGGGTGCTCGCTTTGACCTTCACGAACAAGGCTGCGAACGAGATGAAGGAACGTCTCGTGGACCTGCCCGACGCGAAGACACGAGCCTTCATTGGCACGGTGCATAGCTTCTGCTTGGAGGTGCTCTCTGAGCGCGGGAAGCTCGTAGGGGTCGAGGGACTCCCGCAGATATTCGAGCAGAGCCAGGACCGAAAGCAGGTGCTGCTTGAGGCGGCCCAGTCGGATCCAGCACTTGCCGGAATGTTGGCTGACGCACGGGACTCCAAGGCGCGGAACGCAGTTCTTGATGGCTGGATGAGGCTAATTTCTTGGAGGAAGGCACACCCAGTCTCCGCTGCCGAGGATGAAGACGACGACGTCGGTCGCCGTGTTGTCGAGGCCTACGATGCGGGCCTACGTGCGTGTTCGGCATATGACTTCGATGACCTTCTTCTCCTCGTCTATCGCCTTCTGACGGAGTATCCACAGGTCGCGGACTTCTATCGGCGGCTTTATAGATTTGTGTGCGTTGATGAGGCTCAGGACTTGAATGAGGCGCAGTACTCGGTCCTGCGTGCGCTCTGCGGTGCTGAATTCAGAAACGTCGTCCTTGTCGGCGATCCGAAGCAGTCGATCTATGGATTCAATACGGCGAGCCCTGACTTCATGTATCGCTTTCGAGATGAATTTCACGCGGAAGAGGTGACGCTGACCGAGAACTTCCGCTCTTCGAAGGCCGTCGTGAAGATGGCCCAGCATCTCGATCCCAAGTACATGGTGGAAGCGCAGCTTCCGATTCAGGGGCAGGTGTCCTTGCTCGTTGGGGTCAACGAGGCGGACGAGGCCCGGTTGGTGGTTGACGAGCTCCAACGACTCACTGCTGAAGGACATGAGGACATCGAGTCGGACATTACGCCGTCGAGATGCGCAGTTCTGGGCCGCACCCGGTTCGCACTGATGGCAGTCGAGCGTGAACTGAAGCAGCGGGCGATTCCGTTCTACAAGCGGCTATCGGCCAACCACGAGAACGAGTCGGCAACGGTCGATGAGTTTCAACTCGCTCTTCGAGTCGTCGCCAACCCAAGGGACAGTCTTCACCTGGCTGCGCTCGCCAAGAAATGGGGTCGGAAGGTCGCTGAGAGAAGCCTTGGCGACCAGCCAGATGTTGCCAAAGCGCTGGCCGCGCTGGCGGGGGGGAGTGCTAGGGCCACGGCGGTTTCTGGGGCGGTGGCCACGGTTCTTCGCAAGCAGCGATTCGATCTGATGCCAGCGATTCAGCACCTTCGGACGTATGCGGATTCACTTGGCGAGGCCGAAAGGCTGGAGATCTACGAGGACCTAACCGTGTTTGAGGAGGAGTGGGACCAGTACCTTCGAACTGCACCCGCTCCTCGCACCATCGGCGGGTTCATGAGCAGCAAGGCTCTCGGGGCGACCCAGCAGGCGAGCCGAGACGGTGTCGCGCTGCTTACGGTTCACTCCTCAAAGGGGCTTGAATTTGACGTCGTGTTCATTGCCGGAATGGCCAACGGCGTCTTCCCCGACTATCGAGCACAGGGGCGACCGAAGGAGATGGCCGAGGAACGTCGGAATGCGTTCGTGGCCGTCACGCGTTCGCGGAGGCTCCTCTACTTCTCCTATGCCCAGCTTCGACTGATGCCCTGGGGCGACGAGAAGCGTCAGCAACCGTCCCCGTATCTGCGCGAGGCGGGACTTGTGACGTGAGGCGGCAATCGGCCCGTAGCCAGCGAAGCTCCGAGCGGCCAGCGGTGAGAGACGTCGTTCGAACAACCGGAGGACAAGCATGGCAACGCGACGCGGAGTGCCTGGCCCACGAGCGGTCCAGCGAATTCTCAACGAGTATCTGGCGGGCGGGCCGGACCTTCGGGAAGCCGAGGCGCAGATCGGGCTAATTCGCCGAGCATGCGAGAAGAACGTGCAGACAGCTCAAGCAGCGCTGGAGCGGATGACCATCTCCGGTAGCGCGGACGACGAGACGCTCGGGGTTCTCCTTGAGCTTTTGTCGCGCCCCCAGCGACAGGCACTTCAGGCGGCAAAGGACACGCTTACGACCGTGGAACATGCGTTGACGCGTGTTCGACAGGCGCGAGGCGACCGCGAGCGATGACAACCAAACAGCAGCCAACGCCGACCACGGCTCCCTTGCTCGGCTACAGGGGGAAGCACGAATGGCTCGACATGTCGGACTTCCTCGTTCACCTCATTCGCAAGGGTGACGGGGCGTATCGGGGCTTTATGTCGATTCTTGCTGGTGGCGTGCTCAAACCCGGTCCGAAGGCATTCGGGGCGGCCCGCGAGATGGGCGAGTCGCAGCGTTCGGTCTGCTTCAGCGAAGTTCCACTGGGGTTCCTGACGAGATTCATGGCGAGCAGAAGCACGATGGGCATCGCGTTCCACAAGTCCATTGCGGTCGCCCGTGGATGCGCCCCCGTCTGGTACGTCCGCCCCAAGAGCAAGCCCTTCAGCGCAGTCAAGAAGCTGATCGCTGAGGCGAAGGCGTCGGGTGAAAGCGACTCACCCGTCTGGGCTCTTACGCCGTTCATCGACCATCCCGCCGCAGCGTACAAGTACGAGTTCGAGTGGGAGCGGGAATGGCGACACGTCGGCGCTTTCGAATTCAAGCCGCCCGACGTCGCGTTCCTACTCCTTGAGGGGGAGAACCACGCTCGAGCCCGCAGCTTCCTTGCGGCGGCTGAGGCCGAGAATCTAGGGCCGAACTACCCGTGCCCCTTCGTTGATCCTCGGTGGTCGACAACAGAAGTGGCCGCAGCCCTGGGGCCCTAAACATGAATCAGGGCCGCCGGTGCCAGCCGAGTTCATCAGATCGCCCTTTGCGTCCAGCGAAGCTCTCTGGGACGTCAGCGCTCGAACAGAGAAAAGCGCACCCAAGTGCCTCGGTCGAACTTCTCGATTGTCGTCCAGAGAGCAGATGGAACCGCATCAAAGGTCGCTCGCCAATCGTTCGGGTTCGCCCCGTCGGACTTCGCCACCAGCGCAAGCGCCTTGGCGTGCGACGGGTTGATTCCGCTCAGATGACGGAACCGCACCCACGTGTGCGGTGCGGTCTCCAGAGCAACAGCGATTCGGACCAAACCGCCTCCGAGCGTGTTCATCTCCTCCATGGTCGCAGTACGGCGGACACCAGCGACCACGATTCCCTTGCTCGCCGTCCTCTCCCAGACCTGATTGAACGAGAACCAAACGGCCGGCTTCTCGCCTGTGGGCACGTTTTCAACTGCCGGTTTGATCGTGCCTTCTCGGCTGATGGCTTCGAACTTCTCCCCGGTCGTGTAGTGCCAGAGCCTCTTGGTGTTCGACATCTTGTCCCCGCCCTTCTTTGCCCGAGAACCGACCAAGCGGTGGCCTCCTGGAGTTCGGGCCGCTACATCTTGGCGCTTCTAGGCCGCTAGGTGCTTCCTCCAGCCCACCTCGACTACGAAGTTCAGAGGAATCAATAGGTTCTGGCGGGGCCGCCGACCGTTTGACCACCGGTTTGAGAGCGCCCCCGCAATTCAAGAACGGCCGGAGATCCCCTGGGTCCCCGGCCGTTCTTCTTTCTGCTCGGGGGCTCGTCATCAGGGCGCGATGGGCAGAACCGCGGGGGGGGCATCGTGGTCAACGAATTCGTTCAACCGGTGGCCCGCCACCACGACGAGCGGTTCTTCAAACTGATGTCCCGCCGCGTGCCGGGCTGGCGTGCTCGGCGGCACCTGTTGAATAGCCAGCCGCCGCCTGTGGTGTGGCCCTCATGATCGCAAACGAGGAAGGGTGAGACGATGCCTACGCAGAGATACTCGGTCACGCAGCCGCCCATCGAGACCCTGTTCACCTGGATAAACTCGGGGGAAATCGCCATCCCTGAGATCCAGCGCCCATTCGTCTGGGACGCTTCGAAGGTCCGCAATCTCCTGGACTCGCTCCTTCAGGGCTTCCCGGTCGGCTACCTCATCGCGTGGCGGAATCCGGACGTCCGACTCAAGGATGGAACGAAAGCGTCGGGCAAGCGCATCCTCATTGACGGCCAGCAGCGAGTGACCGCCCTGATGGCGGCGCTCCTCGGGCGGGAGGTCGTGACCAAGGACTACGAAACGACCCGCATCCGAATCGCCTACCAGCCCACCACCAGGAAGTTCGAGGTCCACAACCCAGCTATCGCCAAGGACAAGTCGTGGATCGCTGACGTCTCCGCGGTTTTCGACCCGGGCACGAAGCTCTTCGGGTTGGTGAACGAGTACTGCAAGGCGAACGCTGGTACGTCGCAGGAGGACATCTTTGCGAGCCTTGAGACCCTCAGGGGCATCACGAGCAACCAGATCGGCCTCATCGAGTTGGCCTCGGAGCTCGACATCGAGACGGTCACCGAGATCTTCATCCGCGTGAACTCCGAGGGCGTTCCGCTCGGTCAGGCGGACTTCGCCATGTCGAAAATCGCCGTGAACGAAGCCTACGGCGGGAACGCGCTCCGGAAGGCAATCGACTACTTCTGCCACCTCGCGGTCGCGCCAGACTTCTACAGCGTCATCACCAAGAACGACGTCACCTTCGCGAAGTCGGACTTCCTGCAGCAGATGGCTTGGCTGCGAAAAGAGAACGACGACCTCTTCGACCCCTCGTACACCGACATGCTTCGGGTCGCGTTCACCTCGGAGTTCCGTCGCGGGAAGTTGGAGGACCTGGTGGCGCTTCTCTCGGGCCGCAATTTCGAGACGAAGCAATACGAGGAGGCGATCGTTCAGGACTCCTTCTCGCGCCTGAGGAGCGGCGTCGAGCGGTTCATGAACGAGACGCACTTCAAGCGTTTCATCATGATCATCAGGTCGGCGGGGTTCGTGGACGCGTCGATGATCGGCTCGCAGAACGCACTCGACTTCGCGTACATCCTGTACCTGACGCTTCGTGAGCTGAAGGTGCCCGACGCCGATATCGAGCGCCACGTTCGACGGTGGTTCGTGATGTCGCTGCTGACGGGGCGCTACTCGGGCTCGCCTGAGTCGACCATCGACTACGACATCCGACAGATCCACGCCCAGGGCGTGGTCGCGTTCACGGACTCGATCATTCGCGGAGACCTGTCGGATGCGTTCTGGGGCGCGTCGCTGCCGCAGGAACTCGATACCTCGTCGTCGTCGAGCCCTCACTTCCGCGTCTTCAAGGCCGCCCAGGTCAAGCTGGGAGACAAGGGGTTCCTGTCGAAGGACATCTCGGTTCGGGAACTCATCGAGGTGAAGTCTGACGTGCACCATCTCTTCCCCAAGGACTTCTTGAAGAAGAACGGGCTCGCCCGAGGCCAGTACAACCAGGTCGCCAATTACGCGGTGACCCAGAGCGAGATCAACATCGCGATCGGGAACAAGGAGCCGGCGACGTACTTCGCGCAACTGCGTGAGCAGTGCACCGGCGGCAAGAAGCGGTACGGGAACATCACCAACGAGGATGACCTTCGAGCGAATCTGGCCTCACACTGCATTCCCGAGATCATTGGGCAGTCTGGGCTCAGCGACTTCCCTCGGTTCCTCGCGGAGCGGCGAAAGTTGATGGCGGCGAAGATCCACAAGTACTTCGACACGCTGTAGCGGTCGGCCTGGAAACCGCTCCTTCTATTGCCCTCGAGTTGCCCGCCATGGCGTCACTGCCTGCTGCCCACCTGCATCAGTTCGGGCGCAGCGCCTTCTTGGTCCGGGCCGCAGTGAAGGACGAGTCGTCGCCCTGGTGGAAGAAGATGCGCCCGGTCAGTTTCCCGTCCTGGTCGACCACCGCCCACCCTCGGCCGCTCGCCTCAGTGCCCTCGTCGTCGCCCTGCCAGGAGAACTCGACCAGCGGCAGGCCGTCTCGTTCGCCGTAGCGGCAGTCGAGCCAACCTCGAACGGCGATGAACTGGAGTTCGCCGCTCTGCTCCTCGTCGAACCGGAAGAAGCCGGGGCCGAGCAGCTCGATGGCGTCCAGGTCCCACAACTCCATCTCTGTGATGAGCCAGTCGCCCTCGAACGCCTTCACGGGGCCGGTGCGCTTCTTCTGAACCTCAACCTCGGGCCGGGCGTAGCGGCTCAGGTCGGCCTTCGAGCCTCGCCAGTGGTGGATGATGCCGTTGTTCCCGCAGGACGGGCACTCCCAGGAGATGTCCTCCCGGCTGCGGCTCCTGGTTGTGACGATCCTCCCGGAGCACGCCCGCCTCGCCGGCTTCTTGAAGCAGCGCACGTCGGTTCGGATGGTCCCCAAGGACTCCCGGCTGGCGACCCGCACGAGCTCGTCGAAGAACTTGGCGAGCTTCTTCGCCGGAGCCGGGGCGTTGGAGCCCGGGTCGAGCGCTCCGTCAAAGTGGGTGAGGTCCGTGACGTAGGTGGCGGGTTCGGCTCTGGGCATGACGCCTCCGATGGAGATGGCGGCCGAGAATACGACCAGCCATCCCGGCCGGCAGCTATCTTCGGTTCCGATGACGAGGCGCCGACCAGCGAAGACGAGCACCGGCGACCAGCAGCTCCGCCGCCAACTCAAGTCGATGTCGAAGGACCAGCTCGTCGAGCTGGCACTCTCACGAATGGTGAGTGACCCGCAAGGTCGGTGGGACGTCGAGCACCAGCGCCAGCCCGTTGCCCAGGCCCTGCGAGACGCCTTCGACCGGGCGATGAACACCCGAGGCGTCGAGTGGAAGGCCCTCACCGGCTACATGAGCCAGCTCAACCAGTTCCTCAAAGACGCCGAGGCGCTGGCCAAGGTGGACCCGGCCGAGGGCCTTGCCGTCATCGAGCACTTCATCGCCGGCATCCCCAAAGTGTTCGACCGCGTTCACGACGAGTGCGAGCTCGCCGAGTTCTGTGACTCGCTGACCGAGGTCGGCATCGCCACCGCCCGCAGGGCGAAGGTGGACGTCGTGCCCCTTGCCACGACCGTCATAGACGCCTTCATCGCCGACGGCACGATGCGGTGGACCTATGCCTTGAGGACGCTGGCGAGGGAGCTGAAGGGGAGGGAACGGAAGGTGGTCGCCGAGCACGCCACGAGCAAAGCGGCGACTGCAGGCGAGTTCTTCGTTCGGGATCTCAACGAACTGGCGACGAAGCTCGGGTAGCAGGTCCGGTCAGTCGTCGGGAGGGTTGCCGTTGTCGAGCATCTTCCTGAAGACAGCGTAGGCGTCGTTCTTCGAGCCGTAGGTGCGCTTGGTATCTTCATCGTTGACCCACGCGTAGATGATGACCTTCGCCTTGGTGTCGAAGCGGAGGAAGAGCCGAAACCGCTGGCCGCGGCTTAAGTTTCCCCGGAGATCCCCTGGGTCCCCGGCCGTTCTTCTTTCTGCTCGCGCCTCAAGGATCGGGTCTTCGAGGCTCAGCGCTCGCCTTCCCCCTTCCACAACCGAAACCCACCCTCGAAGGCGCTCGCGTTGGTGCCCAGGCGCACGCCCTCGGGTGGATCCTCGAGCAGCGCCGCGTTGCCCCCGCCGATCACCACCTCGCCCGGTTGCAGCGCCTCGCGGAACAGCGCCACCACCTTCCACACGTGCCGCCGCCACTTCTTCTTCCCCATGCGCTCGAGCCCCGCCTTGCCGAGGTACTGCTCGTAGCTGCGGTGCTTGCGGTAGGGCAGGTGGGCCAGCTCGAGCGGCTGAACCCTTCCCTCGACCACCAGCGCCGAGCCCAGGCCGGTCCCCAGGCCGAGGAAGAGCAGGCTCCCGCCTCGGTCGTTCCCCAGGGCCTGCATCGCGGCGTCGTTGATCAGCTTCACCGGCCGACCGAACGCGCGCGCGAAATCGAAGCCCACCCAGCCGCGCCCCAGGTTGGCCGGCTCCGCCACCACCCGCTCCCGCACCACCACGCCCGGGTAGCCGATGGAGATGGCCTCGTACGCCCAGTCGGCGGTGAGCTGCTTCACCTGCTCCACCATCGCCTCGGGCGTCAGCGCCTCGCCCGACGCGAACTTGCGCCGCTGCTCCTGCCCGGTGGCCAGCACCTTCACGTTGGTGCCGCCGATGTCGATGCTGAGCACCTTCATCGCCTGACCTCTGGTCGCGCTCACGAACGCCTCACCGTCAGCCCAGCAGGTCTTTCATCTGCTTGGCGATGAACGTGGCCGCCCGCTTCGGGTTCAGCCGGTACAGCTTGTCGAGCAGCTTCGAGTCGCTCCCCACCAGCACGCGAAAGCGGTTGCGCTCCATGCCGTCGAGGATGTCCTTCGCCGCCGAGTTGGCCGGGTACGCCGAGCGCGGCTTGCCCTCTTTGGGCGCCGACGGCACCTCGACGCCCGAGTTGGCGGTGATGTTGGTGGCCACCGCGCCGGGGAACACCACCGTCACGTGCACGTTGGTGTCCTTGAGCTCCGAGCTCAGCCCCTCGGTGAAGAGCTTCACCGCCGCCTTCGACGCGCCATAGATGGTCTGCCCCGGCACCGGCAGGAACCCGCCCATGCTCGAGATGTTCACCACGTGCGCCTCGGGCCGCTTCAAGAGCGACGGCAGGAACGCCTTCGTCATCTGCACCGTGCCCCACCAGTTCACGTTCATCACCCGCTCGATCGACGCGTAGTCGAGCTCGTTCACCCGCACGAACTTCTGAATGATGCCCGCGCAGTTGATGACGCCGTCGACCGCGCCGAGCTTCGCCACCACCGCCTTCGGCAACGCCTCGACCGCCGCGCGATCGGTGATGTCGAGCGTGAACGTCGCCAGCTGGCTCTTCGGCACCGCGGCCAGCGCCTGCGTCTCACGCAGCGTCACCTCGTTCAGATCGACCGCCGCCACCTTCGCGCCCCGCCGCACCAGCCCGAGCGCGAGCTCCCGCCCCATGCCGCTGCCAGCGCCCGTCACCACCACCACCTTGCCTTCGACCTTCATGGCGTACCTCCTGTTGTGGGTTGCAGCCGGTAGGAGCCAGCCCGACGCTCAGGGGATGTACTTCGACTCCACCGAGCCGCGGCCGTGCTCGAACTTCACTTCGAACTTCGGCAGGTTCACGACCTCGAAGGTCGCCGACGCCAGGCGGATGGTGTCGTTCGACTTGTCCACCTCTTCGAGGATGCGGGTGAAGAGCTGGTCCTTCACGCGACGCCGGCGCCGGTAGTCGACGATGTAGCGCACGGTGAACTGGAGCCAGTTGTCGTTGGCCTCCATCGTCACCATCGGGGCGATCTGCGCGTCTTCGAGGCGGTACTTGTCCACCGACGAGGCCCACGCCTCCTTCGACGCGTCGGCGAAGGGCTCACACACCTCTTTGGCGACGTCGACCAGCATCGCCTTGGCGCGCTTCCAGTCGGAGCCGTAGCGCACCGGCAGGGTGATCTCGTCCCACAGGAAGGGGAAGTCGGCCGAGTAGTTGAAGACCGGCTCCTTGAAGACGTAGCTGTTGGCGATCTTCACGATGCGGCCGTTGTAGAGATCGGCCTGCACCCACTGGCCCATCTCCATCAACGTCGTGCGCAGCACGCCGATGTCGATGACGTCGCCCTTGATGCCGCCGAGCTGCACGCGATCGCCGGTCGAGTAGAAGCCGCCCGACGAGATCGCGATCCACCCCGCGACGCTGGCGATCACCTCTTGCAGCGCGAAGGCGATGCCGGCGCCGGCGACGCCGAAGGCCACCGTCAGGCCCGCGAGGCGATCGCTGAACACCGTGATGAGCAGCACCGCCGCGGCCAGGTAGCGGAGGAACGAGACCAGCTTGCGGGCGCGGTACCGCGCCGCGTTCTCGTGAACGTACTTCTCGACCGAGCGCTGGAGCAGCCGGCTAAGCACGTAGACGACGAGGAGGCCGACGACGGCGGCGATGATCTTGCCGGTGGTGGGATCGTAGAGCAGGGCCTTGAGCTGGTCTTCCATGGGCGGGGCGTCGCACGGGGCCCGCGGGCAGTCAACGCGCGCTGGCTGACGGCAGTGACGGTTGTGTCGCGACCAGCGCCCCTGCTACCTGCGCGGGTGATGTGCCGCCTCGCCCCGCTGACCGTGTTGGCAAGCCTGCTCGCCTGTGGCGCGCCGCAGGTGCTTACGCACGACGTGTCGTTTCTCGTGCCGCTCTCGCAGAGCCAGAGTTTCCTCTCGGCCGCCACCGTCTTGCCGCGGTGGCAGTTCGATCGCCTCCACCCGTTGACCGTGGTGGACGAGCCCGACGCGCTCTACGGCGCGCTCTCGGTGGTGTCGGTGCGCCTCGACGCGTGCTTCCGCGAGGGCGCCACGCCGGGGCCGTGTCGCCCGCAGGTGCGGCTGGTGCTCCAGCCGGTGTTCGACGACGGCCCAGGTGGCCTGACGACGCGTGACGCCGCGGTGCACCTCTTCTTCTCCACTACCGAGGGCGAGCTCGAGACCCTGGTGCGCGGCCTCGCAGCGCTGCGGACCGAGCGTCGGGTGGCGGCAGGGGACGCGACCGCGCCGCACCCCGGCTTCAGCGACGCCGCCTTCGTGAAGGCGCTGCGCGAGCGCCTCACGCCGTTCCTCCAGCCGCCGGCCCTCGTGCGCATCACCTCGATGAGCGTGCACGCGAGCAACCTGGCGTGGGTCTTCTCGGGCGCCGACGTGGTGAACGGGGTGACGACCGATCTCGACATTCCAACGCTCGGAGCTGAGCACCACGACCACGTGACCAGCACCGGCAAGGACCAGGCTATGGAGGTGACGTTGGATCCAGGGTCGCGGGTGGAGCCCGCGCTGACGACGCTGGTCGCTCCGGGCGGCCTTGCGCGCGCGACGCCCGAGGCGTTGAGCGCAGCGGCGTTGGCGGTGCAGCGCCTCGAAGATCCGGCCACCCACAACCCCGGCACCGTCGACTGCGCCTCGTGTCACGTGGCGGCGCTGGCGCAGCGCGCGCTCGTGAAGGCGGGCCAGGCGGTCGAGGGCAGCCCCGGCGCGTCGGGCGCCTACGACGACACCCGCAACCTGCGCGCCTTCGGCTACTTCTTCGCGACGCCCGCGGTCAGCCCGCGCGTGCAACGAGAGACCGCCCTGGTCCGCGATGACTTCGCCCGCCGCCTGGAGACGAAATGAACCTGCGCCTGCCCCTCACGCTTTCCCTCGCCGTGACGTTCTTCCCCGCCGTCGGCGCCGCGCAGACCTGCCTGGCCACGGTGTTCGGCGACGGGAAGTGCGACTGCGGGTGCGGCGTCGTCGACTCCGACTGCCCGGCGGGCGCGAAGTTCACCGCCTGTGAGGTGACCCACTGCGGGCCCGGCACCGTGCCCTGGGAGCACAACCCGCACACCTGCATGATGTCGGCGTGCGGCGATGGGTGGAACGACACGGCCGGGAACGAAGTGTGTGACGACGGCAACGCGCTCGCGAGCGGAGGGTGTGCGGCAAACTGTCGCGCGGTGAACCCGGGCTACGTCTGCGGGGCAGGGGCGTCGGGGTGCCGGTTGGCGCCGGCCGATGGTGGGCAGGGTGATGCAGGCGCTCCCGACGCCGGCGCGCCGGCCATCGACGCGGGGGCGACGGTGGCAGACGGCGGGCAGGTGCTCGGGCCGACTGCGACGACGCAGGGGTGTGCGGCCTCGGGGGGCGGAGCGCAGATGCTGGTGGTGCTGGCGGGCGTGATGGCATCGCGCCGTCGCCGGTCAGTGTCGTCCGGGTAGGCCCATCGCGCCTGCGCTGGTAAAGCTCCCGGCATGCACCGCTTCAACCGCACTGCCTCGGCCCTGTTGATCATCGACCTGCAGGAGCGCCTCGCGGCGGCCATGAACCCGGCCCGCCTCGAGCGCGTCATCAACCGCACGCTCGCGGCCATCGACGGCGCCAGGGCCCTCGGCCTGCCCATCGTCATCACCGAGCAGTACCCGAAGGGCCTGGGCCCCACGATGAAGGCGATCGCGGAGCGCATTCCCGACTTCAAGCCCATCGAGAAGCTCGAGTTCTCGGCCTTCGTGCCCGAGGTGAAGGAGCGCCTGGCCGGGCGCCCGTCGGTCCTCATCGCCGGCATGGAGACCCACGTCTGCGTCTTCCAGACGGTGCGCGCGCTCGCCGACGCCGGCCTCACCCCGTACCTCGCCGCCGACGCCGTGCTGTCACGCACCGAGGCCGATGAGCGCGTGGGCCTCGAGCTCTGCCGCGCCTCCGGGGCGATGATCACCACCGTCGAGACGGCCCTCTTCGACGCCCTCGGCCGCGCCGGCGGCCCCGAGTTCAAGGCGGTGTCGGCGGCGGTGAAGTGACCGACTTCGTCGACGTGGGCCCCTCGAGCGCGGTGCCCGAGCAGGGCCGACACGTCGTCACGGCGGGCGGCCACTCCATCGCCCTGGTGCGCGTCGAGGGCCGCGTCTACGGCGTCGACAACCGCTGCCCGCACCGCGACGGCGAGCTGGGGCAGGGCGACCTCGACGGCTTCCACCTCTTCTGCCCGCTGCACGCGTGGGTCTTCGACGTGCGCGACGGGCGCGGCTTCTTCCCCAGAGGCGCCGAGGTCGCGTGCTTCGAGGTGAAGGAGGAGCACGGCCGCCTGCTGGTCGCCCTCCGCGGGGTCAAGCCGAGCCAGACCGATCGCTGGCCCTGAGCTCTGACAGCGTCATGCCCGGCACGGTGGCGAAGCGGCGCTTGAGCAGCTTCAGGAACTCGCGCACCCGCGTCGGCGTGTACTTCGCCGAGGGCACCACCGCGCTCACCTCGAGCGGGGCCGGAGGGGCGCCGGGCAGCACCACCACCAGCTTGCGGCGCTTGAGCTCCTCCTCGACCAACCAGCGCGTCACCAGGCCAACCCCCAGCTCGCCCACCAAGGCCTGCCGCAGCGTCACCGCGTTGTTGGAGAGGTATGACGGCGTCAGCTCCACCGTCACCGGCCCCGCGCCCGGGTAGAGCGTCAACGCGTCACCTTGCGGCAGGCCGGTGAAGCGGACCGCGCGATGCCCGGTCAGCTCCTCGGCGCGCCTGGGCACCCCATGCCGCTTCAGGTACCCGGGCGCCGCCACCACCAGGCGCTCCATCGAGCCCAACCGCTGGCGCACCACTGAGGGGTCGCTGATCGTCCCGAGCCGAATGGAGAGCTCCGCGCCCTCGGCCACCAGGTCGACGAAGCGATCGAGCAGCGTCAACTCGCACCGCACCTGCGGGAAGGCCTGCTGGAAGGCCACGCTGGCCGGGCCGAGGAACGTCTCTCCCAGCACCACCGGCCCGTGCAGCTTGAGGGTGCCGCGCGGCACGTCTCCCTCGGCCACCTCGGCCTCGGCCTCCTCGAGCACCGCCAGGGCCTGACGGCACCGCTCGTAGTAGCGCCGCCCCGCGTCGGTCAGCGTCAGGGTGCGGGTGCTCCGCAGCAGGAGCCGCACGCCCAGCGCCTCCTCCATCGCCGCCATCGCCTTGCTCACCGCGGGCTGGCCCACGCCCACGTCACGCGCGGCCTTCGACAGGCTGCCGCGCTCCACCACCTTCGTGAACAACCTCAGCCGCTGGAGCTGGTCCATGCCACCCATTCCACGCTGGAATGAACGATATGGCCAGCGGCGACCTTCTGCCGTCCAGGCGCGGCTCGTAGGGTGGCTGCAACACGCGACGGAGCCGACTCCGCGCGAAACCAAGGGAGCACCTCATGAAGATCGCGATTCTGGGCACGGGCATGGTGGGCGTGACGATTGGCACGAAGCTGGTCGAGCTGGGCCACGAGGTGCGCATGGGCTCGCGCACGGCCACCAACGAGAAGGCCGCGGCGTGGGTGAAGACGGCGGGCGCGAAGGCCTCGGCCGGCACCTTCGAGGCCGCGGCGGCGTTCGGCGAGGTCGTCTTCAACTGCACCTCGGGCAGCGGCGCGGTCGAGGCCCTGGTGATGGCCGGCGAGAAGAACCTCGAGGGCAAGGTGCTCATCGACGTCTCCAACCCGCTCGACTTCTCGAAGGGCATGCCGCCGACCCTCTTCGTCAGCAACACCGACTCGCTCGCCGAGGTGATTCAGCGCCGCTTCCCCAAGGCGCAGGTGGTGAAGGCGCTCAACACCATGAGCTGCTCGGTGATGGTCAACCCGCGCCTGTTGCCCGACACCCACACCACCTTCCTCTCGGGCAACGACGCGAGCGCGAAGGCCACGGTGAAGGCGCTCCTCTCGCAGTTCGGGTGGAAGCGCGAAGAGGTGCTCGACCTGGGTGAGCTCTCCACGGCGCGGGGCACCGAGAGCCTGCTGCCCCTGTGGCTGCGGGTGTGGGGCGCGACCCAGAACGGCACCTTCAACTTCAAGCTCGTCGCCGCGAAGCCGGGCTGAGTCTCGATGGCCAAGCGCCGGCCGCCGAGTTAACCCTGCGGCCATGCCGACGGCGGTGGTGACAGGGGCGGGAGTGCGGGTCGGGCGCGCCATCGCGCTCGCCCTCGGCGCCCACGGGTTCGACGTCGTGCTCCACGCCAACCGCTCGGTGGCGCCGGCGCGCGAGGTGAAGGGGCTGCTCGAGGCGATGGGCCGGCGCGCGTGGGTGGAGCAGGCCGATCTCTCGCAGGCCGACGCCGTCGCCGGGCTCGTTCGCCGGCTTGGCGCTGCGCACCCGGTGCTCGAGCTGCTCGTCAACTCGGCCGCCGCCTACGCGCACGTGGACTTCGCCGAAGTGACCCCGGCGCAGCTCGACACCATGTGGCGGGTGAACGTGTCGGCGCCCTTCTTCCTCGTGCAGGGGCTCTTGCCGTCGCTGCGCGCGTCGACCTCGGCCAGCGTCGTCAACATCACCGACATGGCGGTCTCGCACGCGTACACGACGACGCACTTCTTCTCGCACTACCTCGCCTCGAAGGCTGCGCTGGAGCAGTTGACCCGCGCGTGGGCGCTGGAGCTGGGGCCCGCCCTGCGGGTCAACGCGGTCGCGCCCGGGCCGGTGGCGATGGCCGGCGAGACGACCGACGCCCAGCGCGCCGACATCTTGAAGCGCGTGCCGCTGGGCCGTGAAGGCAGCCCCGACGACGTGGCGCGCGCCGTCGTCTACCTCGCGACCGCCTCGTACGTCACCGGGCAGGTCCTGCGCGTCGATGGAGGCCTGAGCGTCGCATGAGCACTCCCCTTGATCGTCTCTCCCTGCGCGGCATGCGCTTCGACTGCATCGTGGGCCTGTTCGACTTCGAGCGGAACACCCCGCAGCCGGTCGAGCTCGACGTCACGCTGCACTTCGACACCCGCGCCGCGGCGCGCGAGGGCAAGCTGACGAGCACCGTCGATTACTCCCGGGTGCTGGGCGAGCTGCGCTTCATCCTGGTGGCGGGGCGCTTCCGGCTGCTCGAGAGCGCCGCCGAGGCCGTGGCCGCCTGGCTGCTCGCCCCGCCGAGCGACGACGTGCCAAGGCCCCACGTAGAGCGCGTGGACGTGAAGCTCTCGAAGCTGGTGGCCTTGTCGGGCGCGGCGGTGCCGACCCTCGAGATCCACCGGCAGCGCAGCGACTTCAAGCTGGTCACCGAGCACAAGTCGTTCGGCTTCGTCGACGTCATCTTCGAGAGCCGCGAGTGCGGCGTCTACCGGGAGCGCATCAGCCCGAAGACGGTGCTGCCGACCCACGTGCACCAGCACCTCGACGAGTCGGAGCTGGTGCTGGGTGACGGCCTGTTGCTCCAGGGGCACCCGGTGGCGGCGGGCCTCGCCCACACCTGGCCGCGCGGCTTCCCCCACCGGTACGAGAACGTCACCGAGGTGGAGCAGAGCTTCATGTGCATCGATCGGCCCGCCTTCATCCCCACCGACGAGGTCGAGGTCGACGTGCCGGTCGAGAAGCTCACCCGCACCGAGCCGACCCGCTTCTTCTGACAGTCAGTCGGGGTGACAGTCAGTCGGGGTGGCGCGCGCCGTCACACCCGGGTAGAGGCGCCCCCATGGAGATGTCGCTGTCAGTCGAGTTTCACTTCAGCGCCGCGCACCAGCTGCCGTTCTACGACGGCCCGTGCAAGCGCCTGCATGGCCACAACTACGTGCTGCACGTGGTGCTGGCCGGTCGCCCCTCGCCGAAGGACGGCATGATCCGCGACTTCGACGAGGTGAAGAAGACCGTCTGGGACAAGGTGCTCACCAAGGTCGATCACTATTACCTCAACGACATCGTCGAGAACCCGACCGCCGAGAACATCGTGGTGTGGATGTGGGCGCAGCTCGAGCCCCTGGTGCCCGGGCTGGTGGAGCTGCGGCTGTGGGAGACTCCGGAGTACTGCGTCACCTACCGGAAATGAGCGCCGCCCGTCGCCCGCCGAAGTCGAAGCGCCCCGATCGCGCCGCGATGCAGCGGGCGGTGCACGACTTCCTGGTGGCCGCCGGGCTCGACCTCACCGACCCCAACCTCGCCCAGACGCCCGAGCGGGTGACTGAGGCGTGGGCCGACGAGTTCCTCGACGGGTACCTGAAGTCGCCGGCCGAGGTGCTGGCGGAGCGCTTCCCCGTCTCGAAGGCGTCGGAGCGCGAGGTGGTGGTGGTGACCGACCTCTGGTTCCGGTCGATGTGCCCGCACCACCTGCTGCCGTACTCGGGGCGCGCGCACCTGGCCTACGTGCCCGGTGACGACGTCGTCGGCTTCGGGCGCCTCGCGACGCTGGTCGACGTGTTCGCGCATCGCCTGGTGCTCCAGGAGGAGCTGGCGCGGCAAGTGGCCACCGCGTTGATGACCGAGCTGGGCTCCAGAGGGGCGGCCTGCGTGCTCGAGGCCGAGCAGACCTGCCTGCGCCTGCGGGGCGGTGAGCAGTGTGACGCCGTCACCCACGCCGAGGCCTACGAGGGCGTCTTGAAGGAGCCGGGCCTGCGCGCCGAGCTGTGGGCGCGCCTCGGTCGTCGCGCGTGACGGTGTCGAAGGAGCGCCTCGAGGCGTTCGAGGCCGCGCTCCGTGCGTCTTTCCCCGAAGGGCTCGCGCTCTTCACCGACGCCGAGACGCTGGCGCCCTACGCGCGCGACGAGTCAGACCTCGGCGAGTTCCCGGCTCAGCTGTTGGTGCGCGCCGCCAACACGGCCCAGGTGTCGCGGGTGCTGGCGCTGGCGACCGAGCTCGAGGTGCCGGTCACTCCGGTCGGCGCGCGCAGCGGCAAGAGCGGCGGCAGCCTGGCCGTGCAGGGTGGGGTGGTGCTGTCGCTCGAGGCGATGAACCGCATCGTCGAGGTGAACGCCGACGACCTGTTGATGGTGGTTCAGCCCGGCGTGCTCACGGCCCAGGTCGACGAAGCGGCCGCGCGGCTGGGGCTGTTCTACCCGCCCGATCCCAACTCGGCCGGCTACTGCACCATGGGCGGCAACGTGGCCGAGAACGCCGGCGGGCCTCGCGCGCTCAAGTACGGCGTCACCCGCGACTACGTCATCGGCCTCGAGTGGGTGCTCCCGACGGGCGAGGTGCTGCGGGTGGGGCGACGCACCGGCAAGGGAGTCGCCGGGTACGATCTGGTGGCGCTCTTCGTCGGCAGCGAGGGCACCCTCGGGGTGGCCACCGAGATCACGGTCAAGCTCATCCCCCGGCCGCGGGTGGTGAAGACCGCGCTCATTCCATTTCGGAATGTCGCTGACGCCGCGCGCGCGCTCACCTCGGTGCTGACCTCAGGCGTGTGGCCGCGAACGCTCGAGCTGCTCGACGAGGTGGCGCTCCAGGCGGTGGCCGGGCGCGGCCTGCCGGTGCCGGCCGAGGCTGGCGCGGTGGTGATCGCCGAGCTCGACGGCAACTACGAGGAGGGCGTGCTCTCGGAGCTGGCGATGCTGGTCGATCAATGCGCCAGCTGGGGCAGCCTCGAGGCCGTCGTGGCCCAGGACGAGGCGCAGCGGGAGCGCCTGTGGGCCGTGCGCAAAGAAGTCTCGCCGGCCCTGCGCGCGCTGGCCGGAAAGAAGATCTCGGAGGACATCGTGGTGCCGCGCTCGAAGGTCCCCGAGGCCATCGAGCGCTTCAAGGCCGCCGGCGCGAAGGCCGGCCTCACCGTCGCCACCTACGGCCACGCAGGCGACGGCAACCTGCACTCCAACGTGCTCTACGCCTCGAAGGCCGACTGGCCTCGCGTCGAAGTCGTGCTGGCCGAGCTGATGGCCATTACCGTTGACCTCGGCGGCACCATCACCGGCGAACACGGCGTGGGCCTCGCGAAGAAGCGGTTCCTGCCGCTCGAACAACCCCTCGCCTTGCGCGAGCTCCAGCGCCGGCTCAAGGTCTTTTTCGACCCATCGGTCACCCTGAACCCGGGCAAGATCTGGGATTAGCCTCCTAAGTCATCGATTTCAAAGCCGTATCTCCGAGGGTGAGTCAGGCCCCAGCCTTGCTCTGAACGGTCTTCGTCGATGACCTGACGGTGCAGGGAGGTATGCGGTGGCCTTTTTCGAAACCGAAGTGCTTGGAGCGCATCTTTTCCTCGAGCTTGAACAAACCTTGTTCACGACTGAGGAGGTAAAGATGCTCGCGAAGACCAGTAGCGGTGCCGACGGACTGTCGCACTACATGCGGAGCATGGGCGGCCACAAGCAGCTGACCCGTGAAGACGAATACGAGCTCTCGGGCAGGGCCCGGAAGGGCGACGAGGCCGCGCGGCGAACGCTGGCGGTCAGCAACCTGCCGTTCGTGGTGGCGGTGGCGAAGAAGTTCACCAGCCGCGGCGCCCGGCTCGACGATCTCATTCAAGAGGGCAACGTGGGCCTGATGAAGGCCATCGAGCACTTCGACTCGCGCAAGAACGTGCGCTTCGCCACCTACGCCGTCTGGTGGATCCGCGCGTACATCACGCGCTACCTCAAGGACAACCGCAGCCACGTGCGCGGCGGCGAGCACGAGCGCATCTCGATGAACGACTTCTCGCTCGACACCCCGCTCGATGACGAGGGCGACTCGACCTACATGGAGCGCCTCGAAGACGCGGGGCCGACGCCCGACGTCACCTTCCTCAAGCTGGAGCAGGACGAAGGCGTCGCCGAAGCGCTGCAGAAGGTCCGCCGCCGCCTCGGCGACCTCGGCTGGGACATCCTCCAGGAGCGCCTCACCCAGGACAAGCCGCGCACCCTCGAGGAGCTCGGGCAGCGCTGGGGCGTCAGCCGTGAGCGCGTTCGTCAGGTGGAGCTGAAGACCAAGAGCTTCCTCGCGCGGTACCTCGAGGAGCACGCCCAGGCCGAGAACGAGCTCAGCCCTGGCGATGACTACAACGCCGCGGCGTAGGTGAAGGCGTCGGCGGCGGGCCCGTCTGGCCGCCATGCCCTGCACTCCCGACGTGATTGCCGCGATGCGCCACCCCGGTGCATCGCGGTTTTCGTTTTGGCCGCGATCTCGGGGAGCATGCGCCCCCATGCGCCTCCTCCTCCTCTCGCTCCTCGTCGCTCTGCCCGCGTTTGCCCAGCCCGCCTCTGCCGCCGAGGTGGCCTCGAAGCTCGACGAGCTATGGAAGACGCGCGACGACGCCGCGACGCTGAAGGCCGCCGACGAAGCCATCTCCGAGGGCCTCAAGGCCTTCCCCGACGATTACGAGGTGCTGTGGCGCGCCGCCCGCCAGCGCTGGTGGGTGGCCGACGGCGCCACCGACACCAAGCTGATGAGGCAGATGGCCAAAGAGGGGTGGACGTTCGCCGAGCGCGGCGTGAAGGCGAAGGCCGATGGCATGCAGGCCCACTACTACGTGGCGCTCAACATCGGCGCTTACAGCCAGGCCGTCGGCATCTTGAAGGCGCTCGGTGAAGGCCTCGAGGGCAAGTTCAACGACGAGCTCGAGAAGGCCCGCAAGGCCGACGCCGCGTACGACCGCTACGGGCCCGTCAACGCCAAGGGCCGCTACTACTGGGAGCTCCCGTGGCCCAAGCGCGACCTGGGCAAGTCGCGCGCCGAGCTGGCGCTGGTGACCTCGAAGCAGCCCGAGCACCTGCGCGCCTGGCTCTACCTCGCCGAGACCGAGCTCAAGGACGGCAACGCGAAGGAGGCGAAGGCGGCCATCGACAAGGTGCTGGGCGGCGCCGACGCGTACGATCCGCCCGAGGCCCGCCGCGTCAAGCGCTGGGCCAAGCCCGTCGCGGAGGCCATCGAGAAGGAGCTGAAGTGACGGGCGAGCGCAACCTCGTCGAGATGTTGCTGGCGCGGGTGAAGGACCGGACCAACCCCGCGGCGCGCCACAAGACCGCGGCGGGCTGGGTCGACGTGAGCTGGGCCGAGGTCGCGGCCCGGGTGAAGGCGGTCTCGAACGGGCTGGTCGCCGCGGGCGTGAAGCCCGGCGATCGGGTCGCCATCTTCGCCTCGACCAGCCTGACGTGGGTGGTGGTCGACGAGGCCATCGCCGCGGCGCGCGCCATCTGCGTGCCGATCTACGCCTCGAACACGCCCGACGAGGTCCGCTACATCCTGCAGAACTCGGGGGCGGTGCTCCTCTTCGTCGACCACGACGTGCCCGACGGCAGGCAGGCCGGCCGGCTCACCCGCGCCAACGAGAAGCTCGCCGAGTGCCCCGACTGTCGCGCCGTGGTGCGCTTCGAGGGGCCCGCGGGCGGCGAGCGGGAGCAGACCCTCGAGGGGCTCATCGAGCGGGGCAGGCAGGTCGACGACTTCGACGCGCGGGTGGCGGCCATCGAGCCCGACGATCTCTGCCACTTCATCTACACCTCGGGCACCACCGGCGACCCCAAGGGCGTGATGCTCACGCACGGCAACTGGGCCTTCGAGGCGGCCACCATTCGTTCGCTGGGGGTGATGCTGCCCGACGACTCGTTGATGCTGTTCCTCCCGCTGGCGCACTCGTTCGCGCAGGTGGCGAAGGCGGCGTGGCTGGCGATGGGCTTCACGATGATCTTCGCCGAGTCGGTCGAGAAGGTGGTCGCCAACCTCGCCGAGACGAAGCCCACCATCTTCCCGGCGGTGCCCCGGGTCTTCGAGAAGGTCTTCGCCAACGTGCAGAGCGGGGTGCTGGCCGCGCCGGGGCTCAAGGGCGCGCTGGGGCGCTGGGCCTTCGGGCTCTTCGACGAGTACGTGGCCGCCCGAGAGGCCGGCCAACGCTACGACACCCTGGGGTTCGCGCTGGCGAAGCGGCTGGTGTTCACCAAGGTGAAGGCCGCGCTCGACGAGAAGCTGGGCGGCCGGCTGCGGCTCTTCGTGTCGGGTGGGGCGCCGCTCCCGCGGAAGATCGGCTACTTCTTCGACCTCGTCGGCATCACCGTCTGCGAGGGCTACGGGCTCACCGAGACCAGCGCCGCCAGCACCATCAACCTGCCGGGGCAGATTCGCATCGGCACCGTGGGCAAGCCGTTCCCCGGGGTGGAGCTGAAGATCGCCGAAGACGGCGAGATCCTCATTCGCGGGCCCAACATCATGAAGGGCTACTACCGCAACGAGGCCGCCAGCGCCGAGGTGCTCCGGCCCGACGGCTTCTTCCACACCGGCGACATCGGCGAGATCGACCCCGACGGCTCGGTGCGCATCACCGATCGCAAGAAGGACCTGATCAAGACCTCGGGCGGGAAGTACTGCGCGCCGCAGAACCTCGAGAACCTGCTCAAGACCAGCCCCATCATCTCGAGCTCGATGGTGCACGGCGACCTGCGGCCGTACCTGGTGGCGCTGCTGACCGTAAACGAAGAGAGCGCGCGCAAGCTGCTGGCCGACCAGGGCGTCAGCGTGGCGAGCGCCGCCGAGCTGGTGAAGCGGCCCGAGGTGATCGCGGCCGTCCAGCAGGCCATCGACGCGGTCAACGCCAGCCAGCCACCGTACTCGACGATCAAGAAGTTCAGGCTGCTCTCGCAGGACTTCAGCCAGGAGACCGGCGAGCTGACGCCGACGCTCAAGGTCAAGCGCAAGGTCGTGACCGGCCGGTACCGGGCCGAGCTCGACGCCCTCTACGCCAGCGGACGCGACGAGGCCTGAAACGACGACGGGCCGCGCATCACGTCAGGAGCGCGGCCCGCGGAGGCTGGACGACTGGGCGAGAGGCCTCAGCCCTGCTTGTGGGCGGCCTTGTCGTTGGGCTGCACCTGCGAGCCCGACGAGTCGGTCAGCTTCTTCTCGTCGGCCTCGGCCTCGCCCGACAGCCCCTTCTTCAGGTTCTTCACGAACGAGCCGATCGACGAGCCGAGCGCCGGCAGCCGCGAGGCGCCGAAGAGCATCACGATCACGACCACGATCAGCAGAATTTCCCAGCCGCGAAGACCACCCATGATGTGCTCCTTCGTTTCCTGCGCTCGCCTCGAGTGTAGGCCCAACGTCTGTACCACCGCCACGGCACGGCGTCATGCTCCAGTGACGGCGGGGGGTTGACCCCGATCGGTCAGGACCCGGCGAGAGGGCCTGGCGGCTGGCGCTCGCTCTTCTCGACCGGCGAGGCGACGTGGCGCAGCACCGGCTCGGTCAGCGGCGGGGCCAGCCGCTTCACCACCTCGAGCGTCAGCATCTGGCTGCGAACGGTCTGCCCGTCGAGGGCGAGCGGCCGCGGGGTGTAGGTGCCGTCGGGCTGGAGCTGGCGCGCCTTGACGTTGTCCTTGAGCCCCAGGCCGATCACCTCGTCGAGCAGCCGCAGCTTGAGGGCGGGGTCTTCGACCGGCGTCATCACCTCGACCCGGCGGTGGAAGTTGCGCGGCATCCAGTCGGCAGACGAGATGAAGACGTCGGGCGACGGGCCGGCGCCGAAGGCGAACACCCGCGCGTGCTCGAGGAAGCGGTCGATGACCGAGATCACCCGAATGCGCTCGCTCACGCCGGGCACCCCGGGCCGCAGGCAGCAGATGCCGCGCACCAGCAGGTCGATCTCGACGCCGGCCTGGCTGGCGGCGTACAGCGCGCGAATGGCCACCGGGTCGACCAGCGCGTTCATCTTGCAGAGGATCCGCGCCGGCTCTCCTTTGCGGGCCTTCGCCGCCTCGCGCTCGATCAGCTCGAGCACCTTCGTCTGCAGGGTGTTCGGCGCGACCGCCAGGCGCTTCCAGTTGGGCTGGGTCGAGTAGCCGGTCAGCAGGTTGAAGAGCGCGGTGACGTCGTCGGCGATCTCAGGGCGCACCGTGAAGAGCGAGACGTCGGTGTACAGGCGCGCGGTGGCCGAGTTGTAGTTGCCGGTGCCCAGGTGCACGTAGCGGCGAATGCCGTTGCCCTCGCGGCGCACCACCAGCGTCACCTTGCAGTGCGTCTTGAGGCCGATGAGGCCGTAGACGACGTGCACGCCGTTGTCCTCCATGCGGCGGGCCCAGGCGATGTTGTTGGCCTCGTCGAGGCGGGCCTTGAGCTCGACCAGCACGGCCACCTGCTTGCCGTTCTCTGACGCGCGCACCAGGGCGCGGCCGATGGGGCTGTCGCCGGTGGTGCGGTACAGCGTCTGTTTGATCGCCAGCACGTTGGGGTCGTCAGCCGCCTCTTCGAGGAAGCGCACCACCGGGTCGAAGGACTCGTAGGGGTGGTGCACCAGCTGATCGCGCTGGGCGATGGCGGTGAAGATCGAGTCCTCCTTCATGAAGGCGGGCATGGCCGGCACCAGCGGCTCCACCCGGTTCTCGGGGCGCGGGTCGGCGTCGCTGATCGCCGTCAGATCAGACAGCTGGAGCGGCCCCTGCACCCGGTAGACGTCCGAGGGCGTCAGCTTCAGCGCCGCGGTCAACATCGCCTCGATGGCGGGGCTCGCGCTGGCGTCGATCTCGAGGCGCACGGCGGCGCCGCGGTCGCGTCGCCGGAGCTCCTGCTGAATCGAGGCCAGCAGATCGATCGACTCCTCTTCGTCGACGTCGATGTCCCAGTTGCGGGTGACGCGGAAGGTGAACGACTGCTCGACCGCGAACCCGGGGAAGAGCTCCGAGGCGTGCATCGAGATCAGCTCCTCGAGGAGCAGGAAGGCCGAGCCCGTCGCCGTCGGCATCGGCACCAGCCGCGGCAGCACCGAGGGCACCTGCACCACCGCCATCGACGACTCGGTCGCGTCCTTCTTGCGGCGGCGATCGCCCCGGCGCACCACCATGGCGAGGTTCAGCGACTTGTTGCGCAGGTGGGGGAAGGGGTGGCCCGGGTCCACCGCCAGCGGGGTGAGCGCGGGGAAGATCTGCGTCTGGAAGGCCAGCCGCGCGGCCGCCTTCTGCTCGGGGAGCAGGTTGTCGCGGGTGAGCAGGTTGAGCCCGTTGGCCGACAGCAGGGGCACCAGCTCTCGCGTCCACACCCGTGACTGCTCGGTCACCATGAGGTGCGCGCGGTCCGAGATCGCCGCCAGCTGCTCCTGCGGCATCATGCCGTCGTCGGGCAGCTCGGCCACGCCCCCGCTGGCCTGTTGCTTGAGGCCGGCCACGCGCACCATGAAGAACTCGTCGAGGTTGCTCGAGACGATCGACATGAACTTGATGCGCTCGTGAATCGGGATGGTCGGGTTGCGGGCCTCCGAGAGCACGCGCTCGTTGAAGGCCAGCCACGACAGCTCTCGGTTGATGAACAGGTGGCGGTCGGACGGGTCGACCATGGTGCGCTCCTCAGGGCTGCGTTCTTGGCACGTCGCGACGGGTTCGCAAGCAGGCCCACCTCACCGGGGGGGCGCGAGAAACGTGGCGGGCCCGGCCCGGTTGACTACCCTCGGCCATCACTCCATGACGACGCGACGCCCGGACTCTGGTGGTGAGGTGCTGGCGGCGATCGACGTCGGCACCAACGCCGTGCGCCTCGAGATCGCCATGGCGTTCGCGGACGGCACCCTCGAGACGCTGCACACCGAGCGAGACCCGGTGCGGCCGGGCGAGGGGCTGTTCAAGACGGGCGTCATCTCGAAAGAGGTGGCCGGGCGGCTGGTGTCGACGCTCCGGCGCTACGCGGTGGTGTGCAAGCGGCACGGCGCCCGCGTTCGCGCCGTCGCCACCAGCGCGCTGCGGGAGGCGAAGAACCGCGACGAGATCGTGCGGCGGGTCAAGCGCGAGGCCGGCGTCACCCTCGACGTGGTGTCGGGGCGTGAAGAGGCGCGCCTCATCTGCCTGGGGGTGCTGGCCGGCAAGCCCGAGGGCCAGCGCGCGCTGTGCATCGACATCGGCGGCGGCAGCACCGAGGTGATCTCGGCGCTCGGGGAGCAGCCCAAAGAGCTCTGGAGCGTCGACATCGGCGCGGTGCGGCTGACCGAGTTGTTCGAGGTCAAGGGCGAGGTGCCCCGGCGCCAGCTCACCCTGATGCGCTCGTTCGTCCGTGAGCTGATGGAGGAGTCGATTCCCCACGGGGTGGGCGGGCTGCCGCGCACCGCGCTGGGCTCGAGCGGCACCATCGGCGCCGTCGTCACCCACGCGCGCTCCGAGGGCGTGGGCCACGCCACCCTGCTCGAGGTCTCGCGCACCGTCGAGGCGCTGGCGGACATGGATCTGGCCAAGCGGCGCAAGCGCTTCGACCCGCGGCGCGCCGACATCGTCACCGCGGGCGCGGTGATCCTCGAGTCGGTGATGAAGCACCTGAAGGTGCAGTCGGTGACCGCCGTCGATCGCGGCCTGCGCGAGGGCGTGCTGGTCGATCTGGTGCGCCGCAAGAAGCAGCAGGCCGGCGAGGTGTCGTTCGCCGACGCCGCCATCGCCGTGGGGCGCCGCTTCGGCTTCGGAGAGGCCCACGGGCGCCAGGTGGCGAAGCTGGCGCTGACGTTGTTCGACGCGCTGGGCCCGGTGCACAAGCTGCCCGCCGCCGCGCGCCCCTGGCTCGAGGCCGCGGCGCTGCTCCACGACATCGGGCACGCGGTGAACTACCAGCGGCACCACAAGCACGCCTTCTACCTGATCTCGAACGTCGATCTGCCGGGCCTGTCTGACCGCGAGCGGCTGATGGTGGCCACCATCGCGCGCTTTCACCGCCGCACCGCGCCGGAGCTCACCCACGAGCTGATGGCGCCGTTCACGCCGACCGAGCGCCGCGTCGTGCGCCGGTGCGCCACGCTGCTGCGCGTCGCCGACTCGCTCGATCGCAGCCACCACCAGCCGGTGCAGCAGTTGCAGCTGGCGTCGAGGGGCCGCACGGTGTGGCTCAAGGTGAAGTCGCGGCAGTCCATCGATCTCGAGTTGTGGGACGTCGAGCACGAGGTCGGCCTCTTTCGCGAGGTGTTCGGCCGCGCGTTGGTCGTCACTGGGGCTCGCTGACGGCTCACGCCAGCGTCAGGGCGCGCAGCGGCGCCTGCCAGTGCTGGGGGCTGGGCCGTGGCCTTTGGGTCACCTGCACCCAGCGCGGCTCGGTCAGCAGCGCTCCGTGATCGAGCAAGAAGGTACGAAACGCGCCCAGCGCGGTGGTGCTCCCGGCGTTGAAGATGCGCAGCGGGCGCGCGCCCTCGGCGTCGACGACGAACTGCCGCGGCACGTGGCGGTGGCCGTGCAGCACGAGGTCGCAGCGCCCCCGCAGCACCTTCAGCAGCGCGGTGCCCAGCGCGAGCTCCGAGTGGTTGGGCAGCCCCAGCACCTCTGAGACGTGCTCCCAGAAGCCCTCGGCTGGCAGCGGCACGACGTGGTGGTGCAGGGCCACCACCGTCGTCAGCCCCCGCGGCACGCGCGCGAGCGCCTCGTCGATCAGCCGCAGCACGTCGTCGCAGAGCCGCCCGTGGCTGAGCCAGGCGACGCGGTTGTGGGGGGCGGTGGAGTCGACTCGCACGATCGCGCAGCCCTCGCGCAGCTGGAGATCGACGCGTGCGCCGCTCATCAGCGCGCTGCCGAGATCGTCGCCGCACCGATCGTGATTGCCCGGCACCACCACCAGGCGGTCGCCCAGGGGCGCGGTCAGGCGGTGGAAGGTGGAGAGATCGGCGGCGCGGCCCCCGTCGGTCAGGTCGCCGGTCACCACCACCAGCTCGCGGCCCGAGAGGGTCGCGACGGCGTCTTCCAGCGTTCTGGGCGCCAGCGGCGAGGCGCCCAGGTGAAGATCCGACAGGTGGGCGATGGTGATCATCGGCGGGCTCCTCGGCTCAGGGTCGGGCCCCGGCGCGGCGCTCATCGGCCATGCGGTAGCCCACCCCTCGCACCGTCTCGACCAGCTCCCGCGCGACGCCCAGCTTCTCGCGCAGCCGCATCACGTGGGTGTCGACGGTGCGGGTCTCGAGGGGGCTGACGATGCCCCACACGTCCGCGAGGAGCTGCTCGCGCGTCTGCACCCGGCCCGGCCGGGCGACGAGGTGGTGCAACAGCCTGAACTCGAGCGCGGTGAGCTCGAGCTCGACGCCCGCCACCAGGGCGCGGTGCGCCGCGAGGTCGAGCTCGAGCGGCCCCAGGGTCACGCGCTCGGTCGCTTCCGGGGCGCCCGCGCGGCGCAGAATGGCCTGCACCCGCAGCACCAGCTCGCGGGGCGAGAAGGGCTTGGTGACGTAGTCGTCGGCGCCCACCTCGAAGCCCTGCACCCGGTCGGCCTCCTCGCTGCGCGCCGTCAGCATCACGATCGGCACGTCGCGCGTCGCCGGGTCCGCGCGCAGGCGGCGGCACACGTCGCGGCCCGAGAGGTCGGGCAACATCAGGTCGAGCAGCACCAGGTCGGGCTTGACGCGAGCGGCCAGCGTGAGCGCCTGCTCTCCGGTGAGCGCCACGGCGGTCTGGAAGCCCGCCTGCTCGAGGTTGAACTCGACCAGGCGCGCGAGATCGGCTTCGTCATCGACGATGAGGATGGTCGGCATGCGCGGGTGATAGGCCGCGCGTTCGACGAGGTGATGGCTCGCCCGTGACAAGCCCCGCCCCGTCGTGTGACGGGCCGGTGTCTGGCGTCAGGTGCCGGTCTCGGGCTCCGCGTCGGCGTGGGGGCCGTGCGAGGGGTCCACGTGCTCGCCCGAGCTCTCGGCGCTGCTGGCCTCGGTCTCGGCCGGCACGTCGGTGCGGGTGGGCAGCTCCAGGCGCGCGAGCACCTCGTCGGCGGCCTCGTCGGCGCGAATGGCGTCTCCGGGCGTGAGCGGCTCGAGGCCGGGAGGCGGGGGCAGCGCAGGCGCGACCTGGCCCAGGGCCTTGAGGTGTGAGGGCGCGCCCGGGGGCGGCTTGAGGTAGGGCGGCAGGCCCGAGTGACGGCGCGCGGCCTGGGCCATCAGCTCGTGGTGGCGGTAGCGGCACTCGAGCATCTTGTGGATGAGCAGCGACGCGCCCGGCACCTTGCGCTCCTGCAGGCCCGAGGTGGCGCGGCGCACCGCGTAGCGCACCCGGCGAATCTGCACCCGCCAGCCCCGCGGCGTCCACGTGAAGAGGCCCCAGGCGGGCCGCAGGTCGCCGTCTCGCGGAATGCCGGCCGAGGCGACGTCGGCGATCACCATGCGCCCGAGCCGCCGGCGATAGGGGAAGTGCAGGTGCCCGAAGGCCAGCGCCGCGGCGTCGAGGTGCCCGAGCAGGCGCCTGAGCGTGTGATCGTCGAGGGTCGGCTCGAGCGAGTCTTCGAGGTTGCGCGGGTTGGCGTGGCAGACGAACAGATCTTGCCCCTTGCGAGGCGAGTAGCGCACCGAGAAGGCCAGCTGCCCCAGGCGGGCGGTCTTCTCGGCGCCGAGCTGATCGCGGCTCCACTCGAGGAGGTTGCGCTTCCAGTGGTCGCGCTCGCGGTAGGCGCCCGACAGGTAGTTGCCCGAGAGGTAGCAGTCGGTGTTGCCCATCAGCAGGTCATCGCAGGCGTCGTCGAGCAGCTCGAAGGTCTCTCGGGGCCAGGCGCCGCGCAGGCAGAGATCGCCCGCGGCCACGATGTAGTCGGGGCTCTGGCGCTTGATGTCCTCGAGCACCGCTTCGCAGGCCGGCAGGTTTCCGTGAATGTCAGCCAGCACCGCCACGCGCATCGCGGGCGCATCCTAGCTTGAGGCGGGGCTATTCCCAGCAACCTCGGGCGCGACGGGCAGGGTGACGAAGAAGGTGCTGCCCTGGCCGGGGGCGCTCTCGACGCGCACGTCGCCCTTCATCGCCGTGACGAGGTGCTTCACGATCGACAGGCCCAGGCCCGTGCCGCCCATGTCGCGGCTGCGGCCCTTGTCCACCCGGTAGAAGCGCTCGAAGAGGCGGGGCAGGTGGCGCGCCTCGATGCCGGGGCCGTCGTCCTTCACCGTCAGCTCGACCTGCGCGCCCGCGCGGCGGGCGTGCACCCACACGTGGCCGTTGAGCGGCGTGTACTTGACCGCGTTGTCGAGGAGGTTGAGCACCACCTGCTCGACCCCCCGGGGGTCGGCCAGCACGAAGAGCTCGGGCGACACCTCGATCACCAGCTCGGTGTTGCGCGCCCGGGCCTTGGGGCGCACCGCCTCGGAGGCGCCGAGCGCGGCCATGGCCAGGTTGATGGGCTTCTCGAGCAGCTGCAGCTCGCGCGACTCGAGCCGCGAGAGCTCGAGCAGATCCTCCACCAGCTCCGAGAGGCGCTCCGATTGGCGGTGGATGATGTCGACCATCTTCGGCGCCGCGGCCGGGTCGCTCAGCGCGCCCGACAGCAGCGTCTCGGCGTACCCACGAATCGCGGTCACCGGCGTGCGCAGCTCGTGGCTGACGTTGGCCACGAAGTCCTTGCGCACCTTCTCGAGGCGGCGCAGCTCGGTGACGTCGAAGAACACCGCCGAGCTGCCGCCGAGATCGTGCCCGAGCGGCGAGACGTGCACCGACACCACGCGCGGGCGCACGCCCTCGAGGTTGAGCTCGAGCCGGCTCGAGGTGTGCTCCCGGCAGGCGCGCTCGACGGCCTGCTGGAGCTCGTCGCTCTCGACGATCTCTCCGGCCTTGTGGCCCACCAGCGCGGTGCCCGAGAAGAGCAGCTCCTTGAGCGCGTTGTTGTGCTCGACGACGGTGCCGTCTTCGCTGGTGACCCACACGCCCTCGGCCATGCCGTCGATCACCGCCCGCAGCACCGCCAGCGCGCGCGACACCTCGTTCACCGGGCCCGGGTCGGCGCTCGCAGTGGCGATGAGGTTCTTCATGGGTGAACCCCTACTCGGTGGGCGCCAGCTTGTAGCCGACGCCGCGAATGGTCTCGATCACGTCGCCCGCGGGGCCGAGCTTCTCGCGCAGCCGCTTGATGTGGGTGTCGACGGTGCGGGTGGTGATCTCGGCGTCGATGCCCCAGACGTCCGACAGGAGCATCTCGCGGGTCTGCACCCGGCCCGGCCGCTCGAGGAACGTCTTGAGCAGGCGGAACTCGAGGGCGGTCAGCACCACCGGCTTGCCCTTGACCTTCACCTCGTGGCGCTCGACGTCGAGCACGATGTCGGGGGCGGCGAGCGTGCCGTGGGCCTGCGGCTTCGCCTCGCTGCCGTCGCGGCGCAGCACGTTGCGAATGCGCAGCAGCAGCTCCTTCACCGAGAAGGGCTTGACCACGTAGTCGTCGGCGCCCTGCTCGAGGCCCCTGACGCGATCGGACTCCTCGCCGCGCGCGGTCACCATGATGATGGGAATGCGCTTGCCGTCGCCCTCGCGCACCAGCCGCGCCACCTCGGTGCCGCCGATGTCCGGGAGCATGAGGTCGAGGAGGATCAGATCGGGCTTGAACGCCCTGGCCCGCGACACGCCGGCGGCGCCCGTGCGCGCCACCTCGATCTCGAAGCCCTCTTGCTTCAGGTTGTATTCGAGCAGCGACGCCAGGTCCTGTTCGTCTTCGACGATGAGGATGCGCGACATGACCGGCTTCCTAACGCATCTGGCTCCATGGCATAAGCCGCACGCGTATGGCGACCGGCAAAGAGAAGCGGAAGGAAGAGCGCGTTCCCGTCGACCTGTGGATCGAGGCGTCGCTCGACGGGGAGCTGTACTTCCAGCGCGCGTCGAACCTCAGCGTCGGCGGCGCCTACTTCACCCAGACCATTCCACTGCCGGTGGGCACGCGGGTGGCGCTCAAGTTCGAGCTGCCCCCCTCGGGCGCCGAGGTCGCGTGTGAAGGCGAGATCGTCACCGCCAAGGAGCTCGGCATGGGGGTGAGCTTCATCGGCCTGAGCGCCACCGACCGGCGCCGCATCGAGGCGCTGATCAGCGACGTGGCGGCCCGGGCGTCGAAGGCCCGCTGACGGCTACGGCACCAGCCGCGGGTCACACATCTTCGGCGGGTCGTACTGCTGCAGGCGCAAGAGCACCCGCGCGTTCGCGCCCGCGGTGACCGGCTGGAGCAGCCCGCACTCGGCCCCCGCGAGCCGCTGCCCGTCCTTCGAGATGGCCTCGATGATGAGCCCGTAGTCGCGGCCAGGCGGCACCTCGGTGAGCGTCAGGTCCTGCGTGTTGGGGGTGCCCGCGGTGAGGTTGATGGGGAAGAGGAGCGCCGCCTGCTGCTTGTTGGCGGCCGCGTTCTTCAGGGGCACGAAGCGGCTGGTCGGCACCTGCTCGCGAATGCAGCGCTGCCGAATGACGGTGCAGTCGCCGCCCTCGACCGACGAGATGTTCGTCACCAGCGCGACCTGAAAGGCGCTGATCACGTCGAGCAGCCCGCGCTGCACGACGAGCTCGAGATCGAAGCCCGGCGTGGTGGGCTCCGCGGGCCCGCACGCCCCCAGCGCCAGCAGCACCCCCGCCGCGGCCGCCCTCACGGCGCGCCCTCGACCTGCAGGGTGATCGGCAAGGTGCCCGTCGGCTTCTGGGTCGCGAGAATGACCGCGCCGGTGGTGACCGCCGCGACGCCGGCGCCGATGCCCACCCAGACCCAGGGGTTGGCGTACCAGGCCGCGGGCTTCTCGGGCTCGACGGCAGCGGCCCTGGCGTTGACGTTGAAGGTGAGGGGGGTGAAGGCGTCACCCCGGCCGGCGAGGCGGCGCTGCGCGGCGTCGGCCACCTCGACGTAGTACTCGAGCGCGTAGGCGGCGGTCTCTTCGGGCAGCTCGAAGGCCGGAATGGTGGCGCGGTAGAGGCCCCGGTCGCTGCGGTCGCGGAGGAAGTCGATGGAGCTGTAGTTCTGCGCGCCCGAGCGCCGGTAGAAGAGCTTGGCCTTCGCGCCCAGCGCCATGTCGTCGATGCGCGACTCCACGGTGACGGCCTGCCCGGGGTTCTGCTCGGGCACCCCCGAGAGCGTCAGCGTCACCGGGCGCACCCGGCGCTTGCGGATGTCGTCCTTGATGCGGCCGTAGAGGGTGCGGATCTTCGGCGGCGTGGCCTTGGGCAGCTCGTAGTCGGGCCGGGCCTGCAGCAGCTTCTCGAAGGCGTCGCGCGCCTTGTCCTCGTTGCCCAGGTACAGGTTCGCCAGGCCCAGCAGGCGGTACAGCTCGGCCAGCTGCTCGTCGGTGAGATCGGGCGCGTCGATGCCCGCCTGGAGCGTCTTCACCGCGTCTTCGAAGTCGCCCTCGTCGACCTGCTGCTGCCCCTTCGTCAGCGCGTCGTTGCGTGGCGCGACCTGGGCCAGGCCGGCCGCCGACGACACCATCACCACCACTGCGAAGAAGCTCCCCACCTTTTGCACGCGGGGGCCCTTACCAGAAACCGCCCCCGGGGAGCAGGGCGGGTCAGGGCGGCGTTTGACTCCCGTCTCCCTGACATGTAGGTTCCGCGCCCCTTGCTGGGAAGCAACGCAAATGCTCGTAAAGATTGAGGAAATTCAAGAGCCTGGGCTCGAGTTGAGCAAGCCGATCGAGCGCAAGGTGCTCGATGAGGCGCTTCGCGAGTCCGAGGGCTTCCGCCTGGTGGCGCCGGGGACGCTCTCGGTCGAGTTCCGCAAGGTGAGCGGGCAGGTGCACCTGACGGGCGACTTCGAGGCCCAGGTGGTGGGCCCGTGCCGGCGCTGCACGCGCGACGTGCCGGTGACGGTGCCGGTCGACTTCGCCCTGCGCATGGTGAAGGAGCTGCCCAAACCCGACGAGGACGACGAGGACGAGCGCCCCGCCGGGCCGGTCAAACCCTCGAAGAAGCGGAAGCAGCAGCGGGAAGACGACGAGGCCGCCGAGGCCGCCGCCAGCTTCGAGCTGAACGAGATCGACGCAGAACCCTTCGATGGCAAGACGATCGATCTGGACCCGATCGTGCGTGAACAGGTATTGCTGGCGCTCCCGGTGACCGTGCTGTGTCGGGAGGACTGCAAGGGCCTGTGCCCGACCTGCGGCCAGGACCTCAATGAGAACGATTGCGGTCACTCCGAGAAGAAAGACATCGATGTCCGGCTGGCGAAGTTGAAGGACATCAAGCTGAAGAACTGAAGAAGTCGAAAGGAAGATGAAGCCATGGGTGTCCCCAAGAAGCGCACGTCGAAGATGCGGCGCGATCGCCGCCGCGCCGGCAACAACTCGCTGAAGACGGCGGTGCAGGTCACGAAGTGCAGCAGCTGCGGCGCGCCGACGATGCCTCACCGCATCTGCCCGGCCTGCGGCAACTACGCGGGCAAGAAGGCGGCTCGCGGCACCAGCGACTGACCTCGACGTTCGAGGTCGTTCGAGCCCTCCCACTGCTCCTGACCTCTCGTAGCGCGCCCGCGCTGCGAGGGGTTTTCGTGTTTCTCCCCGACAATCCGCCTGGGCGCTGCGGCCGTGGATGAGGCTCGAAGAACCTCAAAACCACCTCAGTGACATGTGAGTGGTTTTGCAGTTAAGGAGCCCCGGCACATGCGCGCACACATCATCGGCACCGGCAGCTACGTTCCCGAGAAAGTCGTGACCAACCGCGACCTCGAGAAGCTGGTCGAGACCACCGACGAGTGGATCGTGGAGCGCACCGGCATTCGCGAGCGGCGCATGGCGGCGCCGGGCGAGAACACCTCGGACATGGCGGTGAAGGCGGCCGTGCGGGCGCTCGAGCTGTCGAACACCCGTGCCGACGAGCTCGATCTGATCATCGTGGGCACGGTGACGCCCGACATGCCCATGCCGGCGTGCGCGGCCTTCGTGGCCCACAAGCTGGGCGCCACCAAAGCGTTCGCGTTCGATCTCTCGGCGGCCTGCGCCGGCTCGCTCTTCGGCCTGTCGGTCGGCGCGCAGTTCATCGAGACCGGCCGGGCGAAGCGGGTGCTGGTGATCGGCGTCGAGCTGCTCACCCGCATCATCGACTGGAACGATCGCAACACCTGCGTGCTCTTCGGCGACGCGGCCGGCGCGATGGTGCTGGGCCCCTCGAGCGACGACGCCCGCGGCCTCATCTCGACGCACCTGCACACCGACGGCGCGCAGACCGGCATCCTCTGCATTCCCGGCGGCGGCTCGAAGACGCCGGTGACCCACGAGATGGTCGACCAGCGGCTCCAGTTCGTCTCGATGAACGGGCGCGACGTCTACAAGTTCGCGGTGCGCGCCCTCTCTGACGCGGTGGGCGAGGCCTTCACCGCCAACGGGCTGACCGCCGACCACGTCACCCACGTGGTGGCCCACCAGGCCAACGTGCGCATCATCGACGCGGTGCTCGAGCGCGTGAAGGTGCCCAAAGAGAAGGCCTTCCTCAACATCGACAAATACGGCAATACGTCGTCGGCCTCGCTCCCGATGACGCTCGACGAGGCCAATCGCGCCGGGCGGCTCAAGCCGAACGACACGATCCTGATGATGGCCATCGGCGCGGGCATGTCGTGGGGCAGCGCCATCGTTCGCTGGTAGCAGGCAGGCCGTAACCTTCTTCTCGAGGAGAGCCGCTTCATGGGTTCGGTGGCGTTCGTGTTTCCAGGGCAGGGCAGTCAGTCGGTCGGCATGGGCAAGGCGCTCGCCGAGGCGTTCCCCGAAGCGAAGGCCGTGTTCGACGCGGCTGACGATGCGCTGGGCGAGAAGCTCTCGACGTTGTGCTTCGAGGGCCCGGAGGACGCGCTCAAGCTGACGGCGAACACGCAGCCCGCGATCCTCACCGTGTCGATCGCCGCGCACGCCGTGTTCACGAAGCGGTTTGCCACCGCGCCGGCGTTCGTCGCGGGCCACTCCCTCGGTGAGTACTCGGCGCTGGTCGCGGCTGGAGCGATGTCGCTCGCCGACGCCGTTCGCGCCGTTCGCGCGCGAGGAACGTTCATGCAGGAGGCCGTGCCGGCGGGCGTCGGCGCGATGTCGGCGGTGCTGGGTCTGGCTCCCGAGAAGGTCGCCGAGCTGTGCCGCGAGGCCGCGCAGGGCGAGATCGTCTCGTGCGCGAACTTCAACGAGCCTTCGCAGACGGTGATCGCCGGCCACGCGGCGGCGGTCGAGCGGGCAGGGGTGCTGCTCAAAGCGGCAGGGGCGAAGCGGGTGTTGCCGCTGCCGGTGAGCGCGCCGTTCCACTGTGAGCTGATGGCGCCGGTCGTGCCGCGGCTCGACGCGGTGCTGTCGACGATCACCTTCAAGGCGCCGACGGTGCCGGTGGTGACGAACGTCGAGGCCACGCCCAACGCCGATGCCTCGAAGGTGAAGGCCCTGTTGCTGCGCCAGGTGACCGGCTCGGTGCGGTGGATCGAGTGTGTCCAGGCGCTCGAGCAGGCCGGTGTGACCAGGGTCGTCGAGCTTGGGCCGGGCAAGGTGCTCTCTGGCCTCGTCAAGCGCATCGCCAAGGGCCTCGAGTGCGTCAACGTGGAAGATCCCCCGAGCCTCGAGAAGGCGCTCGCAGCCGCGCCGTAGCGTTCACCCTCCGCAGATCTGGCGGCACTCCTCGAGGGTGTCGAACGGAACGACGCCGTCGCAGCCGCCCCACGTGAACACTGCGCACCGCCTGGTGGAGGCGTCGAAGTACGCTTTGGGGACCGCGGCCCGGCAGGGGCCCGGCTCAGGCGCGCGGCTGCAGCGCCCGTCACAACCGGCGAGCGTCAGCGCGGCGAGCAGCCACCAGGTCGAGTGCGAAAGCATTTGTGCAGTCTGCCCGGAGTGCGAACGAACTTCTCCACCTGCCGCCCTCGACATCGGGCTGATCACTCCGTAAACGGCGCGCAGTGAAGGGTCCCCGGTTTGCACGGGGGGCCGCGCCTCCAGGAGCGTGCGATGAAGGACTTCAACCAGAAGGTCGTGCTCGTCACCGGCGGCTCGCGCGGCATCGGCCGGGCGATCGCGCTCGAGTTCGCCTCGCGCGGCGCCACCGTCGTCATCACCTACGCCGGCAACGAAGCGGCGGCGATCGAGACCATCAAGCTGCTCACCGACACCGGCGTGAAGGCCCAGGCCAAGCGCTTCGACGTCAGCGACCCCGCGGCCTGCTCGGCCTGCATCGACGAGGTGATGCGGGAGCACGGCCGCCTCGACGTGCTGGTGAACAACGCCGGCGTCGCCATCGACGGCCTGTTGATGCGCTTCAAGGACGACGACTGGGACAAGACGCTCGACACCAACCTCAAGGGCGCCTTCTCGCTGATGCGCGCCGCCAGCCGGCCGATGATGAAGGCCAGGGGCGGCGCCATCGTGAACGTCTCGAGCATCGTCGGAGAGATGGGCAACGGCGGCCAGGCGGCCTACGCGGCGTCGAAGGCGGGCCTCATCGGCCTCACCAAGGCCGTCGCCAAAGAGCTCTCGTCACGGAACATTCGCGTCAACGCCGTCACCCCGGGCTTCATCACCACCGACATGACCGCGGCGCTCAACGACGAGCTGAAGGCCAAGATGGCCGACGCCATTCCCCTGGGCCGCATCGGGAACCCCGAAGAGGTCGCCAAGGCCGTTGCTTTCCTCGCCTCGGACGCCGCCAGCTACATCACCGGCGAGGTCCTGAAGGTGAACGGCGGCATGTACATGTAGTTTCACCGTTGTCCCCTCCACGCCGTGTGCTACGCGCGCGGCGCAACACGTCACTCCCCCAACACCAAGGACACACGCAATGACGGCCCAGAACATCGAAGCCAAGGTCAAGTCGATCATCGCCGACCAGCTCGGCGTCAGCGAGGACGAGATCAAGATGGAGTCCTCCTTCATCGAGGACCTGGGCGCCGACTCGCTCGACATCGTCGAGCTCGTGATGGCGATGGAAGAAGAGTTCGAGATCGAGATCCCCGACGAAGAGGCCGAGAACATCAAGACCGTCGGCGACGCGATCAACTACATCAACACCCACAAGAAGTGAGCTGACGGGCTCTTCCGTCCCAGGGTCTTCTCATGAGCACTCCTCGACGCGTCGTCATCACCGGTACGGGCCTCATCACGGCCCTTGGTACGGGCACCGAGAAGTGCTGGCAGGCTGCCATCAACGGGCAGTCGGGCATCGCGAAGATCACGGCGTGGGAAGACCCGAAGCTCAAGGTGAACATCGCCGGCGAGGTGAAGGACTTCGTCGTCGAGGACTTCATCGAACGGCGCGAGGCCCGCCGGATGGATCGGTTCTGCCACTTCGCGATCGCGGCGGCAGAGCTGGCCATGAAAGAGGCCGGCACGCCGATCGGCGCCGACAAGCCCAACGGGTACGAGCCCGAGCGCGTCGGCGTCATCGTCGGCAGCGGCATCGGCGGGCTCGCCTCGCTCGAAGACAGCCACAAGAACGCGCTCGAGAAGGGGTTCGACCGGCTCTCGCCCTTCTTCATCTTGCGCATGATCGTCAACATGGCGCCGGGCCGCATCTCGATGCGGTACAACGCGCGCGGCCCCAACTGGTCGCCCGTCTCGGCCTGCTCCACCAGCGCCCACGCCATCGGCGAAGCCTGGAAGAGCATTCGCTACGGCGAGATGGACGCCGCGATCGCCGGCGGCGCCGAGGCCGCCATCACGCCCCTGGGCATCGGCGGCTTCGAGTCGATGCACGCGCTGTCGACCCGGGTCGATGACGCCGCCACCGCCAGCCGCCCCTTCGACAAGGACCGCGACGGCTTCGTGATGGGTGAAGGCGCCGGCATCGTGGTGCTCGAGGAGCTCGAGCACGCCAAGAAGCGCGGCGCGAAGATCATCGCCGAGCTGGTCGGCTACGCAGCCAACAGCGACGCGCACCACGAGACGGCGCCGGCGCCGGAGCACGAGGGCGCGCAGCGGTGCATGCGCCTGGCGCTCCAGTCGGCCGGCATGCAGCCATCTGACATCGGGTACATCAACGCCCACGGCACCTCGACGCCCTTCAACGATCTGCACGAGTCGAAGGCGATTCGGCGCGTGTTCGGCGATCACGCCAGCAAGCTGATGGTGTCGTCGACCAAGTCGATGACCGGCCACATGCTGGGCGCGGCGGGCGGCGCCGAGGCCGTCTTCAGCGCGCTGGCGCTCTCGCGCGGCATCATCCCGCCGACCATCAACCAGTTCACCAAAGACCCCGAGTGCGACCTCGACTACGTGCCCAACAAGGCGCGCGAGGTGCGGGTCGACGCGGCCATGTCGAACTCGTTCGGCTTCGGCGGCACCAACGCGGTGCTGGTGCTCAAGCGGTACCGCGACTGATGCGCCCGGGCCTGATGGTCGGCCTGGTCGGTCTGCTGGGGGCCTGTTCGTTCGATCTCGCGGCGGTGCGGGCCGAGCTGACGCCCCGGGCCGCGAACGATCTCGGCTGCAAGGCCAACAAGCTCGACTTCGAAGAGATCAAGGCGCCGCTGGCGCCGTCGAACGTCCGCGTCACGGGCTGCGGCAAGAAGAACGAGTATTCGCTCGTCGAGGGCCGGTGGACGCCGGTGCGCCGCTCGCAGCAGTCGAACTGAGGGCGCCGTTCCTGTCCGAGGGCGAAAGGCTGTAGAACGCGCTCCGTGAGCTCCTACGCCATCGCCGCCGACCACGCCGGAGTCGCCCTCAAAGCCGAGCTGATCTCAGAGCTCGCGAAGCTGGGCCACGAGGCCACCGATCTGGGCCCCGCCTCGACCGCCTCGGTCGACTACCCCGACTTCGCCGCGAAGCTCACCGAGCTGGTGTCGAAGGGCACGCCGGCCCTGGGCATTCTGGTGTGCGGCACCGGCATCGGCATGAGCATGGCGGCCAACAAGGTCAACGGCATTCGCGCGGCCGTGTGCCGGACCGAGTTCGAGGCCCGGCTGACCCGCCAGCACAACGACGCCAACGTGCTGTGCCTGGGGCAGCGGGTGACCGGCGGCGGCGTGGCGCTCGAGATCGCGAAGGTGTTCTTGAGCACCGGGTTCGAGGGGGGCCGGCATCAGGCGCGCGTGGACAAGGTGATGGCGCTCGAGGGCTCGCGATGAAGGCGCTGCTGGTGGTGGCGGCGGTGCTGGCGTGCGGGTGCCGCACCGAGATCCTCCCGGCGATGAAGAAGGCCGACCCGGGGCCGAAGACGCGGCTGGTCGATCGCGGCTGCGAGGCCACCGACTACCCGGCCGGCACCGACGTGCCCGCTGGCGCGAAGAACATCGGGTGGATTCGGGTGGACCGGCTCGAGAACGACGACGACACCTTCGCGGCGCTGCGCGAGGCGGTGTGCAAGGCCGGAGGGAACGCCTTCTCGCGCACCCGGTGGATTCGCGCCGCCGGGGCGAGCGTGGCCGACCCGCCCGTGCACCTCGAGGCGAACGCCTGGTCGGTGCCGTAGGCCTCGAGCGTCCGACGCGGGCGTCATGGCGCGCGTGTCAGCCTCGCCTCGCGGTGAAGCCTCGTGGGTGGCGCAGCCACCTGAAACTCATGGAGGCCGCGCGACGCCGGCGCTGGTCGCAGGCTTGCTCCTGAGGCGAGGCCCATCCCGGGGCACTCAACGAGGGGACCTGAATGCGAGCTGGAACGATGGCGGCGCTGCTGCTGGCGGTTGGCTGTAGCCCGATGACGACGACGACTGACGCGGGCGCGGGTGGAGGAACGACGTCGGGCGGAGGGAGCGCCGCCGGTGGGAGCGCCGCCGGAGGGAGCGCCGCTGGTGGGAGCGCCGCCGGTGGGAGCGCCGCCGGAGGGAGCGCCGCCGGTGGGAGCGCTGGCGGTGGGAGCGCTGGCGGTGGGAGCGCCGCCGGTGGGAGCGCCGGCCCGACGCGAATCGGCACGGTCAGCATCACGCAGAACGCCATTAGCGCCGCGGGTCAGACGTTCTACTCGGGCCTGCTGCTGGCGAGCTTCTTCGAGATCCCCGCGCAGTATCAGGGGTGCACGACCACGACGATCGGCGCCTGCACGGTCAGTGACTGCGCGGCCGCGGCCGACGGAGGAACGCCTCCCGATGGCGGGCAGGTGGGCGCTGGCACGTTGACCTTCACGGGCCTCGTCGACGGAGGCGTCACCCTCGCGCCCAACGCCATGGGCAGCTACGTCACCTCGATTCAGGCGCAGCTCTTCACGGCAGGGAGCACGCTGCAGGTGTCGTCGACCGGCGGCGCCGTGCCGGCCTTCAACGGTTCGGTGATGGCGCCCGAGGCGCTGGTGCTCACCACGCCGGCCTGCCCGAGCAACGACTGCGGCATGATCTCGAAGGCCGCCGGCCTCCCCCTGGCGTGGACTGGCGGAAGCTCGGGCTCCTTCGGGGTCCAGCTCCTCAGCGGCAGCGGGCAGATCAGCTGCTCGTTCCCGGCCGCCGGCGGCGCTGGCTCCGTGCCGGCCGCGGCGCTCGCGTCGCTGTCTTTGGGCGCCGGCACCCTGATCGTCGGCGGGAGCAACTCGACGACGGTCCAGGCGGGCGCCTTCCCGGTGGTGCTCTCGGCCAGCCAGATGACGGCCTATCAGCTCACGCTCGCGCCCTGACGACGGCCTGTGCCTGTCCCCGGCGCCAGCGGCCTCGGGGACAGGCGCTCGATGTGGCTGTTGCCCCCTCGGGCACGGTGCGTTACTCGCGTGCGCATGGAGAACACCGCCACGCTGTCGCAGGTCGACCCCGCCATCGCCGAGCTGATCATCGCCGAGACGCGCCGCCAGGAAGACGGCCTCGAGCTGATCGCCTCTGAGAACTTCGTCAGCCCCGCGGTCATCGAGGCCCAGGGCAGCACGCTCACCAACAAGTACGCCGAGGGCTACCCCGGCAAGCGGTACTACGGGGGCTGCGAAGAGGTGGACAGGGTCGAGACGCTCGCCATCGAGCGCGCCCTGAAGCTCTTCGGGGCCGAGGCCGCGAACGTGCAGCCGCACTCCGGCAGCCAGGCCAACATGGCCGCGTTCATGTGCCTGATGAAGCCGGGCGAGCTGATGCTCACGCTCGATCTCAACTCGGGCGGCCACCTCACCCACGGCGCGACGTTCAACTTCTCTGGCAAGCAGTACAAGGTGGCGCACTACGGCCTCGAGAAGGACTCCGAGACCATCGACTTCGCGCAGGTCAAGGCGCTGGCCACCGAGCTCAAGCCGCGGCTGATCATCGCCGGCGCCTCGGCGTACCCCCGCACGCTCGACTTCCCCCGCTTCAAGGAGATCGCCGACTCCGTCGGGGCGGCGCTCCTGGTGGACATGGCGCACATCGCCGGGCTGGTGGCCGGCGGCGTGCACCCCTCGCCGGTGCCGTTCGCCGACGTCGTCACCTCCACCACCCACAAGACGCTGCGCGGCCCGCGCTCGGGCATGATCCTCTCGAAGGAGCAGTACGCGAAGAGCCTCAACAGCCAGGTGTTCCCCGGCATTCAGGGCGGCCCGATGATGCACACCATCGCGGCGAAGGCGGTGGCGTTCCACGAGGCGCTCCAGCCCTCGTTCAAGGAGTACGCGAAGCAGGTGGTGGCCAACGCGCAGGCGCTCGCCGAGGGGCTCAAGGGCCAGGGGCTGCGGCTGTGCTCCGGCGGCACCGACAACCACCTGATGCTGGTCGATCTGCGCGCCAAGAAGGTCACCGGCAAGCTGGCCGAAGAGGTGCTCGACAAGGCCGGCATCACGGTGAACAAGAACCAGATCCCCTTCGACCCCGAGAAGCCGACGGTGAGCTCGGGCGTGCGCATCGGCACGCCGGCGATGACCACCCGCGGCCTCAAGGCCGGCGACATGGCGGCGGTGGCGAAGTTCATCGGCACCGCGCTCGATCACGCCAACGACGCCGCGGCCCTCGCGAAGGTGCGCGCCGAGGTCTCGGAGTTCACGCGCTCCTTCCCGCTGTACGCCTCGCGGCTGAAGAAGAGCTGAGCGCTCCATGCGGTGCCCCTTCTGCGCCACCCAGGACACCCGGGTGATGGACAGCCGAGACGCCAGCGAGGGCGCCGTCATTCGCCGCCGGCGTGAGTGTGAGAGCTGTCGCCGCCGCTTCACCACCTACGAGCGCGTCGAGGAGCTCAACCCGCTGGTGGTGAAGAAGGACGGCCGCCGCGAGGGGTTCGATCGCGACAAGCTGATCCTCGGGCTGAAGAAGGCGTGCGAGAAGCGGCCGGTGTCGGTCGATCAGCTCGAGGCCTTCGTGACCGACCTCGAGCGCAAGCTGCAGGAGCTGGGCGAGAAGGAGGTCACCTCGACGACGCTGGGCGAGCTGATCATGGAGCGGCTCCCGAGCCTCGACGAGGTCGCCTACGTGCGCTTCGCCTCGGTGTACCGGAGCTTCCGCGACATCTCGGAGTTCATGGACGAGCTCAAAGAGATCCTCCAGTCGCGCGCCGCCGCGCCGCCACGCCCCCCGAGGAAGGGGTAGCGCCCGGTGAGCCGCGCGCCCAACGACGAGCGCTTCATGCGCCTGGCCCTCGACGAAGCCCGCAAGGGCCTCGGGCGCACCCACCCGAACCCCGCCGTCGGCGCGGTGATCGTCAAGGCGGGCAGGGTGATCGCCACCGGGTACCACGCGCGCGCCGGCACCGCGCACGCAGAGGCCAACGCGCTGCTCCTCGCGGGGAAGCGGGCGAAGGGTGCCACCATCTACTCCACCCTCGAGCCCTGCGATCACTTCGGCCGAACGCCGCCGTGCACCCAGGCGATCCTCGAGGCTGGCATCTCGCGCGTGGTCTACGGCTCGGCAGACCCGAACCCGCTGGTGGACGGCAAGGGCGTCAAGCGGCTGCGCCGCGCGGGGGTCCAGGTGCTGGGCGGGCTCTTGCGCGCCGAGTGTGATGCCCTCAACGAGCCCTTCTTCAAGGTGATGCGCACCGGCCTGCCCTTCGTCACGGTCAAGGCGGCGATGACGCTCGACGGGAAGATCGCCACCCGCCTCGGGGCCTCGAAGTGGATCACCTCGGCCGCCTCGCGGCGCAAGGCACACGAGCTGCGCGACCGCGTCGACGCCATCGTGGTGGGCGCGGGCACGGTGGCGGCAGACGACCCCCAGCTGACGACGCGCCTGCGGTCGGGCCGCGACGCCATGCGGGTGGTGATCGATCCGTCGCTGCGCACCAAGCCGACCGCGAAGGTGTACGCGCCCGGTGGCGCCCCGACGGTGGTGGTGACGTCGAAGCCCGAAGACTCGTACCGCGCGCGGGCGTTCACCAAGCGCGGCGTGCGGGTGCTGACGGTGCCCGAAAGACGCGGCGCGCTCGACCTCGACGCGGCGCTGCGCGCGCTGACGAAGCAAGGCGTGCTCCACGCGCTGGTCGAGGGTGGCGCGGCGACGACGAGCGCGTTCTTGCGGGCGGGGCTCGTCGACGAGGTGGTGCTCTTCATCGCCCCCACGTTGTTCGGCGCCGAGGGGCTGACCTGGTCGGGCTCGCTGCCAGTGCTGACCCCGGTGGACGGCTTCAAGGCGCGCGTGCTGTCGGTCGAGCGCGTCGGCGTTGACCTGCTGCTGCGCGCCCGCCTCGAGCGCCGGTAGCGCGGCCTCGCAGCGAGGCACTCGGAGGAGCCCGGCCGCGGGCGGATCGGTCCCTGCCGCCCTGGGCCTTCGCACGGGGCGTCCTTGTGCGACGGGCGGCGTCGTGGCCCGAGGCCGCTCGAGCGCTCAGGGGCCGAACGAGGCCGACGTTTGGGCTCGAACGTTGGGCCAGGTCGCCCGCCGATCGTCCTGGCGCGCGGCGGCACCAGAGCAGGCATGCGACGAAACCTCCTCTTCAGCGTGGCGGCGGTCAGCTCGGCCCTGTCGGTCCTCTCGGCGTGCGGCCATGCGCCAGGCGGTGACCGGGATGAGCCGCGGGACTGCGAGTGTCTGATCGGGGCCGACGTCCCCTCTGCTGGCACCGTGACGCTCCGCGCCCGCGCGCTGGGGCCCGACACCGACGAGACGTACTGGAAGGCGGCGGTCAGCTTCGAGCACGGCGGCGCCAGCGGGAGCATCGGCCAGACCAACAACGACTGGGACCTGCTCTTCGGCAACAACAAGGGCCGGGAGCCCGTCGATCTCTTCCAGGTGAACATGGTGACCGACGATCGCAGCTTCATCGTCGATCTCGGCGAGCTCCCGCTGCGCGACGCGCCCGTCACCATCGACCCCTCCACCGTTCCGCCGCAGACCCAGGTGAACCTGGGAGACGTCGACCGCGACGACGTGCGGCAGCGCGACTACGCGCCGGTGGTCGAGGGGCACGTGTACTGGGTGCGCACCGCCGACGACGACTCGAGGCTCATCACGCTGGTCGGCGTTCAGCGGCACGTGCCGGGCAGCTCCGTCACGCTGGCGTGGTTCCGCTCCAGAGTACCTGACCGCTTCGTCTTCGACTGGCCCGCGAAGTAGGGGGTAGGGTGCGACGGGTGAAACGCCTCGCGCTCCTCTGTCTCACCCTCGCCGGATGCCGAACCATGCCCACCGCCCTGCCCACGCCCAACGCCACGCTCGAGCAGCGCTTCGCCGCCTGGGAAGCCGCCGGCCCCACCGGCGACGACGCCCACCGGGCGAAGCTCAAGGGCCTCGTCGAGGCCCTCAAGGCGCAGCAGCGCAGCGGGCTGCCGCTCGATCTGCTCTTCGTCTGCACCCACAACTCCCGCCGCAGCCACATGGCTCAGCTGCTCGGCGCCGTCGCTGCCGCGCGGGCCGGCGTGCCCGTGCGCACCTTCTCGGGAGGCACCGAGGCCACCGCCTTCAACCCACGCGCCATCGCCGCGCTCTCGCGGGTCGGGTTTCAGATCTCGGGTGAGGGCGAGAAGAACCCGCGCTACCGCGTCGCGTGGTCGCCCTCGGCGCCTGCCTTCGAGGCCTTCTCGAAGACGATGGACGACGCGGCCAACCCGAAGAAGCACTTCGTGGCGGTGATGACGTGCTCCCAGGCCGACGCCGCGTGCCCGCTGGTGGTGGGCGCCAGCCAGCGGGTCGCGGTGCCCTACGAAGACCCCAAGGTGGCCGACGGAACACCTGAAGAGGCGCAGCGCTACGACGAGCGGGTGGAGCAGATCGGCCGCGATCTCGCGTGGGTCTTCCGTCAGGTGCGCGGCTAAGGAGCCGTCGCGGCGCCCGCGTCGGCCGGGCCCACGGCGAGCTTCGAGGCCCCCGCGTCGAGCGGGCCCGCGATGAACCGCGCCGGCCCTGCGTCGGCCTCGCTCCTGCCCTCACGGGCGCCCTCGATCGCCGCGGGCTTCGTCGGCCCGGGCGGCGCCAGCAGGGTGGTGCGCAGCAGCACGCTCGCCACGGTGAAGTAGACGACGATGCCGGTGACGTCGACGATGGTGGCGACGAAGGGCGCCGAGGCCGCGGCCGGGTCGAAGCCCAGGCGCCGCAGCGCGAACGGCAGCATCGCCCCGATGAGGGCGCCGAACAGCACCACCCCCACCAGGCTCGCCGACACCGTCAACCCGACCAGCACGTAGTGCTCTCCGTAGCCGCGACTGAAGACCCCGAGCCGGAAGAGGTGCTCCCACGCGATCACGCGGCCGAAGCCGATGGTCGCCAGCATCACGCCCAGCATCAGCCCGCTGCGCAGCTCCTTGAGCGCCACCCTCCACCAGTCGCGCAGCTCGATCTCCCGCAGCGAGAGCGCGCGGATGATGAGCGAGGTGGCCTGGCTGCCCGAGTTGCCGCCAGACGCGATGATCAACGGCAGGAAGAGCGAGAGCACGTCGGCGCGCAGCAGCTCGTCCTGGAAGAAGCCCATCGCGGTGGCGGTCAGCATGCCGCCGATGAGGAGCACCGCGAGCCAGCCGCCGCGCTTCTTGAGCATCTCGAGCGCGCTGATCTCCATGTACGGCGCCTCGAGGGCCTCCATGCCGCCGAGCTTCTGGATGTCCTCGGTCGCCTGCTCTTCCTGCACGTCGAGCACGTCGTCGGCGGTGATGATGCCCAGCAGCGCGCCCTTGGTGTCGGTCACCGGCAGCGCGACGCGGTCGTACTTCTCGAACGTCGCGACGATCTCGTCCTTCGAGGCCGTCGCGGGAATCGAGACCAGCGCCCGCGTCGGGAGCTCTCCCACGCGCGCCTGCGGTGGGGCGAGCACCAGCTCGGCCAGCCGCAGATCGGCCAGCAGCAGGTTCCGCTCGTCCACCAGGTACATCACGCTCAGGGTCTCGCGGCCCTTGCCGTGCTCGCGCAGGTAGGCGAGGCCCTCGGCCGCCGTCATCGAGGGGCGCAGCGCCAGGTACTCGGGCGTCATGTAGCGCCCGGCGGTGCCCTCGGCGTAGCCCAGCAGCTGACGGGCGACCTTCAGCTCCTCGGGCGTCAGCGTCTCGAGCGCGCGGCGGGTGACCTCGGCCGGCAGCTCCTCGAAGAGGCGCGTGCGGTCGTCAGGCGCCATCTCGTTGAGCACGTTCTCGAGCTGCTCACTGCCCAGCGTCTGAATCAGCTCGGTCTGCTGGTCGAGCGGCAGGTACTCGAACGCCACGCCCGACGCCTCACGCGGGAGGATGCGGAAGATCACCCCCGAGTCTTCGGGCGGCAGATCGTGCAGCACCTCGGCGATGTCGGCGGGGTCGAGGTCTTCGAAGGCGATCCGGAGCGACTCCCAGTCCTTCTTCGCGATCAGCTCTTCGTAGTCGGCCTTGAGCAGATAACCGAGCATGAGGCTCCCGAGGGGCGCTCCCAGAGGCCCGAAAGGGAGCGGGCGCCTTGTGCATCCGACCCGCGCCGTTCGCAAGCGCAGGCCGGCGCACCGGTGACGATTTGGCGGCCTACAGCTGCTTCTTGATGGCCTCTTCCAGCTTGGCCTTGGGCATCGCGCCGACCAGCTGCTCGACGACCTTGCCGCCCTTGAAGAGCAGGAGCGTCGGGATGGAGCGAATGCCGAACTGCTGGGCGACCTGCTGGCTCTCGTCCACGTCGACCTTGGCGATCTTCACCTTGCCCTTGTACTGGGTCGCCAGCTCCTCGAGCGCCGGCGCGATGGCGCGGCAGGGGGCGCACCAGGTCGCCCAGAAATCGACCAGCACTGGAACGCTGGAATCGAGCACTTCGGCCTTGAACGATGCATCTTGAACGGCGACGGTGTCTTTGCTCACTGAGTTGACCCTTCCCCCGGGTGGGGCTTTGGTTGGACGTTCAGGCGTGTGTAATACGCAACTTCTGTTCTTGCAGGCTACGGAGTCGTCTTCGTGAAGCTCTTTCTGCCCCAAACAGCCCTGGAAGAATGGTCGATGGCCGAGAAGGCCGACCTTCAAGACGGCAAGCTCGTCGTGAAAGAGGGCGGCGCGTCGACCCACCCCGCCACGCCCGCGGCCCACTTCGTCAAGGTCGTGTCGGGCGAAGACACCAACGGGCTGGTCGGGCGGGTGAAGACCATCGAGCAGATCGTCGCGCTCGGCGGCGAGCACCTGGCCGACTCGGTGATCATGGGCGACACCGCGTACGAGGTCGCCGAGGGGTACCTCACCGAGGTGCAGGCGCCCGCGCCCGCGAAGGCCGACCCGAAGAAGAAGACCGCGAACCCCGAAGCCGATCTGTTGGCCGCGTTCATCCTCGACAAGCTGTAGACGCTGCCGATGTCGACCGTCCTGCTGCTGCGAGAGCCCTCTGAGGTGCGGGATCTGACCTGGCTCCTCGAGGAGGAGGGCGCGGCGGTGCTGCACTGGCCGTTGCTGTCGGTGTCGCTGCTGGCGTCGAGCCCGGCGACGCAGGCCCTCGGCGAGCAGCTGGGCCGCTTCACCTGGGTGATCCCCGAGTCGCCCACCGCGGTGCGGGTGTTGGCCGAGCTGGTGCGGGCGACCGGCGCCTCGACGCCTGCGCACCGGGCCGCGTTCCTCGCGCCCAGCCTCGACACCGTGCGCGCCCTGGGGCGGCACGGCTGGGAGGCGCGCCACGTGCTGCCGGATCGCGAAGAGGGCCGGCTCGAGACCCTCTCGTCGTTGCTGCATGAGGACGACGAGGTGCTGTGGGTCGGCGGGCCCCGCGAGGCCCAGTGGCGCCAGTGGCTCGGCGCCGTGCCAGGGCGCGCCACCCTGGTGAAGCTGTACGACGAGGTCGCCGTGCCGCAGGTGCCGGCGCTGCCGCCCGGGAGCGTGGTGGTGGTGCACTCGCCGTCAGCCGCCGAGGCGTTCGCGGCCTCGACCGAGCCCGAGTTCCGCGCGCTCCATCGGGTGGTGGCCAGCGGCCCGTCGACCACGTCGGCCCTGCAGGAGCTGGGCGTGCCCGTGGTGGCGGTCGCCGCGCGGCCCACCACCGAGGCGCTCTTCGACGCGGCTCGACACGCCCTCGCCAGCCCCAACTGACTGACGGCACGCCCCAGGCCGAAGCGGGGTACGCTCGCCCGCAGGGCCACTCGAGGAGGCTGTACCCGATGACCAGGAGATTCCTTGCGCTGCTGGCGCTGGCGCCGTTCGCGGCGCTGGCCACCAGCCTCATTCCCCACACCGTGCCGCAGCGCGCGCTGGCCTCTGATCGGGTCGCGCTCGTCGAGGTCATCGAGCGCCAGACGGTGGCCGAGCCCGGAGCGCCACGCCGAATCAAGACGCACACCCAGCTGTTGGTGCGAGAGAACGTGCGCGGCACCGGCCCCTCGAGCGTGACGCTGGTGCAGCTGGGCGGCACCCTGGGCCAGCAGGCCTTCATCGTTCCCGGCGACGCCGAGTTCGTGGTGGGTGAGCGCGCGCTGGTGTTCCTGCACTGCCCCGCGCCCGAGCGCTGCTACCTGGTGGCCATGGGCGAGGGGAAGCTGCCCATCGTCGACGGTGACGCCGTGGTGGTGCACGACATGGTGACGGGGGAGTTCGCCCGGCGCCCGCTCAAGGCGCTCATCGCCGAGCTGCGCGCGTTGCCTCCGGGCAAGGTGAAGGGCCCGGCGGGAGGCGCGCGATGACGCGCCTGCACGTGCTCCTGGCGCTGGCGACGCTCGGCGTGGCCTCGACCGCCGCCGCGCAGGACCCGAAGTACCTGCCGTTCCGCATGGTCTCGACGGCGCAGAACCCCTTCCCGTACTACATCGACAACCGCGCGCCGGCCCCGGGAGGCTTCTCGATCGCCGCCGCTCGCCCCGCCATCGAGGCCGGGTGGGATCAGTGGAACAACACCCAGTGCGCCATGCCCAAGGCGCAGAGCCAGGGCTTCACCGGCGCCGGGGTGCCCAACCCGGCCGATCGCTACGACACCTTCAGCGTCACGCCGGTGTGGGTGACCAACGCGGGAGATCCCGACGCGCGGGAGCTGCTCAACAACGGCTTCACCGTCGCCATCGCGGTGCCCCAGGCCTTCGGCGGCGTGCTGCAGACCTGCGACATCTTCCTCAATGGCCTGGGCACCACGTTCACCTACAGCACCGCCACGCCCACGCCCGCCAACGACATCGACATTCAGTCGGTGATCACCCACGAGGCCGGCCACTGCCTGGGGCTCGACCACTTCGGCCTCGGGCTGATGCAGCAGGCCATCTACAAGGGGGAGCAGAAGCGGCTCCTCACCCAGCTCGACGTGCGCGGCATCTGCGAGCGCAACCCGGCCTTCGGCCAGGCGGGGGCGCAGTGCACGGCCGACGGCGGCTGCGACGTGAACCTCAAGTGCGTCACCCGCACCGGCAACGTGGGGCCGACGCGCTACTGCGCCAACTCGTGCGTGCCGAACACCACGCCCTGCGCGCTCCCGATGGACTGCCAGCCCTCGACCGCCTTTCCGACGTCGATGAACGCCTGCCAGTACCCCAACGCGGGCGTCACCCAGATCGGCAAGACGTGCGCAAGCTCGCCGGAGTGCGGCTCCGCGGTGGGCAACTGCCTCTTGCCGTCCACGGCTCCGACGGGCACGCGGCTCTGGGAGGGCGGCTACTGCACCCAGGGCTGTGAGGTGGGCCAGCCGGCGTGCCCGGCGAACTCGGTCTGTCTCCCCACCGCGCAGAACACCCGCCTCTGCATCGCCAGCTGCCGCGTGGGGCTCGCCGACTGCCGCGCGGGGTACACCTGCGACACGCTGAGCCCCACCTCGGGCAACGCGGGCATCTGCATTCCCAACTGTCGCGTCGAGGCCGACTGCATCGACCCCGTCATCAACGGGCAGGTCGTCGACTTCGACTGCCGCCAGTGTGACGGGCGCTGCGTGCCCAAGCAGACGCCGGGCGTCGGCATCGGCACCGTCTGCAACGAAGACGGCCAGTGCGGCTTCGGGCAGGTGTGTCGGCAGGCCGATCGCCGCTTCGCCGCCAGGCAGTGCACGCAGAGCTGCGCGCGGGGGTGCAGCACCTGCCCGGCCGGCGCCGCGTGCGTGCCCGACGATCGGGGCGAGCTCTTCTGCCTCAAGACGTGCTCGGGCCCCCGCAGCTGCGGCTCGGGGCTGCGCTGCGCCGACTACCCCGGCGTGAAGGCCTGCATCCCCGCCTGCCAGGGCGACATGGACTGTCCGGTGGGCCAGGCCTGCCTCGACCAGGAGTGCGTGCTGCCGGTCGACCCCAACGACGCCGGGTGCGGCACCTTCTGCAACGTGCCCGACGCCGGGCGCCCCTTCATCCCCCGGCCCGACGCGGGCGTGACGACGGGCGGCGGAAACGCCGGGTGCGCTTGTTCGACGCCGAGCGCGTTCAGCCCCATGCTGGCGCTCGCCGCCCTCGGTCTGGTGGCGAGGAGACGCCGACGGTGACGAAGCTCCCTGAGAAGCGCAGGCTCGCGCAGGACTTCTCGCTCAAGTTCGTGCTCGACGCGCTGGTGGCCGCGAAGCTGCTGACGCCCAGCCAGTCGGGTGACGTGCTCCAGCGCGAGGCGCAGGCGCGCAAGCGGGTGCTCAAGCAGGCCGGCGACGACAAGTACGACGTCTCACCGGTCGAGATCGTCGCGCTCTTTCAGGTGCCGGTGCCAGGCAAGCCGGGCGAGCTGCTCGATCAAGATCGCATCAGCGAGGTGGCCGCCCGCGCCGCGAAGGTGCCGTACAAGAAGATCGACGCGCTCAAGCTCGACATGAACCTGGCGGCGCGCACCATCTCGAAGCCCTTCGCCACCAAGCACTGCCTGCTGCCGCTCGAGGGGGGAGGGGCCGGCGCGCCGCTGCTGGTCGCGGTCGCCAACCCGTTCGATCGCGATCTCTTCGAGAACCTCGAGCGGCTGGTGAACTGCCCCATCGAGCCGGTGCTCTCGGCCAAGCAGGACATCTTGAAGGGCATTCAAGACGTCTACGGCTTCCGGCGCACCCTGGCCGCCGCCGCCGACGAGTTCGCCACCACCGCGGGCGGCGTCTCGAACTTCGAGCAGCTCGTCACGCTCTCGAGCACCTCGAACAAGGAGCTCGCCCCCGAAGACAACTCGATCATCCAGGCCGTGGAGCACCTGCTCCGGTCGGCCTTCGACAACCGCGCCAGCGACATTCACATCGAGCCCAAGCGCGACAAGTCGATCGTGCGCTTCCGCATCGACGGCGTGCTGCACGGCGTCTACACGCTGCCGCAGCAGGTGCACGCGCCCGTCATCTCGCGCGTGAAGATGATCTCGCGCATCGACATCAGCGAGAAGCGCAAGCCCCAGGACGGCCGCATCAAGATCGATCGCGACGGCCACGAGGTCGAGATCCGCGTGTCCACGCTCCCCACCGCCTTCGGCGAGAAGGTGGTGATGCGCATCTTCGACCCCGAGACCCTGGTGGTCGACATCGCCGCGCTGGGCTTCGACCCGACCGAGAAGCAGCAGTTCGAGTCGTGGATCGCCGAGCCCCACGGCCTCATCCTCGTCACCGGCCCGACCGGCTCGGGCAAGACGACTACGCTCTACTCGGCGCTCAAGGCCCTCGCCGGCCCCGACGTCAACGTCACCACCATCGAAGACCCGATCGAGATGGTGTGGGACGCCTTCAACCAGACGCAGGTGCAGCCGAAGATCGGCCTCGACTTCGCCAACGCGCTCCGCCACATCCTCCGGCAAGACCCCGACATCATCATGGTCGGCGAGATCCGCGACCCCGAGACCGCCGAGAACGCCATCCAGTCGGCGCTCACCGGCCACCTGGTGTTGTCCACCCTGCACACCAACGACTCGGTCGGCGCCATCGGCCGCATGCTCGATCTCGAGGTGCCCGCCTTCCTGCTCGCCTCGAGCGTGCTGGGGGTGATGGCCCAGCGCCTGGTGCGCCGCATCTGCCCCTCGTGCGCGGCGCCCACCACGCTCTCTGCGGCCCAGCTCGAGGCGCTGAAGATGCCGATGCCCACCGATCTGGGCCCGCCGCAGTTCAAGCAGGGCGCGGGCTGCGTGAAGTGCCGCGGCACCGGCTACCGGGGCCGCACCGCGGTGTTCGAGATCTTCACCGCCACGCCCGAGATCAAGTCGCTCATCACCCGCAAGGCGCCCTACCAGGCGCTGGTGACCGAGGGCCGCAAGTCGGGCATGCGCACGCTGCGCGAGGCCGCCGTTCGCAAGCTCTACGAGGGCGTCACCGGCTTCGACGAGGTGCTGCGCATGACGACCGGCCTCGAGTAGGCCGCCCGCCTCAGAAGCGCGCCTGCATCACCGCGTTGAAGCCCAGCTGGTTGGGCTGCTCGAAGGTGGGCTGCGAGATGCTGGCCGTCGAGTCGCGGAACGTCACCCGGTTGTCGTCGCGCGTGTAGAAGACCTCGCCGATGATCGCGAAGTACTCCGAGAGATCGAGCCGGAAGGTGCCCTTGATCGACACGATGGGCAGCACCGCCACCGGGTTCCCCGCCGAGTCGGTCGCCGGGAGGATGTTGAAGAGGTTCACGTCGCGCACCACCACCACGCGCGGGCCGGTGAGGCCGGGGGGCGGCGCGTTGCCCCCGAAGTCGAAGCGCGGCGCCGTCAGCGACGCCGGCAGCTGCACGCCGCCGATGAGGCCGAAGGTCGAGTGCAGCCGGGGAATGTAGCGGTCCACGCCCAGCGCGAACCACGTCTCGGGGTTCACCGTGCTGCCCTTCGAGAAGTCGAAGAACGGAGGGAACCCCGGCACGTCGAACTGAATGAACGACAGCGTGCGCATCAGGCCCAGCAGGTTGATGCGCCAGAAGTCGATCTTCACCCGCGTGTTGAGCGCCAGCGCGCCCGCCAGCTGCGGCTTGGTCGCCGCGAAGCGATCGGGGTCGATGAGGGTCTGCGCCAGCACCGAGCCCTCGATCTCTGCGGTGACCGAGAAGCCGCCCGGGTACACCTCGGGGCGGAAGAAGCGCGCCAGCACGTCGGGGTCGTTCTTGTACAGCCGCATGTCGATGGACTGCTGAATCTCGGCGCCCCGCTGAAACGAGAGCCGCGCCGAGCCGCCCACCGAGTTGATGGGCGCGCGCACGCCCTGCAGCGCCAAAGACGGCGCGATGCCGCGGTTGAAGTAGCCGCCGTTGACCTCGAACCGCAGCGCCGAGTTCTCGACCTTGTAGAGATCGATGCCCGCCCCGCCCAGGTACCCGTAGACGCGCTCCTGCACGTTGAGCAGGTTGTTGAGGAGCAGGCCCGTCTTGAGGCCCACGAAGGCGTAGCCCCAGTCCTTGGTGATCTGCAGCTTGCCGCCCGGCGCCGCGCTGGGCCGCCCCGTCGACGAGAGCCCCGAGCCCTGCTGGTAGGTGAAGGCCGAGTCGCCGCCCCAAGTGACGCGCCAGTTGTACCCGAGCCGGAAGCGGTCGGACGACACCGGGAAGCCGGTGAGCGAGATGTCCTCTTTGGCGCCCCAGCCCAGCGGCTTGTAGTTGAGCTTGATGTAGCTGGAGTTGTCGAAGAGGGTGATCTGCCCGTTGGGCTGCGTCAGCAGCAGCACCGACAGCGCCGCCTCGCCCTCGAAGCCCTCGAAGAAGCTGAACGCCTTCTTGTAGAGCGTGAGGTTCGACAGCGTCTCGAAGCCCGAGAAGCGGGTGTTGAAGTTGTCGAAGAACTGGGTGTTCTGCCGCGAGGCGCCGAAGCCGACGCCCGGGCTGTTGGGGGTCGTCTCGCCGGGCCGCACGAAGACGTTGTCGTGCGCGAACGCGAAGGTGACGCGCGTGTCGATGAAGTCTCCGGCCCAGGCAGGGCTCGACACACAGATGGCCAGCAGCAACGGCTTCACGGCTCTCACGTCGGTCTTCCTCCCGCAGCGCCCGGTGGCTGGGCGTGCCCTTCACATACGGTGTCGCTACTTCACGTTCCGCGGCACGAGCTCAGCGGCCTCGGGCACTCGAGGCCCGGGCCCGGATAGCAGCAGATGTCATCAGGGTCGCGCGGAATGACGATCCACCTGGGGCGGGCGGGCTGCACCTGCTTGAGGTGGCCGACGATGTCGTAGGTGGCGCCGCGGGTGTTCCGGCAGCGCTCCGCGGCGGCCGGGTCGGGGTCATCGAGCCGGCAGTTGGGGTTCAGCTGGGGGATCGCGTCGGTGGTGTGCACGTTGAGGCGCGCGCGCGGGTTGATCGCCGCGTAGCAGCGCCCCGACGCGGCGGTGGGCCTCAGGCTGATCGAGTCTTTGCCCGCCGGCAGGCGGAACTTGAGCACCGTGCGCGCGTCGAGCAGCGGGTCGCTGTCGTCGGCCGCGGTGGAGGCGTCGCCCAGGCGCCAGCGCACCGGCACGTCGCACACGGCCACGGCGTAGGTGCCCGCCTCGAAGCCGGCCTCGACCGGCACCAGCAGCCCGCCGATGCGGCTGTTCGTCACCACCACGCCGCCGTCGGCCATGCCGACGGTCACCGGGGTCGACGCGATGCGCGCGGGGTTCGAGTCGTCGAGGTTCGCCCAGGCCGGGCCGGGCGGCGCCATCTCGACCGCGTACTGCCCGAAGCCGATGAAGGTCGACGTCTCGGAGCAGACCTGCTCGCCGTCTTGCCCCCGCCCCAGCGTGCAGTCCTGCGTGCAGGTGCGCTCGAGGCGCTCGTTCTCGGGCTCGGGCGCGGGCGGCGTGTCGAAGTCGCAGTTGCCCCACGAGCGAATGGTGGTGCCCATCGGGTCGGTGTCGGTGCGGTTGCAGTAGAAGGGCACGCCGCCGCTGGCGTCGAAGTCGCAGTTGACGAACCGGTCGGGGAACTTCACGCCCCGCACCTTCACCAGGGTGCCCTCGAGGCTCTCGAGCTTGAGGTTGGTGCTGCTCATGCCGCACAGCGCGTCGGTGACGAAGGGGCTGAACACGTTGTCGAGCCCGCAGATCCGGTAGTTGAGCTCGACGGGCGGCACCAGGTTGAGCCACTTGTTCCACTGCGCGGGCGGCAGCAGGCGCACCCGCTCGGCGATGGTCCACGCGGGGAACGTCAGCTGCGTCGTCGAGGTGAACTCCTGCACGGCCCCCGACAGGCTGAACAAGAGGTCGCCCTGGTTGAGGCCCTCGGGGAACGAGAAGTTGAAGATGAAGAGGCTGGCGAAGGTGCCCGGCGAGTAGCTGGAGCACTGGGCGCGCGCCGTGCACGCCGCCCTCGAGATGGAACACCGCCCGTCGCGCGCTCCGGGCACGTCTTCGATGTCGGCTACGCCGCCGTCGGGCAGCGCGACCCGGCAAGGCTCCTTCGGCTCGGGCGTGCGCACGCGAAGGGAGCCGATCTGCTGCACCTCTTTGAGCCGGCAGGCGGTGATGTCGGTGACGTAGAAGCCCGTCGACTCGACCCCCGTCACCACCATCGCCATCGGTTGGCCGTTGCGCTCGGGGTCGTCGAGGCAGGTCTGCCGCAGCACCTCGCCCGCCTCGGGCGGCGTGCCGATGCGCACGAACTCGCCGACGAAGGGTGAGGAGCGGTTGTCGAAGGTGTCGGGCACGTTGAGCGTCTGGAGCGTCTGCTCCTCGAACCAGACGATGGGCGAGCTGCCGGTGGCGAAGGTGTAGACGCTGTCGGCCGGGGGCAGGCGATCGGGCGCCACGGTGGAGCCGCCGTCGAAGAGCTCGCGCGGCGGCGCGTTCTCGAGCCACAGCCGCGCCTGGCCGTACTGGTGCTGTACCCGCACCACGCCGCGCACCTCGCCGTTGACCGCCTGCCGCCAACGGTTCTCGTAGCCGGCCGTCTGCACGCGCGTGGGGCTGCGTCGAAACGGGTCGACTCCGCCGTCGCGCAGCGAGGGGAGCAGCACCCCCAGCTGGCCCGAGGTGTTGCGGCCCCAGGCGTTGATGCTGCCGTCGTCGCGCACGCCCACCGAGAAGGTGTCGCCGGCGGTCGCCAGGGCCCAGTCGGTCGCCAGGCCCACCGGCTGCGGGGTGGTGCGTTGGGTGACGGTGCCGTCGCCCAGCTCGCCCTCGGCGTTGCTGCCCCAGGTGTAGAGGATGCCCGGGCGCCGAATGCCGAGGGAGTGCGTCACCCCGGCCGAGACGCTCTCCCAGTCGACGAGCGCGCCGACCCGCGTGGGCGCGCCGACCGCGTTGGCGGTGCCCAGGCCCAGCTGCGCCTTGTCGTTGCGGCCCCAGGCCCACAGGGAGCCGTCGGCCCGAATGCCCAGGGAGTGCCCTTCACCCGCGGCGACCACCCGCCACGTCGTCACCTGATCGACCTGCACCGGGCTGAGGGCGTTGGCCACCATGGCGCCCAGCTGCCCCTGATCGTTGGCCCCGAACGCCCACAGCGTTCCGTCGGCGCGCACCGCGAGCGAGTGGCGCGCGCCGGCCGCCACCGCCGTCCACGACTCGGCGCCCACGCGCGCGAGCGTGGTGCGGGTCGTCGAGGTGCCGTCGCCGAGCTGGCCCGCCTCGTTCTGGCCGATGCTCCAGAGGCTGCCGTCGGCCTTGAGCGCCAGCAGGTGGCCCGCGCCGGCCGAGAGCTGGCTCCACGAGGCGTCGTCGCTGAGCTGGCCGTTGAGCGAGCCGAAGGCCCACAGCGTGCCGTCCGACCGAATGCCCGCGGTGAAGGTCGACCCCGCCGACACGCGCTGCCATCGATCGGCTGGCGCCACCGGCAGCGGCGTCGGCTGCGGCGTGTTGGTGCCGTCGCCCAGCTGGCTCGAGTCGTTCTGGCCCCACGTCCACAGGGTGCCGTCGCTGCGAACGCCGGCCGCGTGGGCCTGGCCCGCGACCGCCGTCGTCCAGCCCACCGGGTCGGCGAAGTCTCCGGGGATGACGCGCACCGACACCGGCCCGTTGAACGACGCCACCAGGTTGCGCTGGGCGTCGACGGCCCGGCCCGCGTAGTCCACCTCGATGGCCCCGCGGGGAATGAGGTAGCGGCACGTCTCTTTGCCGCGCACCTGCAGCGGCACCGCCGCCTGGCCGCCGTCGAACTGCGCCGCGCAGCTGGCCACCACCGGCAGCGGCGTGCGTACGCCGTTGGCCGAGGTGTAGAGCCCCTCGATGGCCACCTCGAGCGAGGCGACCTCGCTGCGGGTGGGCGAGGGAATGTTGGGGCACCCGGCCAGGGCGAGGGCCGACAGCAGGAGCAGCCGACGCATCACTTCACTCTCCGGCCGATGCGGCCGTCTTCGATGCCGGTGGCGACGGGAATGCGGGTGGGGTTCTCGCAGAAGTTCTGCACGGCGCGCGTCACCGTGCCGCAGACCGGGTTGCCGGCCAGCGCGTCTCGGCAGCTGCACTTGCCGGTGTTGGGCCCCGGCGGGAGCGACCTGGCGCACTGGGCCGCGACGTCGGCGGGTGAAGCACAGGCGGTGGTGTCGTTGCGGAAGGCGGCCACGCAGGAGCACCCGGCGCCGTCGTCTGCCTTGAGCTTGTCGCCGAAGTCCTTCGACTGGGCGCAGAACGAGAGCTCCTGCGAGTCGACCTTCCACCGGCTGGGGTTCTCGGGGTCGCGCGAGCCGCACGTCTGCCCGTTGGCGCCGATGATGTTGCCGTAGCCGTCGAGCTTCGCGGCCAGCAGGTCGTCGCAGGTGCAGAAGTTCTGCATGAAGCCGATGAGCGAGTCGCGCAGCGGAATGCCCGACTCGATGCGCGTGGTGTTGCGCTTGAGCACCAGGAAGCCCGAGCCGCCGCGCGCGATGTAGTCGTTCACCGCGATGCGGTACGACTCGTTGAGCTGCACGGGCGCCCCGTTGATGGTGAGGTTGGTGGCGGGGCTCGACCAGCAGCGCCCGAAGCCCGAGGTGGTGTCAGCCAGGCACTGCCAGGGCAGGCGGCCCTGGGTGCGGCCGTCGTTGGGGCACTCGGCGGCGTCGCCCGCGGGGTCGCACGGCAGCCGCAGCTGGTTCAGCTGGGCCTGGGCGCAGTCCATCACGAAGCGGGCGCCCGAGACCTGCGCCTGGCTGACGCAGCCGCGCCCGGCCGAGCGCTCGGTGATGAAGTCGAACAGCTCCTGCATCTCGCGGCCCGAGAGGAACATGACGTTGATGGTGTTCTCGAAGGGGAACACGTTGAACATCGACTCGATGCTGACGGGCCCGCCGTAGAGGTTGTCGCGAATGCCCAGGGAGTTGGTGATGGCCACCTCGGCCTCGATGCCGCGCCGCTTGCGCATCGAGTCCGACGTCATGTTGCCCAGGGGGCTGTCGCCGCCGGTCGAGTTGTTGCGGCGCGCGATGTCTCGGGGCGCGAAGGCGAAGAGCGTGGTGAGGGCCAGCCGCGCGTCGAGATCGGTGATGTAGCTGAGCAGGAGCTGGGTCGCGTCCTTGTCCTCTTCGGCCTTGCACTGCTCGATGCCCGCCAGCACCCGCGGGTCCTTGATGAAGGCGCCCGAGTCCCAGAACTGCTCCCGGTACAGCTGGTGGAGCGCGTCGGAGCACCACACCGCGTCGATGGGGAAGACCCTGAAGTCGTGCGACAGAATCTCGCCGCCCTCGCTCTGGTCGCCCAGCTTCGGCGGCATCTGCACCACGAAGTCGAGGCGGTTGACGTACTTCGAGAACGCCCCGCCGTGGCTCAAGATCACCCGGCGCCCCCGGGGGTCGCGCAGCAGCTGGGGCGGGTTGAGCACGATGTGCAGGTGCCCGCCGAGGATGGCGTCGATGCCCTCCACTCCGGGGATCTGCACGCGCACGATGGTGGCGTCGCTGGTCGGCCGGCCGTCCTGGTCGGTCTCGCCGAAGACCTCGATCAGCTGCCACGGCGTGCCGGGGCGGTCGACGTACTTCCGCGCGATGCCCCACTCGTAGAAGGCCTCGTAGCCCTCGACGAGATCTTGATCTTCGGTGAGCCCGGCGTGGCTGGTCACCATGATGAGATCGACCGCGGGCCGCAGGAACTCGACGTAGCCGCGCACCACCTCGTTCTGCTCGAGGGGAATCGCCTGTAGCGAGTTGCCCTGCTCCACGATCGAGTTGAGCGAGCCGATGTTACCCAGGCCGATGATGCCCACCCGCAGGCCGCCCACGTTCTTGATGGTGTACGGCTGGGTGTAGAGCGCGGTGGTGTTCGAGGGGCCGTTGTTGATGGGGCTGCGGTAGTCCTCCCACTCGTAGTTCGCCACCAGCACGGGGAACCGGGCGGCCTCTTTCGCGCGCTGGGTGAAGTTGAACGCGCCGGCGTCGAACTCGTGGTTGCCGATGACGGCCGCGTCGAGCCCGACGAGCGAGAGGAAGCGGTACTCCACGTCGCCGAGGTTCAGGTTGAAGATCGGCGCGCCCTGAAAGCTGTCTCCGGAGTCGAGGTGAATGACGCGGTCGGCCTTCTTGCGCTCCCGCTTGAGGATCGCGGCCATGCGCGTGGCGCCTCCGAAGGGCCCCGCCTCGGGGATCAGGCCGAGGTCGATGTCGGTGCGCAGCGGCCGGAAGTCGAAGGGCAACAGCCGGGAGTGGAGGTCGGAGGTGTGGAGGATCGTCAGCCGCAGCTGTTGATCGGCCAGGTCGATGTCCTGGCCCTCGACGATCGGCAGACAAGACCCATGCACGAGGCCCAGGGCGAGGACGGCACAGCAGCGAAGAAAGCGCATGGAGGGGAGTCGCAGGGGTTCAGCGGCCGAAGGTGATTCTTCGCGGGCCACCGTATGCAACGGGCCCCGTCTGGTAAAGCCGCGACTGCGATGCGAAACGCTCCCGTCACCGCCCTCGAGGTCGTCGAAGACTTCTCGTCGTCTGCCCGGTGCGACGAGGGGTTCCTCCAGATCAGGCGGCTGCGCGTCCGCAACCTTCGCAGCGATGGCTCCCATTCGGCCGTCTACCGGGTCGACGTCGTCGATCGCCCCCGGCTCGACGCCGTGGCCGTGCTGGTGTGGCGGCGGGGCGCCTCGGGCCTCGAGTTCCTCACCCGCATGAACCTGCGGCCCGCGGCCTACTTTCGCGCCGAGAAGGCGAAGGTGATGCCCGAGGCGCGAGACTGGCTCTTCTGCGAAGAGATCGTCGCCGGGCTGCTCGAGCCCTCTGACGAAGGCGAGCGCGCGGTGCGGGCCCGGGCGGTGGAGGAGGTCGACGAAGAGGCCGGCCTGCGCGTCGAGGTCGACGCGGTCAAGCACCTGGGCCCCCCGTTCTTCGTCGCTCCGGGGATCATCAGCGAGAAGATCTTCCTCACGCACGTCGACGCCACGGGGCTGACCCCGAGCGACGAGCCGCGAGGTGACGGCAGCCCGCTCGAGGAGGGTGGCGGGCTGCGCTGGCGCTCGCTGGCCTCGCTCCAGGCTGCGTTAGCCGACGGCGAGATTCAAGACGCGAAGACCGAGCTGGCGCTCACGCGGTTCCTCGCGACGGCAGGCGCCTGACGCCCGCGGGCTCCGACAGCGCAGGGGCCGGTGGCCGGCGCGTGCGCGGCGCTCGTCCCGTCCCGTGGGCGTCGGCGTCGTCGGTCAGGCGTTCAGCAGCCGCTGGCTCTCTCGCAGCATGAAGCCGCGATCTTCGGCCCGCAGGTCGAGGTGCACGCCGAAGCCCCGCAGCGTCTGATCGGGCGCCGCGCTCTCGAACGACACGGCGCCCCGGGCGCTGATCACCCGCCGCGCCTCCTCGAACTCGAAGGCCAGGCCCAGCTTCGTGCCGAGCGGCAACGGGGGAATGCAGGGGAAGAAGACCGAGCTGGTGCCCAGGTTCATCAGGCGGTGCGCCGAGAAGACGAAGGCCGTCTTCCGGGTGACCGAGAAGTGCGCCGCCACGTGCTGCGGCTCTTGCTTGAGGTGCAAGATGTCGAGCTGCCAGGTCGGCAGGCGCGACGGCGCTGGCGGGGGCGCCGAGGCGCGCGGCGGGGGCGCCGTGGCGAGCTGCGCCTCGACCTGCTGAATCACCTCGGTCAGGTACTGGTAGACGGCGACGTGGGCCCGCACCAGCGCGGGCGCGGCGTCGCGAGGCAGCCGCCCCGGGTGGAAGCGCTTGGCCAGGTTCAAGAACCCCTGCCGGTACTCCCTGGCGTTGGCAGACCGCGGCACCCCGAAGAGCGCGTGCGGCTCGAGCTCGTGAAAGCGGTCGAGCTCGAACAGCGCGCGCTCGGTCTCTTGCTGCTCGCGGCGCGCCCGGGCCTCGGGAGGCTCAGCGCCGACGAGCGACTGAACGGCCTCCCCTCGAACCGGCTGCCAGCTGACCCGGTCGGACGACGCGTGAAGGAAGACGCCGGGCCGGCTGCGGATCAGATCGATCGCGACCTCGCGCGAGAGGGGGCCCACCTCGCTCCCGCGAGCATCCTTCAGGTACCAGTCGGCCATCGGTAGACCCCCGCGTGCGAAGACTTCGCCGAAGTGTCATCGCATCTGCTGATCGCGCGCAAGCCGCGCGGGGGTCGCGTGACGGGCGTCGGCCAACCAGCGGCTCAGGCCACCATCGAGAAGAAGTCGGCGTCTTTCCAGACGCTGACGATCGCGCCGTCGGCCAGGGCCCGGTAGCCCTCGGGCACCGACGCGGCGATGCGCAGGGCCGTCGCCGACGCCGAGAGGCCCTGGTGCACGGCGATGGTGACGCGGCGAGCGTCGCAGAGGATGGTGAGGTGCGCGGCGGTGCCGACGGGGCCGCGCACTTCGATGCGGTTCTCGTCGAGCTGAACGATGCGCTGCGCGAGATCGGTCGAGAACACCCTCAGCCGCGGAGGCTTCGCGGCCGGCACCAGCGCCTCGATCATCGACAGCTCGAGGCCGCCGATGCGCTCCATCACCTTCAGCACCACGTCGCGCGGCAGGTCGCGTCGAAGCTGCGCGACCGCGTGCCGAGGCCCGCTCTGGGTCGCCAGGGTGACGTCGAAGGCCGTGGTGGGGGTCTCGACGCCCAGCGCGGCGGTCGGCTCGGCGCTGACCTGGCCAGAGAGCAGGAAGCGGTGCGCGCTCTGCCGCTCGATCACGAACGATGGGTCGCTGCTCTCGAGGTGAAAGCGGCGCGCGCGCAGCTGGGTCACGGTTTCGATCACGCCGGCCTCTCGAGTTACTAAGCTGTGGCGGCTCTACCGCTTCCTGCTGTCTCAGAAAAGAGGGGCGCTTTTCACTCGCACAACCCTCTGAAACCACGGCCCATCATGCAAGCTCCGGTCGACTCGCAGTGCGCGCATCACCCAGGCACGCCGGCCACCGTGGTGTGCGGCCGCTGCGGCACCTTCGTCTGCGGGGCGTGCACCTCGCCCCAGGGGGAGCCCCTTCGCTGTCAGGCCTGCGCGACGCCGTACATCCCGCGAGGCTCGCGGAGCGCGCGCTTCCTGGCCAACCTCATCGACACCGCGGTGGTCACGGTGCCGTTCGTCGCGTGCCTGCTGCTGTTCGTCGTCTTCATCGCGGCGCACGATCACAAGGAGCCCTCTGACGTCGCGGTGGGCCTGGTGGTGCTCGCCTGCTTCGGCGCCGTCGCCGTCGGGCTCGGGCTGCAGGTCGTCATGCAGGTGCGCTTCGGCCAGTCGGTCGGCAAGCGGCTGCTGAAGCTGAAGGTGGTGCGCAGCGACGGCGCGCCGGTCGAGCTGTGGCGCATCATCGTCTTGCGCAACCTCGCCCTGCAGGCCGCGGCGCAGCTGTGTGGCCTCGTCGGCATCATCGACGGGCTGATGATCTTCAGCGACGAGATGCGGTGCCTGCACGATCTGATCGCCGACACCGTGGTGGTCGACGTCAGCGGGCGTGACGCCTAACGACCCAGCTTGCTGAGCACCGACGCGGCGACGAGGGCGCCGCCGAGGCCGCCGCAGCAGCAGAAGAGCGCGAGCGGCCAGAGCACCGCGACGATCGCCCGGCCAGTGGTGAGCCGGTGCGAATCACGAATGCCCCACACCTCGAGCACCAGGGTGTAGAGGCCGACCAGGCCGCCGACGACGGGAATGCCCTGGAGCACGTTGGGGGCCAGCGAGTAGCAGATGGCCCGCAGCGTGGTTCCGAAGGGGCGCTCGGTGCCGCCGACCATGCGCACACCCAGGTGCGTCAGCCCCGCCGAGATCATCGCGGTCACCGGGAACAACACGACGCCCACCACCCCCAGCCCGACGGCGACGGCGAACGGGTTCTGGAGGAAGAGCTCGAGGCCTGCCTTCGCGGGGCCGGGCAGCTCCTTCATCGCCGACGTCAGCTCCTTCAGCTGCGCCTGCGTCTGCGCGAGGTTCAAGATGAGGAAGGGGACCTGCAGGAGCGACGCGGCGCTGGTGATGAGCCAGCCGTAGAGGAACGCGTCCATCGGAGGGCCGTGCGGGTCGAGCTGGCCCCAGAACTTCGCGGGCTCGAGCACCGTCATGCGCCAGGTCTGCCAGAGCGCCTGCGCCAGCCCCAGCTCGCCCCGGCGCTCCCACGGGGTGGGCGTCGGCGCTCCGCCCGGCAGCCCGGTGAGCTGCTGACACCCGGGACACTGGCGCTGCCCGCCCGGGTTGCACTCGGCGCAGGTGAAGGCCCCGCAGCGGGGGCAGACCGAGGTGGCGGCGCGATCGGCGTGAACGGCACACTGCGCGGTGGGCGTCATGGGCCCGGCGTCTTACTCCGTGGCGCGTAGCCCAGCTTCTCGAAAGCGTGGGCGAAGACCCTGCCGTCCTGCGCGCCCTCGATGACGAAGCGGTTGCCGACGATGAAGGTGGGCACCGCGTGCACGCCGAGCTCGTGGGCGGCGTCGAGCCCGGCCTGCATCACGGGCGCCCAGCGGCCAGACTCGACCTCGCGCTGCAGCTCGGCGCCGTCGAGCCCGGCGTCACCCGCGGCCGCCCGGAGCACCGCGAAGTCGTGCAGATCTTCCCCCCGCGACCAGTAGCGCTCGAGCAGCGAGTGGTGGAGCGGCTCAAAGGCGCCTTTGGTGCGCGCCCACTCTGCCGCCTGGTGCGCTCTGCGGGTCGACGGCACCACGGCGCGATCGAGGCGCATGGTGAGCCCCAGGGCGCGCGCGCGCGTCGCCAGCGGGTTGTCGGGGTTCGCGACGAAGGCCTTTACCCGGTCGGGCAGCGGCAGCCCCTCGTCCGGCGTCTCTGGGCGCAACAGGAAAGGGCGCCAGTCGATGACGAAGTCCCACGCTTCTCTGAGGCGGTCGACCTCGCCGAGGCCGATGTAGCACCAGGGTCAGACGTAGTCGGACCAGACGGTGACGATGAGTGGGCTCATGAGGGAGGAGGTCTCATTCCGGGGCCCTCGGCGCAAGGCCCGCACGAATTCTCATGATTGCGTCTGAAACGGCGGCTAGCGTTTTCGCCATGGCCGCCAGGAAGAGCGCGAAGCGGGGCACCGCCCCGAAGGCGAAGTCGAAGCGGAAGGTCAAAGCGAAGCCGGCGGCGAAGCGGAAGGTGGGGGCGAAGCCGAAGAAGGCCGCCCGCAAGCCCGCCGCGAAGAAGGCGATCGGCAAGAAGCCGGCGCCGAAGAAGGCGGCCTCGAAGAAGCCTGCGCCGAAGCAGCTCGCGCCCGCGAAGGCCGCGCCGAAGAAGACGTGGCCGAAGGTGACGCTGCCCGCGCTGCCCGAGATCGAGGGCTACGTCCGCAGCCTGCCGCCCCCCATCGTGCCCATCGTCAACCGGCTGCGCCAGTTGGTGCGCGACGCCGCGCCCGAGGCGAAGGAGCTGCTCGACCCCAACGGCCCCGTCTACGACGCCAACGGCCTCTTCGCCCGCATCGAGGCGACCGATCGCCAGGTGTTGATCACCTTCCTCAAGGGCGCCCAGCTCGAGGCCGCCGAGGGCACCTTGTCGGGTGACGGCGCGTCGCGCGCCTTCTCGGTCGCGTCGCTCGATCAGCTCCGCGAGAGCGTGCTCAAGGGCCTGGTGCGTCAGGCCGTGTTGTTGAACGGGCACGACCCGATCTCTGGCGCGGTGTGATGCTCCCGTTTCAGGCGGTCATCTTCGATCTCGACGGCACGCTCGCCGACTCGCTGCGCGATCTGGGCGAGGCGATGAACCTGGCGCTGGCCGACTTCCAGCTCCCCGGGCACCCCATCGACGCCTACCGCGCCTTCGTCGGCGAAGGCGTCGACGTGATGGTGCGCCGGGCCGCCACCACCAACCGCGACGTCCCGTGGGACAAGCTCGTCGACCGCTACCGCGAGCGCTACGCCGAGCTCGACCACCGCTATACCGCGCCGTACCCGGGCATTCCGGAGCTGCTCGATGGGCTGACCGCCGCCGGCATCAAGCTGGCGGTCCTCTCGAACAAACGCGATGACTTCACGCGACAGTTGGTCGCGAAGCAGTTCTCGCGATGGGAGTTCGTCGACGTGCGCGGGGAGCGGGACGGCGTTCCGCGAAAGCCCGACCCGACCGCGGCCTTCGAGCTCGCCTTGGTGCTCAACGTGCTGCCCGCGAACATCGTCTTCGTCGGCGACACCGCGGTCGACGTCAACACCGCCCGGAACGCCGGCATGCGCAGCGTTGGCTGCCTGTGGGGCTTCCGCGGCAAGGCCGAGCTCGTTCACGCCGGCGCGCGCGATCTGCTGAGCCGCCCGGCCGAGCTGCTGTCGCTGCGCTGAGCCTCGCGGCGCCCCGCGTCAGGCGACGACCAGCTCCACTGGCATGTTGCCGCGGGTGGCCTTCGAGTACGGGCACGCCTGGTGCGCCTGCTGCATCAGCGCCTCGGCCTTGCTGCGCTCGAGCTCCGGGAAGGTGCCGGTCAGCCGGGTCGAGATCGAGAACCCCTCGCCCTCCTTGTTGAAGGTGACGTCGGCGCCGATGGTGAAGGGGCCCGTGGTGGCGCCCGTCAAGCGGGCCACCATCGCGAGCGCCCCCGCGAAGCACGCCGAGTAGCCCGCCGCGAAGAGCTGCTCGGGGTTGGTGCCGGTGGCGCCGTCGCCGCCCATCGCCTTCGGCACCGTGAGCGCGAAGTCGATGAGGCCGTCGTCGGACTTCACGGTGCCTCCGCGCCCCCCTTTGGAGACGGCGTGGGCGGTGTACAGCGGAGTCAGGGTCGACATGGTTCAGCTCGCTTTCAGGGGTGACGCGGCGTTTGCCTCGCGCAGCGTCTGGGTGAGGCCGTTGAGCTCCTCGCGGAGCCTGGCGACGGCGGGGAGTGAGAGGCCGAGCTGGCAGACGAGCCGCTCGGGAATGCGTTGCGCCTTGCCGCGGAGCGCCGCGCCGCGGCGGGTGAGGGCGATGCGAACCACCCGCGCGTCGGCGTCGTCCCGCCGGCGGGTCACCAGGCCCTGCTGCTCGAGCTTCTTCAGCAGGGGCGTCAGCGTTCCCGAGTCGAGCTGCAGCCGCTCGCCCAGCGCCTTCACCGAGACGCCGTCGGCCTCCCAGAGCACCAGCATCACCAGGTACTGCGGGTAGGTGAGCTGGAGGGGCGCCAGCAGCGGCGCGTAGGCCGCGGTCATCGCCCGCGAGGCCGCGTAGAGCGAGAAGCAGAGCTGCGAGTCGAGCAGGAGCGCGTTCACGGACCCTCAGATGCAGGCGGCGTCGGTTGGTTGCAATTAAATCGTATGCAATCGAATCGGCTCGGCCTGGGGCCTCGCGAAACGGCGGCACCGCAGCACCGGGAGGCGGCAGCGCGGTCGCGTGGACGTCGGCTCGCGACAGGAACCGCCGGCCGACCGGAGGCCAGCGCGATTGGCGAGGGCGTCCCTCCAGCGTGGAGCGCACAGCCCTGCGTCGGCTGCCGGTCTCCGATGAAGCTCCGCCCGTGGTGCTCGAGGCTCGTTCACCAGCGCGTGCGGAAGGCCCGGCCTCCCGCGTCGCCGCCCCGGCTCCAGGGCGCGCTGTCAGCCCGGCGTGCGAGAACGCGGCCATGGACACGAAGACGAAGCGCGACGTGGGCGACGAAGCCGAGGAGTTGGTGGTGGAGCACTACGAGCGCGAGGGCTGGGTGGTGCGCGATCGCAACGTGTTGTCGCGCCGGGGAGAGGTGGACATCGTCGCCGAGAAGGGCCACTTGCTGGCCTTCGTCGAGGTCCGCATGCGGGCGACCGACGTCTGGGGCGACCCCTCGATGACGGTGGGGCCGGGCAAGCAGCGCAAGGTGGTGCTGGCGGCGCTCCAGTACCTCCAGCGCCAGCGCCTGATGAACCGCGCCATTCAGTTCGACGTCGCCAGCGTGGTGGGCCGCGGCCGGGCAGGGCGGGTCGAGATCATCCCCGACGCGTTCGAGGCGGGCTTCTGATCTTCTGGTAAGGCCTCTGGCCGCGTGCCCTCTCTCGTCGAGCCCTCCACGCTGTACCTCGTCGCGACGCCCATCGGGAACCTCGCCGACCTCACCGCGCGCGCCATCGAGGTGCTCAAGGCCGTCGACTGCATCGCCTGTGAAGACACCCGGCACTCCCGCGTGCTGCTCGAGAGCTACGGCGTCGGCACGCCCACCACCAGCCTGCCGGCCTTCGCCGAAGGCGCGCGCGCCGAGGGACTGGTCGAGCGGCTCAAGAGCGGCCAGTCGCTCGCGTTGATCTCCGACGCGGGGAGCCCCGCCATCAGCGATCCCGGTGAGCGCCTGGTCGCCGAGTGCGTCGCCGCGGGCGTTCGGGTGGTGCCCGTGCCCGGCCCCTCGGCGGTCGTCGCGGCGCTCTCGGCCTCGGGCCTGCCGGCCTCGCGCTTCCACTTCCTCGGGTTCTTGCCCCGCACCCAGAGCGAAGCCCGCGCCATGCTCGACGAGGTCGCGGGCCTGTCGGCGACCTTGGTCCTCTACGAGTCGCCGCGCCGGGTCGTCGAGACGCTCCTTCTGCTCCACGAGGTGTTGGGCGATCGGCTTGCGTGCGTCGCCCGCGAGCTCACCAAGCTGCACGAGGAGTTCCTGCGCGGGTCCTTGTCCTCGCTCCACCAGACGCTGGCCGCGCGCGGCGAGGTGCTGGGTGAGGTGGTGGTGCTGGTGCAGGGCCGGGCGCCGGGCGCCCGCTGGAGCGAGGCCGAGGTCACCGCCGCGCTCACCGCCGGCCTCGCGCGGGGCGAACGGCTCAAGACGCTCTCGAACGAGCTCGCGAAGGCCGCCGGCTGGCCCAGCCAGGACGTGTACCGCCTCGGCGTCTCGATGAAGTCGCGCTGACGGCTACGGCGCGGCGGTGGCGGGGCAGAAGCCCGACCGCGGCGCGCACGCCCGGAAGTAGACGTGCGGGTTCCCGGTGTTGCCGGCGCAGAAGAACTGCTCGCCCTCTTCGTTCTCGACCTGGAACCCCTTGCACGTGATCGTCTGGCCCGAGACCGCGTCGCACACGCCGCCGTTGCGGCACGAGAAGATGACGCCCCCGCAGTCGAAGCCCGAGGGGCAGTCGTCGTCGTTCTGACAGATCATCCCGCAGAAGGAGCCCGTCTGGCCCTCGGTCACGAACGACAGGCACCTCGCCGTCGCCGCCGAGCCGCACGTCTGGCCCGTGGTGCCGCACGAGCTGCAGTCGACCCGGCCGGTGCGGGTGAGGCACTGCCCGTTGGTCTTGTCGCAGAAGCGGTTGGCCGGGCAGCCCTGGTTGTCGCGGCAGAAGGCCTGGCACTGGCCGTTCACGCACGCCAGGCGGGCCGCGGTGGTGGCGGGGCCGTTGGGGAGCGCGCAGTCACCGTCGCTGCGGCACCCCACGCGGCAGGTCAACGTCTGGCTGCTGCAGATGTTGTTGGCCGCGCAGTGCTCGTCGAGCGTGCACGGGCCGTCGGCGAGGCAGCGCGTGGTGGTGGTGTCACAGAAGGTGCCCGAGGGGCAGTCGAGGTTCGAGGTGCACGAGGCGAACGACTGGCAGAACCCCAGCGGGTTGCAGAAGTTGCCCGCCGGGCACCCGGCGTTGCTGGTGCACCGGCAGCCGCCCGAGGCCATGTCGCAGAACTGGTTGGCCGGGCACGACGCGTTGCTGATGCAGACGCACCGCTCCGAGCCGTCGGTCGCCTTGCGGAACCCGGCCGGGCAGCACATGTCGCCCACGCACACGCAGGCGCCGACGGTGGGGCTGTAGACGTGGTTGGCGGGGCAGCAGTCGGTGCGGGCGCACACGCAGTCGCGCGAGAGCGGGTCGAACACGTAGTCGATGGGGCAGCAGGTGTCGGCCGAGCAGCGGCACGTCTGCTTCGCCTCGTCCCACGAGAAGCCCTTCGGGCAGCAGCCGTCGCCGGCGCACACGCAGGACTTCACCACGTCGTCGTAGCGGTAGCCGTCGGGGCAGCAGTTCTCGGCGTCACACACGCAGCGGCGCTCGTCGGGCAGCCACCGGTGATCGCGCGGGCAGCACTTCGAGTCGCGGCACACGCAGGCCTCGGAGTCGCCCGAGTACTCGTAGCCGTCGGGGCAGCAGGCGGTGCTCCGGCACACGCAGGTGCCGGCCTCGCACGAGTGGCCGGTGGGGCAGCCCTCGTCGGTCGCGCAGACGCACTTCGCGGCCACCTCGTCGAACGCGTAGCCGTTGGGGCAGCTCCCATCGAGCGCGGTGCGCGAGCAGCCGCCCAGGAGCAGCAGGATCGACAGGGGCAGGGTGACGTGGCGCGCGCTCATGGACGGGCGAAGGCGTACTCGATGCGAACGGTGGAGCCGGGCGGCGGAACGTAGGTGCCCAGGAAGACGACGGAGTTGGTGTCGGCGCGGTACTGCCAGCCCGTCACGTCGTCGCGGGGCACCGGGGTGCTGGTCGCGCCGTCGATCACCGTCACCCGAATCGACGAGACGATCGGGGTGACGGTCATCGGGAAGACGCGCTTGAGGGTGTTGAGGGCCTGGGCGATGCGCAGCAGCGTCTGCTCGAAGCTCGCGTCACAGATGCTCCCCACGATGCCGCCGGTGCGGGTGGCGATCTCGACGTAGCGGTAGCTGGGCTCGGCGAGGCTCCCATAGAACGCCGCCTCGCCTGGAGGGACGCACCCGTTGGGCACCGGCCCCCCGATGATGCTGAAGCTGACCAGGTTCTCGTTGCCCTTGCCCTTGAGCGTGCGGAACAGGCGGCCGAAGTACTCGGTGGTGCCGAAGCTCGAGTCGTCTTCGTTGGTGACGACGATCACCGCGAGCGCCGCGTTGGGCCGCAAGAAGCTCGCGTTGGGCCCGCCCGGCGAGGTGTTGGGCGGCGTGAGGGCGAACTCCGCCATGCGCAGGCCCTGCTCCCAGCGCGAGCGGCTGGCGGGGAAGGTGGTGTTCGCCTCGAACACCGCGCGCGCGTTCGGCGTGCGGTTGTCGATGATGCGCGGCGTGCCCCGCAGCCGGCCGCCGTCGTTCGACACGATGGAGATGACGCCCATCTGGAAGTCGACCCGCAGCGCGATCAGCTCCTGCACGAAGCGGTTGAAGTTGTTCACCAGCCGCCGCCGCTCGTTCACCATCGAGCCCGAGTCGTCCACCACCCAGAGGATGTCGACGACGCCGTCGGCCTGCCGGAGCAGATCGATCTGCGTGGCGTCCACCCGCGGCGGGTCGATCACCTTCACCCGGCCGACGGTGGCGCGGTCGATGCGCGGCGGCTTCACCTCGACCGGCGACAGCCTCGGCGGCGCCACCTCGGGCACCGCGTTGGTGCGCCCGTTCTCGCGGCCCACGCGATCGCAACCGGCTCCGACGAGCAACAACAGTGGCAGGACGCGGCGCATTCGGTGCATCACACGATGGAAGACCACGACGGGCGCATGCAAGGGCGAGACATGACGTGCAAGCAGGCCGTTTCTTTCATTCGGTTGCGTTCGCCCCACAGGCTGCCTACGACACCCGAGTCACAGATGCGCGCTTTTCTGCCACCCGTCGTCGTCGCGCTCGCCCTCTCGCTCGCGGGCTGCACCTGCGCGCCTGCCACCGCGACCCCCGTCACCCTCCGCATCAAGAACACCAGCCGCGACACGCTGATCGTCAAAGACACCGCCGGCCAGCTCGGCCTCACCGTGCAGCGGAGCGTCAACGGCCAGTGGTTCTCGTTCGACGATCTGCCCTGCGCGTGCCTGTCGTGCGATCGCATCTGCGAACGCAGTTGCCAGTGCCCCGACGGAGGGATCACCGGCGTGGTGCGCGGCATCCCTCCGAACGGGCAGGCCGACCGGGCGTGGAGCGGCGTGATTCAGGTGGCTGGTCAGGCGTGCGGCGAGGTCTGCCTGGTGCCCGAGAACGCGCCGCCCGACGAGACCTTCCAGCTCCAGCTGTGCTTCGTGAACCAGCTCGACGGCGTCGAGGTGCCCAGCGACGGCGGCCGGGTGTCGGCCTCGTTTCCGCCCGCCGACGTGCAGACCTGCGTGACGCGCACCTTCCAGCCCCAGCAGGGCGTGGTCGAGATCAGCCCCGCGCGCGGCGCCGACTGCACCACCACCGAAGGGTGCGCCGGTCGCGACGAGCTGTGCCTGGCCGGCAGCTGCACCGCGGGCTGTCCCTCGAACACGTACCCTGCGCAGCCCGAGCTCAACGTCACCTTCACCTCGATGGGCTTCTTCGCCGAGACGCGCGAGGGCGCCGACGGTGGGCGGGTGCTCCAGACCGGCACCGGGCGCATCACCGCGACCGCCTTCACCGGCGAGACGCTGCAGATCACCCTCTCGAACGCCGGCGGCACCGGGCGCGTCGACGTCAAGCTGCCGGGAGGCCTCGGCGGCCCCTCGCTCCCCACGACCGTCGACGTCAAGGCGCTGGTCGCGGTTCGCGCCCAGGCCAACCGCGTCGTTCGCGCCTTCACGCTGCGTGACGCCGCCTCGAACGAGGTGCTCTTCGCCGCCGACCCCGCCATCGCGGCCCCCGTGCTGCGCGAGGCCGAGCTGCTCCCCTTCGCGGTGACGCGCGAGCCGGGCGCGGTGGGCTGCCGGGTCGACGCCAACTGCGGGAAGCTGGTGTTCTCGAGGCAGAAGCTGACGAACGGGAGCGCCTCGGCGGTGGTGGAGCCAGGGCGGCTGGCCTCGATGACCGTCGGCTCCTCGAGCTGGCGCTTCTGGAACGTCACCGACGGCCAGTACGGCGCGGCGTCGGCCTGCGACTCCTACCGCCCCTACGCCCTCTGGAGAGAGCGCTGACCGGCGACGGGCACCCACACCCACATCGCGCGCCATTCGCCCCGATGCGGCGCGGCCCTCGTGCTAGCCTCGCGGCCTCATGAGTTCGGCGAAAGCGGCCTCGGACTTCGACCGTGGTCGGCTCATCGGCAAGTACGAGATCCTCACCCGCCTCTCGATGGGCGGCATGGCGGAGCTGTACCTGGCGTTTCTGCCCGGCCCCGGCGGCTTCAAGAAGTTCGTCGCGGTCAAGCAGATCCTCCCCGACGTCAAGCGCGACGAAGCCTTCGTGAAGATGTTCCTCGACGAGGCGCGCATCACCGCGGCCTTCAGCCACGCCAACATCGGGCAGGTCTTCGATCTCGGAGAAGACCCGCAGTCGGGCGAGCTGTACCTGGCGATGGAGTTCATCGCCGGCCAGAACCTGGAGCAGGTGCTCAAGCGCGCCGCCAAACGGCAGCTCGCCATTCCGGCCGGGTTCGCCGCCCGCGTCATTCGAGACACGGCCCTGGCGCTCCACTACGCGCACCACTTCACCGAGCCCTCGTCGGGCAAGCCGATGCCGGTGGTGCACCGCGACGTCAGCCCGAAGAACGTGATGATCACCTACACGGGCGACGTGAAGGTGATCGACTTCGGCATCGCCAAGGCGCGCGGCCGGTTGAACCGCACCCAGGTCGGCATCGTGAAGGGCACCTCGGGCTACATGGCGCCCGAGCAGGTGCGCAACGAGCAGCTCGACGGCCGCGCCGATCTCTTCGCCACCGCGGTGATGCTGCACGAGCTGCTGTGCGGTGAGCGCCTGTTCACCGCGCCCACCGACGCGGCCATGATGCTCAAGATCGTCGAGGGCGAGGCGTCGGCCCCGTCGAGCGTCAACCCGTACATCAGCGAGGCCTTCTCGAACGTCGTGCTCAAGGGCCTCGAGAAGCAGCGCGAGCGGCGCTTCTCGACCGGCAAGGAGTTCGCGCGCGCCATCGAGCAGTCGTGCGACGAACTCTTCGAAGAGGAGCAGGTCGCCGAGTTCATGACGCAGCTGTTCGACGACAAGATCGCGCTGACGCGCTCGATCCTCGAGCTGGCCAACCAGGAGAAAGACGTCAGCAGCCTCACCCGCGCCGTCGAGGGCCTCACCCAGGAGGAGCAGGACCACCCCTCTGGGGGCCGCAAGAAGATCACCAACGGCGCCGGCGCGAAGAACGTCGCGACCCCGTCGCCGCGCCCGGGCCTGAGCAAGGCGGCCGCCTCGAGCCAGCGGCTGCCAAAGGTGGGCGCCAGAGGCGGGTCGAGCCAGCGGCTCCCGGCGGTGGACGGCCGCGCGAAGTCGTCGCAGCGCCTCCCGAAGGTCGGTGAGTCACGCCGCTCGCTGCCGCCGGTGGAGTCGCGGAGCAAGCCTGCTGACGAGACCATTCCCCCCAGGCCGCGCTCGAACCCCCGCGGGGTGGTGCCCGAGGGCCTGAGCCAGCGCGGCACGGCCGTCGAAGCTGAAGGCGGCGGCGGCAAGGGCATGATCGTCGTCGCCGTGCTGTTGGTGCTCGCGGTGCTCGGCGGCGGCGGCTGGGCCGTCACGAAGGGGCCGCTCGCCGGCGCGTTCAAGGAAGAGCCCATCGCCGTCGACACCGGGCCCTCGAAGATCGACCCCAACGCGGTGGTGCCCTCGGGCGCGAAGCCCGCCTGGCTGATCGAGAAAGAGGAGCAGGACCGGAAGATCGCCGAGGAGAAAGCGCGCCAGGCCGAGATCGAAGAGGCGGCCGCCGACCCCGACCGGCTCGCGCTCCTGCAGGAGATCACCGCGCAGATCGAGCAGCTCAACCGCCTCGAAGAAGAGCAGCGGCAGCTGAAGATCGAGGCCCGCCAGGGAAAGCAGACGACCGAGGCCAACACCAAGAAGATCGACGACCTGCAGAAGCAGATCACCGATCTCAAAGAGGCGCTCAAGGAGAAGGAAGAGCGCAAGCGCGCGATCTCGCCCAGGCGTGGCGGCGAGCCCGACGGCGTGCAGATCGTGAAAGACGAGAAGGGCGCGAAGGCCAACGCCCTGGGCTACCTCTCGCTGCGCACGGTGAGCCCCTCGTCGGCGGCGGTGTTCCTCGAGGGCACCGCGCTGGGCTCCACCCCGCTGGTCAAGCTCCCGCTCGAGGCCGGCGTGCACCGACTCCGCGTCGTGGACGGCGACTCGAAGAACCGGACGTTGTCGGTCACCATCACGGCGGGAAAGACCGAGGAGCTGAACGTGAACGTCAGCTCGTTGCCGCTGGGGCGCTAGGCGTCAATCGTCCTCGCCCGAGGCGACGCCCGCATATAGGGTGCGCGCCGCCATGTACTTCCAGGACTTGATCCTCTCGCTCCAGAACCACTGGGCGAAGTTGGGTTGCATCGTGACGCAGTCGTACGACCTCGAGGTCGGCGCGGGCACGATGGCGCCGTACACCTTCCTCCACGCGCTGGGGCCCGAGCCTTGGAACGTCGCCTACGTGCAGCCCTCGCGCCGGCCCGCCGACGGCCGCTTCGGTGAGAACCCCAACCGGCTGTTCCAGCACCACCAGTTCCAGGTGATCCTCAAGCCCGCGCCGAAGAACGTGCAGGAGCTCTACCTCGACTCCATCAAGGCCTTCGGCATCGACCCGATGGCGCACGACCTCCGCTTCGTCGAAGACGACTGGGAGTCGCCGACGCTGGGCGCCTGGGGCCTGGGCTGGGAGGTCTGGTGTGACGGCATGGAGATCACCCAGTTCACCTACTTCCAGCAGTGCGGCGGCTACGACTGCAAGCCGGTGGCGGCCGAGCTGACCTATGGGCTCGAGCGCATCGCGATGTACCTGCAGGGCGTCGAGAACGTGTTCGATCTCGAGTGGGTCAAGGGCGTGAAGTACCGCGAGATCTTCCACGCGAACGAGGTCGAGATGTCGACCTACGCGATGCAGGCCTCGGACAAGGACCAGCTGATGGCCCTGTTCGACAGCTACGAGAAGGAGTGCAAGCGGCTCATCGTCGAGAAGCAGCTGCCCATTCCCGCCTACGACTTCGCGCTCAAGTGCAGCCACACCTTCAACCTGCTCGACGCGCGCGGCGCCATCTCGGTGTCTGATCGCGCGCTGTTCATCAAGCGGGTGCGCGACAACGCGCGGCTGTGCGCCGAGGGCTACCTGCAGATGCGCGAGCGCCTGGGCTACCCGCTGTGCAAGACCGCGTGGACGGTGGGCGAGCAGCTCCCCATCCTCGAGGGCAAGAAGGCGTCGGAGTACTGGAGCACGGTGAACATGAACAAGAAGGACGAGAAGAAGGAGGCCCCCCGTGGCTGACCTCCTCTTCGAGCTCGGCACCGAAGAGCTGCCCGCGCGCTTCGTGGTGCCCGCCCTCGAGGACCTCGAGCGGCTCTTCACCGAGCAGTGCGCTGCGGCGCGCGTCACCCACGGCGCGATTCGCCGCTTCGGCACGCCCCGCCGTCTCGCGCTGCTCGTCGAAGGGCTCGCCGACAAGACCGACGACGTCGTGAAGGAAGTGCAGGGCCCCTCGGTGAAGGCCGCCTTCGAGGCCGACGGCAAGCCGAAGGTGCCCGCCATCAAGTTCGCCGAGTCGGTGAAGCTGCCCGTCGAGAAGCTCAAGAAGGTGACGACGCCGAAGGGCGAGTACCTGGCGGCCGACGTCGAAGAGAAGGGCCGCCGCGTCGCCGAGCTCTTGCCCGAGGTGCTGGGCACCTGCGTCAAGAAGCTCCAGTTCCCCAAGTCCATGCGCTGGGGCGACGTGGAGCAGTCGTTCGGCCGCCCGCTCCAGTGGATCGTCTCGCTCTTCGACGGCGAGGTCGTTCCGGTCGTGTTCTCTGACGTCAAGAGCGGTCGTCAGACGAAGGGCCACCGGTTCTTGTCACCCGGCGCCATCACCCTCGGCAAGCCCTCGGACTACGCGGCCGCGCTCGAGAAGGCGCACGTCGTCGCCGATCTCCCGAAGCGCCGCGCGCTGCTCCTCGACCGGCTCAACGCCGCCGCGAAGAAGGCCGGCGGCACGCTGATCATGGACGAAGCGCTGGTCGACCAGGTGCTGAACCTGGTGGAGCTCCCGTGCCCGGTGGTGGGCAGCTTCGACGAGCGCCACCTCGACCTGCCGCCCGAGGTGCTCATTCAAGAGATGAAGAGCCACCAGCGGTACTTCTCGCTCACCGACGCAAGCGGCAAGCTGCTGCCGCGTTTCATCGCGGTGTCGAACACCCCGGTGAAGGACGAGGCCCTGTCGGTGAAGGGCTACGAGCGCGTGCTGCGCGCCCGGCTCAGCGACGGCCGGTTCTTCTTCGACGAAGATCGCAAGACGCCGCTGCAGGACCGGCTGCCCAGGCTCGCGCGGCGCAACTGGGTGCTGGGGCTGGGCAGCATGGCCGAGAAGACCGATCGCATTCGGGCGCTCGCCAGCGCGCTGGCCGAGCTGGCAGGGAAGGGCGGCGAGCGGGCCACCATCGAGCGCGCGGCCACGCTGGTGAAGTGCGATCTCGAGACCGGCATGGTCGGCGAGTTCCCCGAGCTGCAGGGCGTGATGGGCCGCGAGTACGCGCTCCACGGAGGAGAGCCGAAGGAGGTCGCGCTGGCGATCTTCGAGCACTACCTGCCTCGCAGCGCGAACGACGCCCTGCCCACGCACGACGCCGGCGCGCTCATCGGCCTCGCCGACCGGCTCGACTCGTTGTGCGGCCTGTTCTCGATCGGGAAGAAGCCCACCGGCGCGAAGGACGAGTTCGCCCTGCGGCGCGCCGCCATCGCGATCATCAACCTCATCATCGGCAAGGGCTACCGGCTCTCGCTCTCGGCCGCGGTGGACGAGTCGCTCACGCTGCTCGAGCCGGCGTTGGCGAACGCCAAGAAGAAGCCGGGCGAAGCGCCGGTGAAGCAGCAGGTGCTCGAGTTCATTCAAGACCGGCTTCGTCCGCTCTGGGGTGAGCAGCACCGCGCCGACATCATCGAGGCGGTGATCGCCGCGGGCGCCGACGATCTCTTCGCCACGAAGCAGCGCGTCGAGGCGCTCTCGACCTACGTCTCGCGGCCCGACTTCTCGAAGCTCGCCGCCACCTTCAAGCGCGTGGCGAACATCGTCGAGAAGCAGGCGAAGGACGTCAGCAAGGCGCCCGTCGACGCGGCGAAGCTGACCGACGACGCCGAGAAGGTGCTCGGCGCCGAGGTCTCGAAGGTGCAGGGCGCCGTCCTCGGAGCCATCAAGGCTGATGACTACGCAGGCGCGCTCGCGAAGGTCGTTCCGCTCGGGCCCTTCGTCGACACCTTCTTCGACAAGGTGATGGTGATGGCCGAAGACCAGGCGCTGCGCGAGAACCGGGTGCGCCTGCTCATGGAGATCGGCGGCCTGTTCGGCACGGTCGCCGACTTCTCGAAGATTCAGTCGGAGTCCTGACGTGCGCGTCTCGAAGTCTCGATGGCTGTTGGCGATGGCGGCGGTGGGCCTGCTCGGCTGCCCCGCGGTAGACGTGTCGCTCCCGACGCCGCTCGATCGGCTCTACTTCCCCACGGCCATCGCGCACCTCGACAACCCCAGCGGCCCCGACGGCGGGAACGGCCTGCTGGTGGTGGCGTCGACCAACTTCGACAAGCGCTTCTCGTCTGGCTCGCTCATCGCCATCAACCTCGACACCTTGTCGCCGCCGCTGCCCGCGTTCGGCGCCACGCCCGCGTCGCCGGTGGTGCAGCTGCCCATGCTCCGCCCGGGGCCGCTCGGCGCCGATGGCGGCTCGCCCGACGCGGTGTTGATCGCGCCGTTCGCCGGCCAGATGGCCGCGCTCTCGCTGGGGCCCGACCGGTTCAGGCTCTTCGTGCCGACGCGCTCCGAGCGCCAGCGGGTGCACGCGGTCGATCTCTCGGTCGGCGCCGGCGGGGCGCTCTCGCTCGACTGCTTCAACTCCGCCGATCGCAACTGCGGGCTGTCGGCGACCTCGCTGACGACCTTCGAGCAGACCGACACCGCCGTGCCGCGCGCGCCCGGCGCGTTTGGCGTGGCCTTGCGCGAGCGCGCGTGCACCGCCCCGACCGACTGCGGCGCGTCCACCGACTTCGCCTGCCAGCAGGGCCGCTGCGTCACCGCTGGCGCCACCCCGGAGCCGTCGGTCGAGGTGCTCGTCACCCACCTCACCCAGGCCGACTCTCCGCTGGGCTCGAGCAAGGACGCGCGGGGCTACCTGGTGAAGCTGCCGTCAGAGTCGATGGCCGTCACCCCCGAGAGCTTCATCAACCTCGGCCCCGGCGCCACGCACGCGGTCGCGGTGGGCCGTCGGTGGAACTACGTCAGCGGGCGCTTCGTGAGCCCCCTGGGCAACCTCGTGCGGTTGGTGGACACCAGGACCGGTGCCCTCATCTCGACCGGGCTCGAGTCGGTGTTCCGCGTCGCCGAGGCGCGCGGGCTCGCCCTCAGCTCCGATGAGCGCCGGCTCTACCTGCTGGGCCGCTCGCCCGACGCGCTGCTGGTCGCGAGCATCGACGACCCCTCGAGCGACGCGCCGAAGCTCCAGATCGTGCGCGGCAACCCGCTGCCCGAGACGCCCAGCGAGGTGGTGGTGCTCTCACGGCCGGGGCGCGGCGACCTGCTCGCCATCACCTGCACCAACGCCGGCGTGATCGCGCTCTACGACGACGACGTGGGCGACGTGGTGGTGCAGGTGCCGGGCGTCGGCATTCAGCCCTTCGGCCTCACCGTCGATCGCCGCGGAGCCGGGGCTCGCCTCTACGCCAGCAACTTCCAGGACGGGCGGGTGGCCGTCGTCGACATTCCCGACCTCGCGCAGCCCCAGGGGGCGCGGCTGGTGGCGCACCTCGGCCGGCAGCAGCTGTGCCTCATTCGCGCCACCGACCCCTCGTGCTCGCCTGACGCGGGGGGCGCGCGATGAGGGCGCTCGGCTGGGTGTCGGTGCTCGCGCTCGTGGCGTGCTCGCAGCAGGCCACCAGCAGCGCCAGCGCGTTCATCGGCGCGAACGATCTCGTGCTCGTCGACCTGCTCGACGGCGGCGCGCTCGTCGGTGAGGGCAACGCGGGCGTCGATCGGTTCCTCTTCGTCACCTCGACGAACACCAACGAGCTGCGGGTGCTCGATCTGAAGGCGGTCTCGGGCACGGCGATCGTCCGCGCGCCGCTGAAGGCCCCGAACCCGCTCGAGACCCTCTCCATCCCCGTGCTCGATCGGCCCACCAGCCTCTCCATCGACACCCGCTACGAGAACGGCGTGCGACGCAAGGGCTCGCTGCTCTACGCGACGCGCCAGGGCGGGGCGGAGTTCTCGATCGTCGGCGTCGAGCTGTCGGAGCTCCGGGAGCTGCGGCGGGTGCCGATGCCGGCGCCGGTGACGGCGATGGCGAACCTGATGGCCGACGCCGCGACCAGCCGGGTGTGGCTGGCGACCTTCGATGGCAACGACGCGGCGGTGCTCGAGCTGTCGATGCCAGGCGCTGCCGCGGCCCTGCGCGCGCGCACCACCGCGTCGCTGGTCTCGAGCCTCACGACCCGGCTGCAGATTCGCGGCGCCTCGGTGAGCGCGATGCTCGCGGTGCCGGGCGTCACTGGCCGAACGGTGGCGGGGCGGCCCTTCTGCGCAAACCCGCTCGAGCCATGCCTGGCGATCGCGACCCGGCAGCGGAGCGGCGCCGCGGGCACCACCTCGCTCGTCGAGCTCGCCACCCTCGAGACCGTGGCGCTGAACTTCCCCGGCCCGGTGCGCCAGTTGTCGACGTCTGACGCGCAGCTGCCCGGCACCGGCGCCGACGAGGGCGCCGTCGCCCCGCCGCCCGGCGCCATCCTCTACGGCGTGCTCGACGAAGAGGCGTGCGGCAGCTTCCGGTGTGGTGGCGTCTCGGCCGTCGACACCCGCGGCGCAGCGCCAGCCGCGGGCTTCGGAGTGCTGGTGGCCGACGGCGCGCCGACCCAGCCGCTGCGGTGGAATGACGGGCTGGTGCGGGGCCTCTCTTTCGTCGCTGGCGGCCGCGTGCGCACCATCGCCGCGACCGACGGTGGGGCGGGGGGCTTCGCGGTGCTGGGGGTGCTCACCATGAGCAACGGCGACATCATCTTCTTCGACGCGCTGACCATGTCGCTCCTCGACCAGGACCCGACGGCGGCGAGCCTCGGCAGCGGCCGGTACACCGGAGGTCCGGCGTGGCTCGAGGGCCCCACCATCAGCGGCGGAGACGCCGAAGCGGCGCAGCTCAACGCCACCGTCAAGGACGGCGCCTTCCGCGCCCAGACCATCACCGTCTCGTGGGAGGGCGAGCTGACCCCGACCCTCTCGGTGCCACCAGGCACCACCAACGCCTTCGAGGTCGGCGCCCTGGCCAGCCGGCTCTCGGTCGGCGACCGCGTCGCGTTCACCGGGGAGGGCTGCGCGCCGGCGACGCTCACCGGCGTCGGCGGCACGAGCGTGCAGTTCGCGCCGGCGACGGGCTGCTCCCCCACCGCGGCGGTGATTCGCGCTGGCCCCAGCGCGCCGTACGTCATCTCGGGGTCGGTTGACGGCTTCCTCGGCCGCGCCGCGTCGGGCTCGGAGTTCAAGTCGAGCGCCGGCTCCTTCGTGCGCATCGCGGGCGTGGACCCGGTCGCGCCCGGCCTGGTGATCCCCTTCGGGACAGCGGCCGACACGCAACCACCTGCTACAGGCGTGTCGTGGTCCTTCGAGCTCACCAGCGGTCTGGCGCCGCTCGTCTCGGTGCTCGACCCGGGGCTCTTCACCGCCGGCAGCACCTGCCCGGGCACGCTCCAGTTGCCCGGCAGCGTGGTGTACGAGCCCGTGCTCGCTCGCGTCTTCGTGGCCTACCCGTCGACGAACGTGGTGGCCGAGTTCGATCCCCTCCGTGCCCTCCGAGGGGGCAATGGGCCCAGCGAGGGGCTTTCTTGCCGTCGGTAGTTTGGACGATCGGGAGAATGGGGCTATCGTCGTGGTCATTCGCCGCCTTCAGGCGGCGCCCAGCGAGCCGATGACATGATGGATCCGAGCAGCCGCCCACCGAGAAAAGTCTCGATCGCCGACCACATCTGGCAGGCCTACGAGGACATGGCTTCGCAGATGGGGTCTGATCGCGACGCGCTGATCAACCAGGCCATGTTCATGTTCGCGCGCCTCAACGGGTTCCTCGACCCGTCGGGTTCGGCCGCGCCGGCGCCCGGCCCACGCCCGGTGCCCGTCTCGAACGGCACCCCGGCGCCGCGCCCGCCGCAGCCCCGCGGGCCGCCGCCGCAGCTCCAACCGGCGCCCAGGCCGCCGCAGCGCGCGCCCGAGCCGTCGATGGATGACGACCCGGTGCGGCGCGAGGTGCAGGAGCGCGTGCTCGAGACCGCCGCCGAGCTGGAGCGGCTGATTCAGAACAAGCGCGGTGGCGGAAACAACGCACCGGCTCCCGAGCCTGACGGCGACAACATCGACATCGACGACCCGGGCAGCGACGCCTCGGGCGCGCCGGCGCTGTACATGATGGTCGAAGGCGGCGAGCTCGATCGCATCGCGAAAGACCGCTTCGTCATCGGCCGCGGCAAGCACTGCGACTTCGTGATCAACTCGGGCAAGGTCTCGCGCGAGCACGCCGTCATCAGCCGCGAGGGCAGCGACTTCTTCATCGAAGATCTCGGCTCGTCGAACGGCACCTGGTTCAACAAGCAGCGCATCAAGCGCCGCAAGGTCGAAGACGGCGACGAGTACTTCATCTGCAGCGACAAGGTGAAGTTCGTCTACCGCTGACCGCGTGCCCGCTCCCGAGCTGATTCTCTGGCCGCTGATCGGCGTCGCGGTCGTCACGGCGGCGGGGCTCGATCTCAAGCAGGGCGTGGTGCCCGCGTGGGTGGCGTGGACGACGCTGACGGCGGCCCTGACGCTGCGGTTCGCGCTCGAGGGCCTCGGCTCGGTCGAGCAGGGCGTCATCTCGGGCGTCCTCGGCGCGCTGGCCTGTGGCGCGCCCTTCGCGCTGCTGGCCCTCACCGGGCCCCGGGTCGGGTGGAACGACGTGAAGCTCCTTACGGCCGTCGGGGCCGGCTTCGGCGTGCCGCGCGCCCTCTCGGCCGTCTTCCTCATCTCGGTCGTCGGCGCCGGCGCCGCGCTCTTCTTCGTGCTCTGGAACCGGCGACGGTCTGCTAGCGTCTCGCGCGCGGAATCGAAGGCTGAACCTCGCGCCGTCGTCGACAGCGCGAGGTCGATTCCCTACGGTGTGCCCATCGCGATCGGGGCGTTGTGGGCGATGGCGTGGGTTGGACCTGCGGTGCCTGAGCTTCAAGAGGGCGCGTCGGACATTGAGGTGGGGTTGATGGACGGCGGCCTGCCGGCAGAAGAGGTCGAGCAGCCTGTACTGGAGTGAGTCTTGGAGGGGTTGATGCGCACTGTGTGGACTCGGAGCTTGGCAGCGCTGGCCGTGGTGACGATGTCGGCGTCGGCCTTCGCCCAGGAGGGCGGCAACATCAGCCTCGGCGTCGGCACGCAGAAGGTCATCACCGTTCCCGGCATCAACCGCGTCGCGGTCGGTGACGCGTCGGTCGCCGACGTGAAGACCATCGGCAACAACCAGCTGCTGATCATCGGCTCGTCGGAGGGCAAGACGACGCTCCTCATCTGGAAGAGCTCGGGCCAGCGCGTCAGCTACCTGCTCAGCGTGCGCAAGCAAGACCCCAACGAGGTCATCACCGAGATCAAGAAGCTGCTGGGTGAGATCGAAGGCGTCAACGTGCGCATGGTCGGCGATCGCATCTACCTCGACGGTCAGGCCTACACGCAGTCTGACGCCGACCGCATCGATCAGGTCGTCGGCCTCTACCCGAACGTGAAGAGCTTCGTGAAGATCGCGCCCAACGCGAAGAAGCTGGTGGCGCAGAACCTCAACGCCGCCTTCCAGAAGGCCGGCCTCAAGAACGTCGCCGCCAACGTCGTCGGGTCCACCATCTTCCTGGAGGGCTCGGTCGAGTCGCAGCAGGACCTGCAGAAGGCCGAGCTGATCACCAAGGCCATCGGCGAGAAGGTCGAGAACCTGCTCACCGTCGGCATCAAGCGCATGATCCTGTCAGAGGTGCAGTTCGTCGAGATCCGCCGGGAGTCGAAGGACCGCTACGGCATCAGGTACCCGCTCGACATCTCGGGTACGGCGAACGCGACCGTCACCATCACGCGCGACCTCTTCCCCGGGAACTTCGGCGAGGGCTTCTTGCGCTCCTTCGGCCTGGGCCAGGCGCAGTTCAACATCGGCTTCCAGAACAACGACGGCTACGGGCGGCTCCTCGCGCAGCCGAAGCTGGTGTGCGCCTCGGGCGAGCAGGCCGAGTTCCTCGCCGGCGGTGAGGTGCCGATTCCGCTCATCACCAACAACCAGTTCGCCGTCGAGTTCAAGCCGTACGGCGTGATCTTGCGCCTCAAGCCCACCGCCGACCGCACCGGCAACATCCAGACGAACATCGAGGCCGAGGTGTCAGAGGTGGACCAGTCGGTCGCGGTGTCGCTCGGCGGCGGCGCGTCGATTCCCGGCTTCCGCACCCGCAAGGTGAAGACCAACGTCACCGTTCGTCACGGCGAGACGATCGTGCTGTCGGGCGTCTTCGCGCACGACGAGCAGAAGTCGGTCTCGAAGATCCCCGGCCTGGGCCACATTCCCATCATCGGCGAGCTCTTCAAGAACCGGGCGTTCGACTCGAACAAGCGCGAGCTCGTCATCTTCGTCACGCCCCGCATCGTGAACCCCGACTCCGAGAAGATCCGCACCATCATCGAAGACGTGAAGAGCCGCTACAAGCAGGCCCGCGGTGAAGTGAACTTCGGCATCTTCGACTAGCGACGCTGCGCCCGCGTGTCGGACAAGGTGGGCCCCGCGCCGGGTCGGTCATCTGGCCGGGGGCGCTTCATTTCCTGAGCGGTATCAGCGCGTTGTCATGGGCGCTCTCTGCTACGCTGAGCAGACATGTTTCTCATCACGCTGACCGAGAAGGGCGGCGAGTCCGAGCAGCTGACCTTCGAAAAAGAAGAGGTCACGATTGGCCGGCTCGCAGGGAACGACATCGTCCTCAACAAGGGCAATGTCTCGAAGTACCATTCGCGCATCGTCCTGAAGGACGGCAAGTACATCGTGGTCGATCTCAAGTCGACCAACGGCACCTTCGTCAACGGCAAGAAGATCGCGGCGCCGCAGGTGGTTCGGCCGAGCGACAAGATCTACGTCGGTGACTACATCATCAACGTCGACGCGCCCGAAGAGGGCGACTTCGAGGGCGACGAGACGGGCTACGCGCCCGACGACGAAGAGGAGCCCCAGGACGACGAGGTCGCTGAGGACGAGGGCGAGTACGAAGACGAAGCGCAGGGTGAAGACGAGGACTACGAAGACCAGGAAGAGGCCGAGGCCGACGAGCAGGAGGCGCGCGACAAGAAGAACATGCCCGCCTCGCTCGCCGCGGCGCTGCGCAAGAACCGCAAGCACGTCGACCCGCGCATCGAGGCCTACGCCAACCTCCAGAAGGACATTCACGACCGGCTGATCGAGTACCTCGACCTGCGCCGCCTCGACATGGACCGCCTCGGCGACGAAGAGCTCTGGCGCCGCACCGAGAAGGCCATTCGCGACATCGTGGACCAGATGGAGGGCGATCAAGAGATCCCCGAGGACATCGACCGCGAGATGCTCCTGACCGACGTGCTCAACGAGGCGCTCGGCCTCGGCCCGCTCGAGGCCTTCCTCGCTGACGACGAGATCAGCGAGATCATGGTGAACCACGCCAACCAGCTCTACATCGAGAAGAAGGGCAAGCTGATCCTCTCGGACAAGATCTTCTCGTCGAACCAGGCGGTGCTGGGCGTCATCGAGCGCATCGTCGCGCCCATCGGTCGCCGCATCGACGAGTCGAGCCCCATGGTGGACGCGCGCCTCAAAGACGGCTCACGCGTCAACGCCATCATTCCGCCGCTGGCCCTCAAGGGCCCGTGCATCACCATTCGCAAGTTCAAGCGTGACGCGCTCGCGATCGAAGATCTCATCAAATACAAGACGGTGACGCCGCAGATGGCCGAGTTCATCGAGATGTGCGTGAAGGCCAAGCGCAACATCGTGATCTCGGGCGGCACCGGCTCGGGCAAGACGACCACCCTCAACGTGGTGAGCTCGTTCATTCCCGAAGACGAGCGCATCATCACCGTCGAAGACGCCGCCGAGCTGCAGCTGCGCCAGGAGCACTGGGTGCAGCTCGAGTCGCGGCCGCCCAACCTCGAAGGCAAGGGCGCGGTCACCATTCGCGATCTGGTGAAGAACTGCCTGCGCATGCGCCCGGAGCGCATCGTGGTCGGCGAGTGCCGCTCGGGTGAAGCCCTCGACATGCTCCAGGCCATGAACACCGGCCATGACGGCTCGCTCACCACCCTGCACGCCAACACGCCGCGCGACGCGCTGGCGCGCATGGAGACGCTGGTGCTGATGGCCGGCATGGACCTGCCGGTGAAGGCGATTCGAGAACAGATCGCCTCGGCCGTGCACATGATCATCCAGCAGACGCGCTTCAACGACGGCAGCCGGCGCATCGCCTACATCACCGAGATCTCGGGCATGGAGGTCGACATCATCACCCTCCAGGACATCTTCTATTACAAGCAAGAGGGCTTCACCGAGGACGGCCGGGTGAAGGGGCGCTACGTGGCGACGGGCTTCGTGCCCAAGTTCTACGACGAGCTGCAGCGCCGCGGCATGCCGGTGAACATGGGCATCTTCCGCGAGGATTGACCGACTCATGCCGACCCTCGTCATCAAGAACCCCGACGGCACCGAGCAGGAGCAGGACTTCGCCGACCAGCTGACCGTCGGGCGCGCCGAAGGCAACGATCTGATCCTCTCGGAGGGCGGCGTGTCGCGAAAGCACGCCCGCTTCTTCCTCGAGGGCGCCGACGTGATGGTCGAAGATCTCGGCTCGGCCAACGGCACCATCGTCAACGGCGAGCGCATCGAGGGGCCCACCAGGCTCGAGCCCGCCGCGGCGATCGTGCTGGGTGACTACGAGGCGACCCTGAAGGCCGGGGCGAAGTCGCGGCCGAAGGTGGACAAGTCGAAGGCCAGGCCGTCGGGGCGCGGGACCCAGGCGATCAAGCGGCCCGACAGCCTCGCGAAGGGCGAGCGCTCCACGAAGGTGATGCCGGCGGTGAAGGCGCCCGCCGCGGCCGGGGCCAGGCGGCCGACGCGCGCCGGCTCGACCGGGCCCGCCTTCCGCGGGCTCTCGGGGCCGGTGACGGGCCAGAGCTTCCCGCTCAAGGGCGTGATGAGCGTCGGCCGCGTCGCGGGCGTCGACCTGCGCGTCGACGACGACTCGGTGAGCCGCCGCCACGCCGAGGTCGAGGTGTCGGGCGGTGAGGCGGTGCTCCGCGATCTCGGCAGCGCCAACGGCACCACGGTCAACGGCAGCCCCATCACCGAAGACACCCCGCTCAGCGCGGGCGACATCATTCAGTTCGGCGTGGTCGAGATGATGTACGAGAACGGCGCCGCGTCGGGCTCGAAGGCGGCGGTGGCGAAGGCCACGCGGCCAGGCGCCTCGAGGCCGCCCCGACGGCGTGGTGGTGACGATGACGCGATCGAGGCGGCGCCCACCAGCGCGACCTCGACGATGGACCCGAAGAAGAAGCGCCTCTTCATCATCGGCGGCGGAGTGCTGGCCTTCCTCTTCGTGGCGGTGCTCGTGAAGGGGCTCACCAGCGGGCCCGATGGGCCGGTGGGGCCCGGCGCGGGCGGCGGGCCCGCCGTCGTCGTCAAGCCGCCGGTGGACCCGGCCGACGAGATCGAAGAGCTGCTCAAGGTCTGCCGCACCTACGCCAGCTGCGAGGGGCGGGCCGCCGACTGGGGCAAGGCCGAAGAGGCGTGCGGGCGCATTCTCGACATCGAGCCCATTCACCAGCAGGCCAACGAGCTGATGAAGCGCATCAAGCACGAGCGCCTGGCCGAAGACGCCTACCTCAAGGGCAAGGAGCTGGCGGCCTCGGGCCGGCTCGAGGAGTCGCTCGACTCGTTCGCGAAGGTGCGGCCGTTCTCGCGCGAGCTCGTCGGCTGCTTCTTCCTCGACACGCTCTCGGCGGTGAAGCCGATCATCGACGAGGTGAAGAAGACCTCGGCCGCCGAGTGCAAGACGTACTCGGTGAACGCCAAGTGGGAGAACGCGCTCAAGCGGTGCGAGGTGTACATGCGGCTGGCGTGTCAGACGATGACGCCCGACGAGCTCGACCCGCCGTACCCCTTCAAGGTGAAGCTCGACGGGCCGCTGGGCAAGACCGACTGGCGCCCCAAAGATCCCAACCACGTCAACTTCCGCAAGGCGCGCGAGAAGCTGCGGCCCGGCGAGGCGCCGTGGAAGTGCCCCGACATTCCCGTCTTCCGCCCGCCGGCGCCGCCGCCCGACCCGGGGAAGATCGCGCTGCAGGAGTTCAAGGCCCGCTACAAGGAAGAGGCCATGGGGCGCGCCCTCGTCCTCTACTACCAGGGCGCGTTCGCCGAGGCGCCGGTGCCGCTGCAGAAGGTGATCGAGAACGTCAACAAGTCGGCCCTGCACGACGAGACGCGAGCGCTCCTGCTCGACGTCACCAACGCCATCTCGTACTTCAAGACCGGCCAGACCGAGCTCTCGAACGATCGCCCCGAGAAGGCCGAGGAGCCGATGCGCAAGGCGCTCGCGCTCGACGAGAAGCTGGTGCTGGGCGACGCCATGGCGAAGCTCCCCGACGAGCAGCGGCGAAAGGAGATCGAGAAGCGCGCCTCGTTCGTCCGCAAGGGCATCATCGAGGGCATGTCGAGCACCTGCTACCTGAAGGGGAAGATCCAGGCCGACAAGAAGGACTTCCGGGCGGCGTGCAAGGTGTGGAAGCTGGGGCTCTCGTTCTCCCGGGCCAACGCCGATCTGCTCAAGGCCGGCTACTTCTGCACCCAGCGCGCGAAGGAGGCCATCGGCAAGGCGATGGACTCGGGCTCCTGCGAGCAGCTCAAGGCGGTGCTCGACCTCGCGGTCGACGGCGACGGCTACCGCGAGCAGGTGCAGGAGATGCTCGACCAGAACTGCAAGTGAGGGTCGGGGGCCGGGTTTTGCGCTACGAGCGGGCGCATGGGCGTTCAAGGTGATCTCTTCGGGCCGGCCGCCGCGCCGCCCGCTCCCGCGGCTCCGGCGCCCCCCGAAGCGCCCAGCGGCCCGCCGACGCTGACGCTGATCGACGCCTCGGGGTTCGTCTTTCGCGCCTACCACGCGCTCCCGCCGCTCACGACCTCGAAGGGCCTGCCGACCCACGCGGTGCTGGGCTTCACCCGCATGCTGCTGAAGCTGATGCGCGAGCGAAAGCCCACCCACCTGGCGCTGTGCTTCGACAAGGACAGCCGCCGGGGCCGCCTCGCCATCGACCCGAACTACAAGGCCAACCGCGACGCGCCGCCGCCCGATCTCTCGCTGCAGTTCGACCTCATTCGCAAGGTCGCCGCCGTGCTCGACGTGCCCATCCTCGAGGAGGCCGGGTGGGAGGCCGACGACGTGATCGCCACCCTCGTCAAGCGCGCGCGCGCGGCGAACATGGCCACCGAGATCGTCACCAGCGACAAGGACTTCCTGCAGCTGCTGGCGCCCGACGTGACGATCTACGACCCGGTGAAGAACGTGCCCATCGACGAGGCGGTGGCGCGCGAGCGCTTCGGCGTCGAGCCTTCGCAGATGCGCGAGTACCAGGCGCTGGTGGGCGACGCGATCGACAACATCCCCAAGGTGCCGGGGGTCGGGCCCAAGACGGCGGCCGAGCTGATCAAGCGCTTCGGAACGGTCGAGGCGTTGATCGCGCGGGTGGAGGAGCTCGAGAAGCCGAAGCTGAAGGCCGCGATCAAAGAGAACGTCGAGCAGCTCCGGCGCGCGTGGCAGCTGGTGTCGTTTCGCGACGAGCTGCCCCTGGTGGCCGACCCCACGGCGCTCGCGGTGCGGCCGGTGCACAAGGCCGAGGCCCGCGCGCTCTTCACCGAGCTCGAGTTCTACCGGCTCATCAACGAGATGCCGGCGGCCGACGCCACCCCGCTCGCGCGAGAGGCCACCATCGTCTCCGACGGCGCGGGGTTGGCGACGCTCCGCGAGGCGCTGGGGGCCACCAGGCGCCTGTCGATCGCGCCGTTCTTCGAGGGCGAGCCGCACTCGGCGACGGTGCTCGGCTTCGGCCTCGCGCTCGGCGGGGGCGGGGTGTTCTTCGTCGACGTGCGGGCCTGTGGCGCCGAGGCCGTGAAGGCGGCCCTCGCGGCGGCGCTCGGGCGCGCCGACTGTGAGCTGGCCACCCACGACGCCAAGGGGCTGCTCCACGTGCTCCAGCGCCTCGGGCTCTCGGCCCGGCCCCCCTGGGCCGACGTGGAGCTCCTCTCGTACCTGATGAACCCCTCTCGCAAGGAGCACGCGCTCACCGACCTGGCGCGCGAGCGCCTCCACCAGGAGCTCCCCACCATCGACGCCCTGCTGGGCGGCCGGGAGCACGTCGAGCGCGCCCAGCTGACGACCGCGCAGGTGGCGCCGGCCTTCGGCGCGGCCGCCGACGCGATCGGGCGCATCGCCGAAGATCTGTGGACCGAGATCGACGGCGTGGGGCTGGCGAAGGTGGCCCGCGAGCTCGAGTTCCCCCTCATTCCCGTGCTGGTGCGCATGGAGCGCACCGGGGTGCTGATCGACCGCGAGGCGCTCGCCGAGATCTCGAAGCAGGTGGACGCCTCGTGCGAGGCGCTGCTGCAGGACGTGTACAGACACGCGGGCCGCGAGTTCAACGTCGGCTCCCCGTTGCAGCTGGCGCAGGTGCTGTTCGACGACCTCAAGCTGCCGGTGCTCAAGCGCAACAAGACAGGGCCCTCGACCGATCACGAGGTGCTCGAGAAGCTGGCCGAGGAGCACCCGCTCCCGCAGGCGATCATCGAGTACCGCAACGTCGCCAAGCTCAAGAGCACCTACCTCGACACGCTCCCCACGCTGATCGGCGCCGACGGGCGGGTGCGCACCACCTTCCACCAGGCGGCGACGGCCACCGGGCGGCTCTCGTCCACCAACCCCAACCTGCAGAACATTCCGATTCGCACCGAGCTGGGGAAGCAGATTCGCCGGGCCTTCGTGGCCGCGCCGGGGCACGTGCTGTTGTCGGCCGACTACTCGCAGGTCGAGCTCCGAATTCTCGCGCACATGGCGCACGACGAGGGCCTGGTGAAGGCCTTCGCCGAGGCGGCCGACGTTCACGTGCGCACCGCGGCCGAGGTGTTTCAGGTGCCCGAGGCCGAGGTGACGGGGGAGCTGCGCCGCGCCGCCAAGATGGTGAACTACGGCATCGCGTACGGGCTGTCGGCGCACGGGCTGGCGACGCGGCTGCGCATTCCCGTCGAAGAGGCGAAGTCGATCATCGAGCGGTACTTCGCCCGCTTCCCCGGCATCTCGGCGTACATCGACGAGACGGTGCAGAAGGCGAGGAAGAGCGGCTACGTCGAGAGCCTCTTCGGGCGGCGGCGCTACATGCCCGAGATCGTCAGCCGCAACCGGAGCATCGCGATGGCCGCCGAGCGCGCTGCCATCAACATGCCGATTCAGGCCACCGCCGCCGACCTGGTCAAGCGCGCCATGCTCGAGGTCGAGCGCCGCCTCGCGGGCTTCGAGACGCGCATGCTGCTGCAGGTGCACGACGAGCTGCTCTTCGAGGTGCCCGACGACGAGCTGGCCGCGGTCGAGCCGGTGGTGCGCGAGGTGATGTCGCAGGCGGCGGCGCTGCGGGTTCCGCTGGTGGTCGATCTCGGCCACGGGCGCTCGTGGGCCGCCGCGCACTGAGGCTTTCTCTGACAGCCCGACGGCGGCTGCTATCGTCGAGGTATGGATCGCAAGAAGGGCCCCCGCACGGACCCGGGCGCGTTGGTCAGCGGGCTGGCGGCGAAGCTCAACGAGCTCGAGCGGGCCGTCACCCGGCAGAACGAGCGGTTCTCGGCCGTCATCGAGGTCGGCACGCAGCTCTCGGCGGCCCGCGACGTCGACGCGCTCCTGCGCACGGTGATGGACCGGCTGACCGGGCTGCTCGACGCCGAGGCGGCCACGCTCTTCATGCACGACCCGCGCACCAACGAGCTCTGGTCACGCGTGGTGAAGGGCGCCTCGTTCAAGGAGCTGCGGCTCCCGGTGTCGGCCGGCATCGCGGGGCACGTCTTTCGCTCTGGCAAGACGCTGCTGCTGGGCGACGCCTACGCCGATCAGCGCTTCAACCCCGAGGTCGATCGCCAGTCGGGGTTCAAGACCCGCTCCATCGTCGCCGCGCCGCTGCGGCACGTGCGCGGCAAGGTGCTCGGCGTGCTCGAGGTGCTGCACCGAAAGGTAGACGCCTTCACCGAAGACGACCGCACCCTCGTCGACGGCGTCGCGACCCAGATCGCCGCCGTGCTCGACAACGTGCTCCTGCTCGAGCAGCTGCGCGTTCGCAGCGACGAGCTGGCCCAGCGCGTGCACGATCTCGATCTGCTCTACGGCCTCGAGCGCGCCGCCTCGTCGAGCGACCAGCAGGTCGACCTGCTGGAGCGGATCCTCCAGACCGCGATCGAGGCGGTCGGCGCGAAGGCAGGCTCGATTCTGATCGCCGAAGAGGAGCGCGACAGCCTCTACTTCCGCAACGCCAGCGGCGAGAGGAGCGAGGCCCTCACCTCGGTGCGGCTCAAGACGGGGCAGGGCATCGCGGGGTACGTCGCGCTCACGGGTGAGCTCGTCCGCGTCGAGCGGGCCGACGAGAGCGAGCACTTCGACCGATCGATCGCCCGGAAGCTGGGGGTCGCGATCGGGGCCGTGCTGTGCGTTCCGATTCCCGGCGATGAGGGCCGCCTGGGCTCGCTCGAGCTGCTCAACAAGAAGGGCGGCTTCACCGCGGCCGACGAGCGCCTCGCGGTGCTCCTGGCCGGGCAGATCGGCCGGGCGTTCGCGTCGCGCCAGAGCCGCGAAGACCTCGAGCGCAAGGCGCGCATGGCGGCCATCGGGCAGATGCTGGCCGGCGTGCTGCACGACCTGCGAACGCCCCTGACGGTGATCGCCGGCTACGCCGAGATGATGGCCGACGAGCCGACCGAGCAGGAGCGCCGCCAGATGGCCAGGTCGATTCTGGCCCAGCTCGATCACGTCGCCGCGATGCAGAAAGAGACCCTGGACTTCGCGCGGGGGGAGCGGTCGGTGCTGATGCGGCGCGTCTACCTGCACGTCTTCATGGCCGAGCTCGCGGAGCAGCTCGAGCGCGAGTTCGAGCGCGCCGAGGCCGAGGTGAAGGTGGTCACCACCTACACGGGGGCCGCTCGCTTCGACGAGAACAAGATGAAGCGGGCGATCTTGAACCTGGCCCGCAACGCGATGGACGCCATGCCCGAAGGGGGCCGGTTTACCCTCACCGTCGATCGTGAAGCCGACGAGGTGATCTTCCGCGCCGCCGACACGGGCGAGGGCATTCCTCCCGCGGCGGCCGAGCGGCTGTTCGAGAGCTTCGTCACCGTCGGCAAGAAGAACGGCACCGGCCTGGGCCTGGCGATCGTGAAGAAGATCGTCGACGAGCACGGCGGGTCGGTCACCTTCAAGACGAAGGCGGGCAAGGGCACGACGTTCGAGGTGCGTATTCCCGCCGGCGTCAGCGCCGACTGAGGGGGCGTCAGTTGTTCGAGCGGAAGAGCCTCAGCCCCGGCCGCCCCGACATCTCGAGGTAGAAGCCGAACTGAAAGCGCACCGTCTGGTCCGACGCGATGAGGCCCGAGGGCGGGTTGGGGAAGGGCTGGGCGCGCTCGAAGGCCTTCACCGCCTCGAGGTCGAGGAAGTCGAGGCCCGACGACTTCTCGACCCACGCCTCCTTGAGGTGCCCGTCGGCCGTGAGCGTCACCTGGAGCAGCGTCTGCCGGTCGCGCCCGCCGTAGATCTGCAGGGTGGGGTCGCGCAGGTGGAGCTGGGCGTTGGGGTTCCAGTGCTGACCGACCGACTGCTTCACGCGGTTGAAGAAGCCGGCGTACTTCCACTCACGGGTGTTGAGGTAGGTGCCTTCGCCCTCGTCGACGTCGGCCAGGTGATCGTTGGCCGCGGCGCCCGAGACGGCGTCGAGCACGGCGGCAGAGGGGAGCAGGTTGACGGCGCCCTCGGTGCCCGCCCGCCCCTCGGAGCCGTCGGCCTCGGCGCCCGCGCGGCCGAGCTGCAGGTTGAGCCGCTGCGAGGTGCCGTTGAGCGCCACCGCTTCGTCGCGATTGGCGACGACCGGGCCGATGCCTCCAGCGGTGGGGGCCTTGATGGCGAGGGCCGAGCGCGCCTGCTGCTTCGGCACCTCGAGCGCCAGCGCGCTGGGCGACTCGCGCAGCGGCCGATCGTCCTGCCCGACGCCGCCGTTGCCGCTCACCACCGCCGCCTCGACCGGGTCGGAGCCCGCCGCGTCGATCGCCTTGGTCGAGGTGCGGCGCGGCATGGCGTTTCGGTAGAACGCGGTCTGCTCCTTCGCGCGCGTCTCGCGCTTGACGGTGTTGTTGGTCTCGGCCGCGAACTTCGCGTCGGGTGAAACCTCTCCGTTGCCCGGCGCCACGTCGACGACCTGCCCGGGCGCCTGCTCCGGCGCCTTCTTCTCTTTGGGCTTCTCGACGCGCGCCTTCGTCTCGCGGGTCGCCAGGGCCGGCGCGTCTTTGCCGCGGTTCTGCTCGAACCTCGCGGCGGTCAGCGGCCGGAACGCGACCGGTCGCTCGAAGCGCGCGCGGGTCAGCGGCGGGGTGTCGAGCTTGAGGTGCGAGAGGAAGAGCAGCGCCGCCAGCATCAGCGCGTGGGCGGCCAGGGCCAGCACCAACGCCACGCCGGCGCGGAGGACGCGCGGCGCAGGAGCGGCGTTCGGTCGGGGCACCAGCAGCACGAGGCGAGCATAACGCCGAGCGGCCTGCGTGGCAGGGCAGGGGCCGCCAGTGCTTTCAGGTGGGTAGCGAGGCGTACCCCCTCAGTAGACGCGGCTGACGGTGGCGCCCCCGAAGTAGTGCTCGAGGATCTGCTGGTACGTCTGGCCCGCTTCGGCGCGACCGATGGCGCCGGTCTGGCACATGCCCACGCCGTGCCCCCAGCCGCCGCCGGTGAAGACCCAGCCGGTCGGCCGCCCCTTCGGCTCCCGCTCGGCCCGCACCTCGAACATCGCGCTGTTGAGGTTCGAGAAGAGCCGGCGAATGACGAGCTCGCCGCGAATGGTGGTGGCGCCCGCCTCGCCCGAGATCTGCAGCAGCCGCGCGCGCCCCGACACCCCGCGCTCGCTCACCGACATGGCCATCACCCGGCCGACGTTGAAGGGGGCGAGCTTGTCGTCGACCTCTCTGGCGGTGAAGCGCTTCTCCCAGCGGAACTTGGTGGGCGCCGCGAAGGTGGACAGCCGGCACGCGTAGCCGCCCTCGGTGGACAAGAACCCGCGCAGGTCCTTCGAGGGGGCCGGGGTGGGGGGG